>DASUXL010000368.1:0-17312 GCA_036377915.1 Candidatus Limnocylindrales bacterium
CACACCGACCTCGCCCATCGATTCGCCCACCACGTCAGGGTGCTCACCACCGGGCGCCTCAGCGACTGAAGGGAATGCGCAATGTCGATTTCTGGAAGCCGGGTCGGCGTCGTCGGAGGCAGCATCGCCGGCTGCGCGGCCGCCGTCGCCCTGTCCCGGGCAGGCTGCGAAGTCGTTGTCCTCGAACGCAGCCGGGGCGACCTTCAGGGGCGCGGGATGGGCATCGGCATCCCTACCGCGGTTTTTGACGAGCTTGTCTTTCAGGGGTACCTCGACCGGCACCTGCCCGCGTACCGCGGCTACGAGCGGGTGTGGCTGACCCACGGATCGGGAGTGGGCAAAGTTCATTGGCGGCAACCGTTTCCGGCACTGTTCACGAGCTGGGGTGTGGTGTGGCGGTCGCTGCGCTCGCGCGTCCCCGACACCGGCTACCGCACGTCGTCATCGGTCACCCGGATCGAACCCGACGCGGACGGCGTCACCGTGGTCACCGAGCACGGCGCGGCGGAGCGGTTCGACGCGGTCGTGGGCGCCGACGGGTACCGGTCGCTGAGCCGCGGGCTTGTCGACTCCGGTTCGCGGCCGGTTTATGCCGGATATGTGGTGTGGCGCGGCGACATCGACCTGCCCGCGCTCGCCGAGTCCGCAGGGATGATCACCGCGTGCTTCCCCGGCGGGCACGGCAACTTCTACCCCATCGTCTCGGTGACCGGCCAGCCCAGAGTGAACTGGGTGATCTACGGTTCGATCCCGGAGCCGTACAGGTTCAGCGACCCCCAGTCGCTGCCCCCCGGAACAGTCCCCGACGAACTGCTGAAGGTGTTGTGGCAGACGGCCGAGGAGCATCTGCCGCCGTACTGGGCCGAGATCGTGCAAGCCACCCCCGACGAGGCGGTCTCTATCCAGCCCCTCTACGACTGCTTCAGCGACTCCTACACCGGCGGGCGGGTGCTGCTGGCCGGGGACGCCGGGACCGTCGCCCGCCCGCACACCGGCGGCGGGGCGATGAAGGCGATGCAGGACTGCCTTGCCCTGCAACGGATCTGCGAGCAGCCCGGGTCCGGCGGCTGGGCGGAGGTGCTGTCCGCCTATGACGAGCAGCGGCGCCCGGCGTGCAACGCGCTGGTCGAGCTGGGCCGGCGCCTGGGCCGCCCGCTGGTGACGCATTCACCGGCGTGGGACACCATGCAGGAGGCCGACTTCCAGGCGTGGTACACCGCCACGATGGCCGGCGCAAGCAACCCATACGACCCCGTCGCGGAGGCTGAGGTGAAGTAGCCTTCCGGAATGCCCTCGCTGAAGGACCTGCTCGAAGTAACGTTCATGGGCCCCGGCCTTGTCTGCATCCTCGTGGTGCTGGTCGCCGGTGTGCTAAGCCTGGTCAAACGGCTGCGGTCGCGGCGCGCCGCCGCGATGGAGCGCCTGACCAACGAGGCCACCAAGCTGTTCATGGACGGCCAGCTTGCCGACGCCAAGGCAAAGGCCGAGCAGGCGGTCGAGCTGGCCGACGAACGCCGGCACCCGGCCGCCACCGCCCGCGCGCACTTCTGCATGGGCCGGGTACTTGCCCGCCTCGGCGAGCTGCCCGAGGCCGAGGCGCACCTGGCCGACGCGGTGCGCCTCGACGCCGACCCGCACCGCAAGGCGCTCGCGGCGGCGTACCTGTCGATGGTGCTGACCAGGCTGCAGCGGCCGGGCGAGGCGCTGCAGCGGGCCGGCGAGGCGGTGGCGATACACGACAAGCTCAAGGAGTATCCGGAGCCGGTCATGCGCGCCGGAGCCGGATGGGCCTACGTGGCGCAGGCCCTGGCGCTGGCCGGCAACGACAAGGACGGCCTGCCCGCCGCGGACAAGGCCCGGTCCATCTTCGACGACCTGGAGATCGCCGACGGGCTGGCCCACGCCTACTACGCCAAAGCCGTGGCACTGCGAGGAAAGGACAACGAGTCGGCGTTCGCCGCCGCGAGCGAGGCGCACAGCCGCTACACCCGCCTGCACGCCGCCAACCCCGGCCTGTACGGCGACCGGCTGGCCGAAAGCCGCAAGCTTCTCGACGAACTCGGCGACGCCGCTTGGTAGCGTCGCCTCATGGGATTTCGCGGCTGGCCGGCCGAGGCACTCGACTTCTACGAGGGCCTGGAAGCGGACAACTCAAAGACCTACTGGACCGAGCACAAGGCGGTCTATGAGGAGATGGTGCTCGCGCCGATGACGGCGTTGCTCGACGCGCTCGAGCCGGAGTTCGGCGCGGGCAAGGTCTTCCGGCCCTACCGCGATGTGCGTTTCAGCGCCGACAAGTCGCCATACAAGACAAACATCGCCGCGACGCTGGACAGCGGCGGCTACCTCCAGCTGTCCGCCTCGGGACTGGGCGCGGGCAACGGCATGTACATGATGGACCCGGCCCAGCTGGCGCTCTACCGCGAGGCGGTCGCGGGCGATCGCACGGGCACCGAGCTGGAGTCGATCATCGCCGCTATCGAGCGGCAAAGCATCGACGTGACGGGCCATGACATGCTAAAAAGCGCTCCTAGGGGGTACCCGAAAGAGCATCCAAGAATTGAATTTCTGCGCTTCAAAGGCCTCATCGCGTGGAAAGATTGGCCGGTCGCTGCCTGGCTGGGCACGGCCGCCGCCAAGGACCGGGTGGTCAAGTTCCTGCGCACCACCCGCCCGCTACACGACTGGCTGATCAAGCACGCCAGATCCGCCTAGCCGTGATCTGCTCGGTCATGCCGGCGAACCGGTGACAGACACCCGCCACAGCTCCGGCTGTCCCGACCGGGTCGCCACCGCTCCAGGCGGCAGGTACAGCATCGGGTCGACGTCGCCACACGCGTAGAGCCACCGATATTCGTTGCTGTCGCTGGCGCTATCCCAGTACGCACGATCCTCGGGGCTTCTGAGCATCAGCGCGTCCCGGCGAGCCAAGTACGCATAGGTGGGATCCCAGCCACAGCCGGCAAATATGACTTTCGAACCCGGCTCCGTGTGCGAGGCGAGCACGTCCGCCAATGCCGGCCGTCCGGCCTCGACCCGCCACTCCCTGACGTCATGGCGGCCCAGCGGGCTGATGGCGGTGTTGACGAGGATGAACAGCAAGGCCAGCGCGGCGAACACTGTCTGGCGTCGCCCATCCGGCGCGAGCCGGGCCAGCCCGTCGATGCCGAGCGCCGCGAGCACGGCGATGGCCGGGACGATCGCGCACAGATAATAGTTGTGCACCACATAGAGGTTGAAAAATACAAGCGGAGCAAAGACTGCGACCGCGGCCCAGGTCAATCCGCGAACCCGGGCGACGAGCGACCGGCAGAGCACCGCGGCCGCCACCCCGGCGAACAGCGTCAGAGCGAATGGGCCCGCGATCTCATCGATCACCCGCTCCATGATCGTCACATAGCCGGTGGTGTCCAGGCGCTGCGCACGCGTGCCGAAGTTCCAGTCCTGCAGCGCGGAGCTGGTCAGGGAGGCGGTCATGAAGTTCGCGGCCTTTATCTGGTCGGCATAGCGCGTCCACGCCACGGCCAGCGCGAGCCCGGGTACGACCGCGACCGCGCCACCCACCACAACCCGCGGCCATGCCTGTCGCCAGCCCCGCTGGACCAGAACGGCCACCCCGGAGCCGGCCAGCAGCACAAGGAATCCGGGCACGGTCGTCACCTTCACCAGGAACGCCAGCCAACCACTGACCGCCCCGATGGCGAGCCACCACCATCGACCGCCCGTGAACCAGCGGTCCAGCGCCAGCACCATCGCCAGAGACAGCGCCACGGCGCTGAACTCGATCAGCGCGGCGGCCCCCCACAGCAAGGTAAAAGGTACGAACTCCAGCAGTACGAGGGCGATGAACGCGACGCGCCTGCCGTGCCATCGCAGCACGAGGGCGAACAGCAGCAGGGCGGTCGCCTGGAACGAGACAAGATTGACCAACCGCATCGCCACGTCGGCCGAGAGCCCCAGCTTGACAAGCAATGCCGCGATCGCCTGCACCAGAGGAAGCTCCATGGGCACGTCCGAGCCCGCGCCGAACACGTTCAGCGGGGTGTGGAACAGGTCGATACCGCGCTCCGCATAGTTGCGTGCCACCATGGCCGTCTGCGTCTGCCGGAAAGAGTGGCTCCCACCCAGGGTGTGGAAAAGCTGGGGAATCCGGACAGCGGTCCCGACGGCGACTATCAGCCCGGCCAACAGCCAGGGTCCGCCACGCAGCGCGGCCGGGCGGGTGGCCGGCGAGGCAGGCTGGGTATCAACTGTGGGAACGAGCGCGGTCACGCGCGAGAGACTACAGCAACCCTCCAAGCACGTGGGGCCTGGTCAAGCACGCCAAATCCGCCTCACGACGCCCTTGCGCCCTCTAGCCTGGCATCGTGGCGCTGCATTCGGGCAGGCACAGCGGCAGGCACGGGCGAGCCGGCGGCGGGCCGCCCCGTCATGGCAACCCGCTGAGCACGCTGGCCAACCCGGCGGTCGGCCGGGACATCACGCCGCCGCTGGGGCGCCTTGCCGAAGACCCTGTCCCGCCGGAGGTCGCCTACCGGCTCGTGCACGACGAGCTGATGCTTGACGGCAACGCCAGGCTGAACCTTGCCACCTTTGTCACCACGTGGATGGAGCCGCAGGCTCAGCTGTTGATGGCCGAGTGCGCCGACAAGAACATGATTGACAAGGACGAGTACCCGCAGACCGCCGAGTTCGAGCGGCGCTGCGTCAACATCCTGGCCGATCTGTGGCACGCGCCGGATCCGGACAGCGCCGTCGGCTGCTCCACGACCGGGTCGAGCGAGGCTTGCATGCTTGCCGGCATGGCGCTCAAGCGCCGCAAGCGGTTGCGGGGCGGTGGCCGGCCCAACCTGGTGATGGGCGTCAACGTCCAAGTGTGCTGGGACAAGTTCTGCAACTACTGGGAGGTCGAGCCGCGGCTGGTGCCGATGGACGGCGACCGCTTCCACCTGAGCCCCGAGACCGCGGTGGCGATGTGCGACGAGAACACCATCGGGGTGGTGGCGATCCTGGGCTCGACCTTCGACGGCAGCTACGAACCGGTCGCCGAGATCTCGGCCGCGCTCGACGAGCTCCAAGCCCGCACGGGCTGGGACATCCCGCTGCACGTGGACGGCGCGTCCGGTGCGATGGTGGCGCCGTTCGTCGACCCCGGTCTGGAGTGGGATTTCCGGCTGCCGCGGGTCGCCTCCATCAACACCTCGGGCCACAAGTACGGCCTGGTCTATCCGGGCGTTGGCTGGGTGGTGTGGCGGGAGCGCAGCCTGCTCCCGGAGGAGCTGGTCTTCAAGGTGAACTACCTGGGCGGCATGATGCCCACGTTCGCGCTCAACTTCTCCCGGCCCGGGGCCGAGGTCATCGCCCAGTACTACAACTTCTTCCGCCTGGGCAGGGAAGGCTATCGCCTGGTACAGCAGGCTTCCCGCGACATCGCCACCGACCTTGCGTCCCGGATCGAGGCCACCGGCAGGTTCCGTCTGATCAGCCGCGGGGACCAGCTGCCCGTCTTCGCGTTCACCACGGCCGATGACGTGAGCCGCTTCAACGTCTTTGACGTGTCGCGGCGGCTGCGGGAACGGGGCTGGCTCGTGCCCGCCTACACCTTCCCCGCCAACCGGACCGACCTCGCCGTCCTGCGGGTGGTGGTGCGCGGCGGGTTCAGCCACGAACTCGCCGACCATCTGCTCGAGGACCTGGACCGGCTCCTGCCGGAGTTGGAGCGCCAGCCCGGCCCGCTGCAACCGGCCGAGGTCGCGACCTCCTTCCACCACTGACGCCGCGGCGTTGGGCTAGGCAACGCCAACTGCCTACTCACACCGGGTCGACCGGGCACAATTACCGATGTTCAATCGACAGCCGTAATATTTTCTTCCTTCAAAGTCTCGACCGAGAAGGAGGAACCCGGTGCGACTTTCGTCAAGAAACCGTTTGCTCGTCGCGGGAACGGCGTCGCTGCTTGTCGTCTTACCGCTCGCGGCCAATGCGGCGACATTCGACGGCGGGCTCACCGCGATCCCGTTTCCCACGCGGACCGCTGTGCCGACAATCCTGCCTACCGAACCGTGGCCGTCGGCGACCGTGTCGCCAACCGGCAATCCGACACCCTCACCAACCGAGAGCCCATGGCCCACACCGTCATCCACGGGCAGCCCTTGGCCCACACCGTCATCCACGGGCAGCCCCTGGCCCACACCAAGTGTGACACCAACACCGTCGCCGAGTGTGACTCCGACACCCAACTGCCCCTCCACGGAGCTGCGGCCGGAGGATCCGATGGAGCCTCTGTTCGATCCGCCGCAACCCAACTATCCGGGCGCGTCGACCCACCAGGACCACGTCGTGGCGGTGGGCGGCGACATCATCGCAGCCCTGGGACCCGGCGGGGGCGGCTTCGCCGGGCTGGTCTCCGAGCCCGGACCGGCGCTGCGACTCTACTGGGAGGAGTCCCAGCCGATACCCTCGTCGATCCTGGCGATTATCGCCTTCCCGCGCTTCCCGGTGAGCGTAATCCCCACCGACGCCGCGTTCAATCGCTCCTATTTGGAGTCTCGCGCCGACATCATCCAATACGACACCACAATCAGCGCGGCGATTTGCGGCCTGATGCACACCGTCGTGATACCCGAGGAGGGGTTCGGGCTTCGGGTCGAGGCCCAGCCTTACGAAGGTGTCGACCCGGTGAGCTTCCCGTCGCTGGCAAGCTCGGTGCTGACCGCGCGGGCCGGGGTCCCGGTCCAGGTCGACATCGGCCCGGTCCCGACCGCCACCGGCCGGCAGGACGACACCTCGCCCTGGTGGGGCGGTGCTCGCCTGAGGGTCGGAAACAAGAATTGCTCCAGCGGTTTCGGCGTGCTGCGGCCGGCCGAGCGCGACAAGCAGTACCTGCTGACCGCGGCGCACTGTTTCAACCAGGGGGCGACGGTGTTCAACGGCGTCCCGGTCGGCATGCCCGGCCGCCTTGAGGTGGGTACCGTTCGCGACCGCCTGATCGGCCTGGACTCCGAGCTTGTCGAGGTGGCCACCGGTACCTTCACGGCGTCGGCGGTCTACACCGGCGAGTGGGACGGTCCCGGGCACATCGCCCCGGTCAACACCACCGGCATCAGCCTCAAGGGATTCCTGATGTTCGTCTGCAGCTCGGGCGCGTCGACCGGGCTGAACTGCGGCCTGAACATCACCAGCACCAACGTTCGCGTGCTCGACATCCTCAACTCCACACTGCAACGCTTGCAGTGGGTCACGGACCTGGTCATCGTCGACTCGTTCTTCCTGCGCAACATCTGGAAGAGCGTGGCGCTGGGCCAGGGTGACAGCGGCGGATCGGTGATCCAGTACTCCGACAACGCCACCAAGGCGAAAGCCATGGGCACCAACGTGTTCGGATCCCGGACGACCCGGTGCGCACGGGCGGCGCCCGGGGTCACGTGCTTCTCCCGGGCATACTACGCAGAAATCAACAACCTGCTGAACACCTACGGTGTAAACCTCGTCCGATAGTCAGCTAGTCAGATAGCGTCTGTCACGGCGCGCAGAGGGCGAGCCCTTCGGCGCCCGGGCCCGAGCACACGGCCTGGGATCCACTGCGCGCCAACAGATCCAGGCCGACACGGGCGCGGCGGACGCGTTCGCGGGACAGCTCGACGGTGGTGGCGTCGAGGTGGCCGCCGGCCGGGTACACGTCGGGGGCGTTGCGCAGGCCGAACTTGGCGTACAGCGGTGCCGCGATCTCAATCATCATCGGCAGCTCGTAGTGGCGCACGAAGCCGCCGAGGTTGTCCGGCGACTCCACATAGATGTCCAGGGGGACTTCCACCGCGGACCGCACCGCGCTGATCTGCGCCAGCGTCAGGTCGGTCGGCAGGTTGATGGTGCTGGCGCCCAGCTGCTGCAGAACCCTTGCCGCCGCGGGGTTTGCCGCCGGCAGGGTGACGGACACCTTGGCTTGCATGTCGGCGGGGAGGGCACCTTTTTCGCGCAGCCGGCCGAAGACCGACAGCACACCCAGATCCGAGACCAGGACGCTGCGCACGCCGAGGTCGGCGGCGCGGCGGATCTCGTCGATGACGGCGACAAGCTGCTCCTGCCCGCGAGCGGTGGGCGCGAGGAAGCTGCCGCCGGGGGTTCGTGCCATTGCCGAAGCGTCCCAGCCCGCGCACGGCCGGGCGAACAGGCTCAGTTCGATGTCGGCGGCGAGGGCGAGCGACACCATCTCCTTGATCTCGCCGTCGGTGAGCAGGCCGACGCCGGAGCCCTGCGATACCCTGGCCACGGGCACATCCCAGCGACGGGCCTCCTCCAGCACGGCCTCAAGGCAACGGGGACCCTCCACGCTGGGAATCTCCACCCTGTACTGCCCGCCGTCGGGAAACCTTGCCGCTGAAGGGGGCAGTGCGTGACCATCACCGGCGGGAAGCCCCAAGCCCGCCAAAAGGTCCCTGGTACTACTGTCGCTTCCCATGCCGCCCCGGGTTCGGTATAACAGACTCAGTTCGATACTTCGGCCAGGCAAAGTGTGCCTGAAAGCTCCGGGAGGCGTCAATGGGCCGGGCAGTCCCCGCCGTCAGCCGTGCACTGGACATATTAGAGCTGTTTCTCGACCGTCCGGCCCTGAGCGCGCCGCAGATCACGGAGAAGCTCGACCTGCCACGAACCACCGTCCACGAGCTAGTCACCACTCTAGTCGATCGCGGCTACCTGGAGGCGGTCGCGGGCGCACCCACCCGGTTCCGCCTGGGAATGCGCCTTTTCCAGCTGGGCAGCCAGTTCGCCGACCGGCTCGACCTGGTGCGCGAGGCGCAGGAGGCGGCGGGCAAGGTGGCCGCGTCGTGTGACGAGACGGTGCACGTGGCGGTGCTCGACGGCACCAACGTGGTCTACATCGCCAAGGTGGACAGCACCCACCCGGTGCGCATGGTCTCGGCGGTGGGCCGGCGCCTTCCCGCGCACTGCACCGCGGTCGGCAAGATGTTGCTGTCGGGCCTCAGCGAGGAGGCACTTGATGCGCGGTACCCCCGGAGCCAAAATCTCGCGGCGATGACCCCTCGCAGCATCGTGAGCCCCACCAAGCTGCGCGCGCAGCTCGGCGAGATCCGCGAGGCGGGCGTCTCCTTCGACGACTGCGAATCCAACGAGGCCGTGCGGTGCGTGGCCGCCGGTGTCTTCGACCACACCGGGCGCATGGTCGCCGCGATGAGCGTCTCCTCCCCCATCATGCGGTGGAATGACAACAACTCGGCGCAGTGGGCGGAGCTCATTGCCGAAGGGGCGCAATCGCTTTCCCAGAGACTCGGGTACCGGGGTCAGCTTGGCTGAATCACGACCTTCAGGGCGCCGGAGTCCCGGTCGGAGAGCACCCCGATCGCGTCGGCGAACCGGCTCAGCGGAAACCGGTGGGTGATGAGGGTGGACGGGTCGAACAGGCCGTCGGAGTAGAGCGAGACCAGCCATTGCCAGGCCGGGCGGGACGCGGCGAAGACGCCCTGCACCCGAAGGTGCTTCAGCGTGATCAGGTCGGGGTCGATGCTGGGCCGGGCCGCGCCGGAGATGCCGAGCAGGAGCACGGTGCCGGCGCGGCGGGCGAGGCGCAGGGCGGAGGCGGCCCCTTCGGGGGAGTTCGTCGCCTCGAGGACAAGGTCGAAGGTACTCTCCAAATGAGACAGTGAGTCGTCGCGGGACCATATCTCGGTGGCCCCCAACTCCTTGCCATAGCTTGCACGCTGCCTGCGCGCGCCGATCAGGGCGAGCCGGCTTGGCAGGCTCAGGTTCAGCAGCGCCACCGCGAGCAGCCCGAGCGGGCCGTCGCCGACGACCGCGAGCCGGGCGCCGGCCGGTGGCATGCCCACCTCCAGCAGGCCCGTGGCCACGCAGGCCGCCGGTTCGATGAGCGCCGCGGCCTCCAGCGGGCGGCCGGGCGGCAGCGGGTGGACGAGTTTGGCGGGCACGACGAGCAGCTCGGCGAGGGCGCCGGGGTGGGTGAATCCCGTTTCGGCGTAAGGCCCCGCGCACAGGTTGACCCGTCCCTCGGCGCAGCGGTGGCAGATCCCGCACGAGCGAACCCCTTCGGCGACAACGGGAACGCCCGGCGCCAGGCCGTTGGTGCCGGGACCGCAGCGCACCACGGTCCCCGACCACTCGTGGCCCGGTACCACCGGATAGTGCACATACTGGTCCGGGCGCGTGCCGCCGAGGACCTCCAGATCGGACCCGCAGATGCCGACGCAGGCCGGTGCGACAAGCACTTCGCCCGGGCCCGGTTCGGGGTCGGGCAGCTCGGCCAGCCGGTAGCTGCCCGGCGCGCTCACGAGTAGCGCACGCATCTCGTCCTGTCCTCCCTTGTTCGGTATTTCGAATTCTGTACTACGGGCCGGATCATCGGTAGAGTTTGAACCGGCGATCCGGGCGGCGCCACCGACTCCGTTGCTCCCTAAGGATGTGGTCTGCCATGCCCTATCGTGCCTGGCTTGCGTCCCTGTTCACCATCTCCCTAACGGTCACGCCGTTCGTCGCGGCCCCCGCACCCGCGCAGGCGGCACCGGTCACGTTCACCTCGACCGCCGTCAACCGCAACGGCGGCAACTGCATGGAGGTGCCCGACGGCAACACCGGCAACGGTGTGCAGCTTGTGCAGCGGGCATGCGTCTCCGCCTCCCGGCAGAACTTCACTTTCAACCCCGTCTCGGGGACATCCGATCAGTACACCATCGCCACCGTGGCCGCGGGCAGGTGCGTCGACATCTTCGGCGTCTCCACGGCGGACAACGCCACGGTGATCCAGTGGAGCTGCCACACCGGCAACAATCAAAAATATCGGTTGGTACCGGTGGCAGTCAGCGGAACCGACAAGACATTCAACTTGCAAGCTGTTCATTCCAGCAAGTGCATTGTGCCGGCCGGCGCAGCGTCGGGGGTAAATGTCGGGCTGGTCCAATTGCCTTGCAGCACAGCATCTTCGCGCGTGTGGCGGCTGGCCGGGTACAACCCGGGCACCGGCGGCGGCGCGACGTTCCGCAACCCGCTCGACCCCAACGGCGCCGACCCGTGGCTGACCTATTACAACGGCTTCTACTACCTGGCGGCCACGACGTGGAACCGCACCATCACCATGCGGCGGTCGGCGACGCTTGGCGGGCTGTGGACCGCGCAGGAGCAGGTCATCTTCAACCTCACCAACCCCAACGGCGCGGGCACCCTGTGGGCGCCCGAGTTCCACCTGCTCAACGGGCCCAACGGGCAGCGCTGGTACTTCTACTACACCGCCGGGCGGGAGCCGTTCAACCTCAACACGCAACGCATCCACGTCCTGGAAAGCGCCGGCCTCGACCCGATGGGGCCGTACACGTTCAAGGCCGACATGCTCGACCCGCAGCAGGACAACACCTGGGAGCTTGACGGCAGCATCCTCCAGCTCAACGGCCAGCTGTACCTGATGGGCACCTTCTACAACGGCTCGCAGCCCACGTTCATCCGGCCGCTGAGCAACCCGTGGACGGCAAGCGGCACCCGGCGCACCCTGATCCAGCCGACACTGTCGTGGGAGACGCAGGGTGGAGCGGTCGCCGAGGGGGCGGTTCAGCTGAACCACAACGGAAGGACGTTCATCATCTACTCGGCGAGCCACTGCTCGACCCCCAACTACAAGCTGGGCATGCTCACCTACAACGGCGGCGACCCGCTGCTGCAGTCGTCGTGGACGAAGTCACCCAACCCGGTGTTCCAGCGCAACGACGCCAACGGCGTCTTCGGGCCGGGGCACAACGGCTTCTTCAAGTCGCCGGACGGGACCGAGGACTGGATCGTCTACCACGCCAACGCCTCGGCGACGGCGGGCTGTGACGTCAACCGGACCACGAGGGCGCAGAAGTTCAACTGGAACGCCGACGGGACACCGAACTTCGGCGTGCCCATGGCGCTTTCGGCCAACATTCCGGTCCCGTCAGGAGAGTAGCCATGAAGCGCCTAGCGCTCCTGCTTCTAGCACTCGTGTTGTTGCCCGCCGCGCCGGTGCGCGCGGCGGTCAACACCGCCTTCGTCATGGCGTACTTCAAGGAGACCCCGAACAGGGTCGGCAGCAGCTACGGGCTGCACCTGGCGGTCAGCAACGACGGGCTCACCTGGTCGCCGCTGAACCAGAACAACGCCGTGGCGACCCCGACCCAGGGGACACAAGGGTTGCGTGACCCGTACATCCTGCGGCGGCAGGACGGGACGTTCGTCATCCTCGCCACCGACCTGAACGGGACCGACTTCAGCCAGCTCAACCAGTTCATCCATGTGTGGTTCTCGACGGACCTGACGAGTTTCACCGGGTACCACAGGTTGAGGCTGAACACGTTGAACAGCCACACTTGGGCGCCGGAGGCGTTCTGGGACCCGGCCCGGCAGCAGTACGGGATCATGTACTCGATCCACAACGGCACCCGGGACGTGTTCTTCGTCAACTACACCACCGATTTCCAGACGGTGAGCGCGGCCCAGCTGTTCTTCGACCCGGGGTTCGGGGTGCTCGACGCGACGATGTTCAGTGAGGGCGGGGTCAACTACCTGTACTACAAGAACCTCAGCAATGGGCTGTTGTATGGGGCGCGGTCGTCCTCGCTCAACCCGGGGAGTTTCACCACATACACGGGTGGGATGATCCAGGGCAACGGGATCGAGGCACCGATCGTCGCCAAGTCGTTGACCTCCAACACCTACCATCTGTGGGGTGACTCGTACTCGCCGGTCAACGGGGAGTTCTACGCCTGGCAGACGGGCAGCATCTCGGGTGGCTCGTGGACGGCGATGAACCAGCGCTCCTACGCCCAGCCGCTCAACTCCAAGCACGCGTCGATCGCCCAGATCACGGCGGCCGAGTACAGCGGGTTGGTGGCGCGTTGGGGCTTGCCCGGGTGGACAAGGCTCAAGTCGTACAACTACCCGGACAGGTACTGGCGGCACGCCGACTACGCGGCGCGCATCGACCCGTACCCGTTCGACCCGTTCCAGGACCAGCAGTGGGTGATGGTGGCCGGGCTGGCGGACGCCGCCGGGGTCTCGTTCCGGTCGGTCAACTTCCCGGACCGGTACCTGCGGCAGTCCAACTTCGCGCTGCGCATCGATCAGAACAACGGCACGGCGGCCTTCCGCGGGGACGCGACCTTCTACAGGGTGGCGGGGCTGGCCGACTCGAGCTGGGCATCGTTCCGGTCGTATTCGCAGCCGACCCGGTACATCCGGCATTTCAACTTCGCCTTACGCCTCGACCCGCTCACGTCGAGTTCACCGGTGCTCGACCGGCAGGACGCCACGTTCCGGGTTCAGGCATAACTCGTCGGGGTGGGCGCCGCGCACTGTCGCGGTGTCCACCCCGCAGTACGGCGACCCGGGGAACACCGGGCAATGCCAGGGTCCCGGCATCGCGGCCCAGCCAAGTGTGCGATGGCGCTTTTCTGCCAGTGCTCCCGTCGCGACCGCGCCCGTCATCTCGGACGGGACGGTGTATGCCGTCGACACCGCCTCCAACCTGTACGCCCTGGACGCCGGGGCCGGCGAATTGCGTTGGCGGGTAACGTTTTCTGGCTTGCCCGGAGCCGTCGCTCCGCCGGCTGTCAGCGACGGCGTGGTGCTCGTCCAGGCCTGGGACTGCGTCGAGTCCCGGGACGTGGCCACCGGCGGGGCGCTGTGGGCCAACCTGTCCGCGGCGATCTGCTGCTGTCGTTCGGATATTCCGGGGTGGCCGGGTACGAGCGGGCCAGCCGCCGCCGGCTTTGGTCGACCGGGAAAAGCTTGAACGGCAGGCTTTTCCGGACCCGCCCGGCGTGCCACGGCGGCATGCTCGTCGTGTCCGAAGGCTTCATCGGGCACCACATCGACGGTGACGTGCATGCGATCGACCTCGCGACCGGCCGGACCGTGTGGACGGTCAGCGGGGACGAGGTGGGACCGGACGATGACGAGGCAAGCACGCTCATCTTCCCGGCCCACACGATGATCGTCCACGATCGGGTGTGGGTCAGCCGCACACCCCTGATCGCCGGTGGTGTGGTCCACGCCGCCACGGCCGGTGGGGAGTTGCGCGGGATCGACGCCGCGACGGGCGCTCTACTGTGGACGCTCGGGCTTGAGGATGGTTGTGACGCAACGGAGCCCGAGGATGAGTTCACCGAGCGGGCGACCCCTTTCACCGTCGCCGGTGACTCCATCGTTCTGGGTGCCGGGTCGGCCATAGTCTCCGTTGGCTAAGCCTCGGGCCGCCTCCGTAGCGCTCCAAAGTAGACACCGGCGAGGACGAGCGGTCCGCCCGCGGCCATGCCCCAGCCGACCCGCTCGCCGTCCAGCCAGGCCGACAGGGCGACCGTCACGAACGGGATCAGCACGAAAATGTAGGCTGCGCGGGAGGCGGGCCAGCGCATGAGGACGAGAAGGTAGAGCATGAACACGCCGATGGAGCCGAAGACCACGAGGTAGGCCAGCACCAGCCAGGTCTCGGTTCGGGTCGGTACCGGATGCGCCTCCCCCGCCACCGCCGAACCGAGCAGCAGCACCAGCGCGCCAATCGCCATGCCGATCGCGTTGGTGCTGACCGGGTGCGCCGTGGGCAGCCGGTGGACGAGGACGGCGGTCTGGCCAAGGCACAGCGTGCTCGCCACCGCCGCGAGGATCGCCAGCAGCGGCACCGGCTCGGTCGCGGGCGCGCCCGCCATGATCACCACTCCGGCGAGCGCCAGCAGGGTACCGGCCACCGCCGCCACCCTCAGCTTCTCCTGCCGCTGCGCCACCGCGAGCAGGAGCGTCACCAGCGGGACCAGCGCCAGGAGGATCTGGCCGAAGCCGGCGCGCATGTACAGCAGCGCGTAGTAGGCGAGCGCGAAGGAAGCGGCGAAGTTCAGCAGGCCGTACGTGAGCGGCCCGGCCCACTCCCGGCCGCGCGGCAGGGGCAACCGCATCACCGCCATGACGATGATCAGGAGCACGGCGGCCGCGCCGAACCGGACGCCCGCGCCCCACAGCGGCGGCAGCTCGCGGTTGCTGAACCGGATGCCCACCCCGCTGCCGCCCGCCAGCACCGCGGCGGTCAGGAACGCTGCCCAGGTGCCGCGGTCACTTTTGGTGATCATGAGATCACGATACGCGTCATCGCCGCCGCCGGCGTTCGGGATCTGATCATCTGGCGGCTTCTGTCGCGGCGATGACGCGCGTTGTTTTGCACGCGCAATGTAATGGTCGGGGCGAGGTGGATGTGGGATCCTTGGTTATGCGGCCGGAAGAGGAGGGGGTGCGACGGCACCCCGGGCTGGACTTCATGACCAGCGACAGCCCGAGCGGCTACCTGGTCGAGTCCGAGATCGCGATGCTGGGCAGGCTCGGCGGCGGCGGTTCCCGGCGCCGGCGCGTCCTGGGCCGGGTGCTCGCGGTGGCATTGCTTGTCGCCTTCGTCGTGCCGATGCTCGTGGGCTTCTGGCGGATATTTCTAACGTAGGCCGGAACGACCTTGTGAACTCTGCCCAGGGCCGCAAGGCTACCGGGAATGAAGAGAGCCACATCTGTCTACGCTTCGATCGTGCTCGCCTCGGCACTGGCCGCCACCAACCTCGCCGCGGCACCGGCGAGCGCGATCACCAGGTCAGAGGTCGCCGGCCTGTCCCCGACCGCGCCCGCCCTGGTGCTCGGCCCCGAGGGCACGGCCTACGATCCGCCGAACAACCCGCCAGCCTGGTATGCCGTCGCCGAGGCCCATGACTCGGGCACGGCCGCCTCGCCGACCAGGCCGGTATATGCCGGTTACTCCAAACATTTTGATTTAGACGGCTATGTGGTACCGGGACAGCTCGTCTCCGTCAACAAAGGGGCGACCTTTTCCACCTCGACCCAGCCCGCTTATGAGGCGAGCGCCCGCCTCATCGACGGCCGGGTCGTCCACGCCGAGTTCATCGGCCAGACCTCGGTAACGTTGCAGCAGCGCACCATCCGGATACATTACTCCAATGACGACGGTGCCACCTTCCCCACGACGGTCGTCGCGAACCTAAATATCGCGCCGCAGACGTTCTTCCACGCCACCGCCAACTACTTCCCGACGTCGATGGTGCAGGTCCCCAACGGCCCGCTGCTGATGGCGGGCTACGGCATACTGCGCGACTCCGCCGGCAACGCCGTGCAAACCTCATTGCTGCTGGTTAGTTTCGACTCCGGTGCGTCGTGGACGCTGCGAAGCACCATCGCGCAGGGATCGACCTCGCACGGGTTCAACGAGACCGGCATCGTCCTCACCGCCGACGGCGCCCTGCTCGCCGTGATGCGAACGTCCAATTACGACAACCTGTACGAGCGCCGCTCCACCACCTTCGGGACGAGCTGGGCATCGGGGCCGGTCGGGATCCCGGAGTTCGCGGACACGGGCGGCGTCCGCGCCTTCGGCCGGATCAACCCGCGGCTTTCCTTGCTGCCCAACGGGATCCTGGCGTTGGTGGCGGGGCGGCCGGACAACTACGTCGCGCTTTCCTACGACGGGACCGGCAACGCTTGGAACATCAAGAAAATGTACTACGACAACCACAACACGGCTCAGCCGACCGATGTGAACGAAGGCTCCAGCGGCAACGCCGACTTCGCCTGGACCGAGGCGAACCGCGCCGTGCTGCTCGCCGACACCTGCCACGCCATCACGTACCAGGGAACGCACTACAACAAGTGCACCTGGCAAGGCGGAACCATGTCCGGCGGCACGACGCAGTACCAGATCAAGCGGGTGCAGGCCGACATCCTCACCGCCGGCGCCGGCAAAATCGACCTGGCCGGAAAGGTGGCCGCCGGTGTGGCCCAGATCGGCGGGGACATGGGTGACGCCGTCGCCGGGCATCCGCGCACGGGCGCGCTCGGCGCCGTCGACGGCAGCAACGAGATGTGGTCGAGCGCGGTGCGCTCGGGTGGGCCGGGCACGTTCGAAATCACGCTCGATCGCGCGTACACGCTGTCAAAGGTCGGTCTCAGCCTGGCGATCGGGGCGGCCGAGAGCGCCACAGTCCAAACCAGAATGACTTTGGAAGAACCATGGCTTGATTGGTACACCGTAAGCGGTCAGCAAAGCTACGCGCTGAAGTACTCCGCGTCCGCCCCGGCACGGCAGGCCCGTTACGTGAGGGTCCTTGCCGGAACTGCCTCCGCGTGCCCGGCCGGGATCGCCGCGCCGTGCAGCATCCTCAACGAGATCGAGCTGCACGCGAGCGACGTCAACTCGTTCGAGAACGATCCGGTCAATGGGATCCCGCGTGGCTACTCCATCGACCACACCGTCGACGATCAGGGTGTCGGTTATCTGGGCGTGTGGGTCACAC
>DASUXL010000369.1:0-19682 GCA_036377915.1 Candidatus Limnocylindrales bacterium
CAACCGGTGGAAGGCCGCCCTCAACGCCTTCGACATCACCTTCAACGGCCGCGTCACCGCCGGCCGCCGATAGAAAACAGAACCGAAAAACCTTTAGTTACACCGGAAATCGGATAGGCCCATCCGAGCGTCCGAAGTCGATCAGTTGGCTGATGCGGCAAAGTGGACGCTCTTGACCCTGATCGTTGATCCAATGAGAAAGCGCCAGATCAGATGAGACGGAACTCAGGCAATCGAGTGAGTTCCGGTTGGCACCTTCTCATCCAGCACGCAATCAATGAGAAACCGTGCAGCTTGAATGACTAACGCCATGATCATTGAGATCGGACAATGACGACTGTCCGATCTCAATGATCATGACGGTTGAGCCGAGCTTCTCAGCGAAGTTGACGTTTCCGTGCGCTGCCAGATCTCCTTGAGCGCCGACCGCGTCATCCGGTTCTGCCGATGAGCGGGCCCGGTGGCCAGCGACGCGAGAGCATGCGGATCTTAAATTAGGTGCTGTGTTCGCCATCGGCGTGACGGATGGGGTGGCGGTCGGCGGGCGGCGTCATGGAGGGTGAACGGGTGGATGCCGCGTTTGTTCTTGTGCACAGCCCGTCGGTGGGGCCTCTGACATGGGCGCCTGTGGAGACGAGGCTGAAGGCTTCGGGTGCCGTTACGGTGGTGCCCTCGCTGCTCGGCGTGGCGGACGCAGGACCGCCGTTCTGGCCGTCCGTCGCGGAGACCGTCGGCAGCGCCACCGGCCAGCTGCCGCCGAACCAACCGATCGTACTGGTCGCACACAGCAACGCCGGTCTCTTCCTCCCGGTCATCGCCGAGGCTGTCCGACGTCCGGTGGCCGGCTGCTTGTTTGTCGACGCGGCGTTGCCCGCTCGCACCGGGCCGACGCCGGTCGCACAGCCTGAGCTACTGGATTTTCTGCGGCCCAAGGTGACCGGCGGCCGGCTGCCGCAGTGGACGGCGTGGTGGGACGAGTCCGACGTCGCACCGATGTTTCCGGATCCGCAAACCCAGCGTGTCGTCTCGGCCGAGCAGCCCCATCTGCCATTGAGCTACTACGAGGAACGGGTGCCCGTTCCTGACGGCTGGGACAACGCACCGTGCGGGTATCTGCTGTTCGGCCCGCCATACGAACAAGCGGCGCAAGACGCGCGGGAACGTGGCTGGGACGTCGATCATGTTCCCGGCCAGCACCTGCACCAGCTCGTGGATCCGGACACGGTGACCGCCCGCATCATCGCCATGGCCGACAGATGGTGCTCGCCGGCTGGCTGACCCCCACACGCTCATGGCCGCGAAACGAGCGTTGATCTTACGGTTGAAGTGATCGGTCGGGGCTCTCACCAAAGCGGATGACCGCCACTGGACCGCTGTCCGCAAAAGAGGGTTCGCCGACCGTTCAGCGGTACTCAGGCTATGCGAAGTTCTTATGTAGATCTCGGCGTCGCCTTACCGTGTTCGAGTTCACGCTGGATCTCCTGCTGGAAGGGCTGGACCGCGCACGGGGCTAAACAACATCGTCTGTCGATATACATTGGCGGCATGCGGCGATACCAGATGATGATGTCAGACAGCGCGCTGTGGACCGGATTCCCATTCCGCAACGACGACATCGTGATAAGCCCGCCGGCCAAATGCGGCACAAGCTGGATGCAGATGCTTTGCGCTTTGCTGGTCTTCAACTCCATCCGGTTCCCCCGCCGGCTGACCGAGATCTCGCCGTGGCTTGACAACATCACCTATGACTTCGCCGAGACGCTCGCGGTCCTGGACGCACAACAGCACCGGCGTTTCATCAAGACGCACACCCCGCTGGACGGGCTCCCGTTCGTCGAGGGCGTGACCTACCTTTGCCTCGGGCGCGACCCGCGCGATGTCGGGGTCTCCTTCGACCACGCCGTGGCCAACATCAGCGACCAGACCAGGGCGGCGCTCACGGCCAAGAAGGGTATCGATCGCAGCGCAATGCCGCCGCCTGAGGATCTGCGGGAGCGCTTCTGGCTGTGGGCCGAGGGCGAATTCCGCAACGACCCGACCGGGATCGGGAGCCTGGCCAACATGATCCAGCACCTGCAAACGTTCTGGGACAGGCGAAACGAGCCCCAGGTCGCGCTCTTCCACTACCACGACCTGCTCACCGACCTGCCCGGCCAGCTCAAGCGCCTGGCCGAGGTACTGGACATCGACCTGCCCGCCGCACGCATCCAGGAGCTAGCCGCCGCGGCCACCTTCGACAACGTACGCCAACGGGCCGATGAACTCGCCCCCGGCGTCGACAGCGGACTCTGGCGCGACAACCGCGCCTTCTTCCACACCGGCACCAGCGGGCAGTGGAAGACCCTGCTCGGCCCGGACGACCTGGCCCGCTTCCGCAAGCGGCTGGCCGAGCTGGCCTCCACCGACCTCATCGAGTGGCTCTACGCCGGCTGGCTGCACCGGCCAGCGGCTCAATAGGTCATATCCATCACCGTCCGGACCCGTTGAAGGGTCGCTGCGGCCGGCGATGTCGCCCGGCGATTTCGTGCGGTTCGCGTCCAGTACTCAGGGCCCGACGCGGTTGCTGTTTGCCGTACTTCCAGGAAGGCCAGCACAGCGCCGGTTGCTTCGAACCTGGCCAATCGACCGGCGGGCAGCTCTACCAGGTTGCTAGGGATCGTCCGCTTCTGCCGGCGTTTGAACTTTATGTAAGTGGACGGTGTGAGGATGCGTCGCGACCTTCGTGCTGGAGATCGTTTTGGTCGTACGAAGGGTCCTGCCGGCGCCACTCCAAACGCACTCTCATGCCCGCCGAATGCGCGCTACCCAGCGGTGTACCTTTGCGGACCGTCCGGTGTTTTGCCGAGCCGATGTCAGCGCCTGTGAACGATGCTCGTCGGCTCGCTGGTGCGTTGGAAGACCAGGCAGTAGTCGCCGCTGATCCCGGCGGGCTGATGATCCCAGCATAGGAACACCTCTTGCCGCAGGACTAGATGTTCAGCGACGGTGCGTGCGACATCCCAGGCCAGGGGCGTAATGGTAGGCCCGGTCGAGAGGTTGGCGACGCTGATGACCGCGTGCCCGCCAGGCCGTAGCAGAGCGGCTACCTGGCGGAAGATGTCGCCGACTTCGGCCAGGTAGGTCGCGTAGTGGCCATCCAGGGTCCGGTAGGCGGTGAGCGGGTTCTGTGGATGGCCGGAGGCGGTCATGTACGGCGGGGAGGTCAAGCACAGATCGATCGGTCCGGTCACCAGCGCGGCTAGGTTGCGCGCGTCCCCGGTGACCACCTCGGCGTCACCCACCAGGCGGGTTCGGATCAGTTCGGCGCGCTGCGGCAGCAGTTCCACGCCGATTGCCTTGCGCCTCATACGCTCGGCCACCACCAATGTCGTGCCGTAGCCGGCGAACGGATCCAGTACCCGCTGCCCGGGCAGTGTGTACTCGTCAATCACCGCTGCAACCAGGGACTGCGGGAAGTGAACATCCTCCCCGGCGCCGGTCGGGCGCTGCTCCACCAGCTCAGCGATCTTCAGATGCAGCCACGGCTTCACGGCCGCTATCCTGCCCTATCCGGAACGCGCTGATCTGCCGCATCGTGCGTGAGTTGGAGCAGGGTCCACATCGAACTGTTCCTACGCTGGCTGCAGGAAGTCCGCCGGTTCAAACCCTCCACCGTCTCACGGCGCCTGTCGGTGGTCACCCGCTTCTACCGCACCTGCGTGATCGACACCGTCCTGCCCATCTCGCCGGCCGCTTACGCCCGCCGACCGGTCGTACCGGCTTGAGAGGAACACGGCCATCGCCTCCTGCGGATGCAGGGTAAAGGCAACAGGCCCGTCCTGGTGCCGCTGCCAAAGGCGGCCGGGCGGGCCATCGACCGCGCCATAGGCCAGCGCACCAGCGGGCCGATCCTGCTCAACCAGCGAGGCCGACGCATGGACCCCACGCATGGACCCCACGCATGGACCCGCCGCCTGCGCCACTTGGCCGCCGTCTCGATCCGCGCACCACTATGCGCTATGACCGGACACGCAAGAACCTGGTGGTGCGGGCGCGGACCGGTACGCCAACTACATCCTGGCCGCCTTCATAGCCTCAGGCACATGACCAACGATGTAAATCGTTGATCATGCGGCTTGAGGCTGAATGGAGGGCCGCCAACCTGATCTGCCGAGTTGAGGGTGTTCGTACGGAGCGTTCGTCGGGCGTTAGCGATCACGTGGAGTTCACCGGAAGTCGGCCGCGTGGTCGGTGGCCCATTGCGCGAATGTCCGCGCGGGTCGGCCGGTCAGGCGCGGGACGATGTCGGCCCACTCCTGGTTCGTCGGGGCGGGGTCACGCGCGGATTCCGCCCATATGGTGAAGATCCAGTCGACGAACGTCTCCGGATAGCCGTTGCTGATCCACTCGGCTCGGGCCTGGGCCGGATCGAGCTCGTCGAACCGTACCGTGGCACCGATCGCCGTGCCGATCGCGTCGACCTGCGCGACGGTGGTGAGCGCCTCGGGGCCGGCGAGTGTGTAGGTCCGGCCGGCGTGGCCGTCCTCGACGAGAACCGTCGCGGCGACCGCGGCGATGTCCGCCTCGTGGGTGGGTTGGGTCACCGCAGCCCCGTACGGGCGGCGCACCACCCGACCTTCCTTGATGGACGGGGCCCAGTCCAGCCAGTTCGCGGCGAACTCTCCGGGCCGCACGTGCGTCCACTCCAGACCGGAGTCCTCGACCGCACGCTCGACCGCCAGGTATCCGTCCTCGCTGTCGTCGCTGTCGGCCAGCGCCCCGGACAGCACGACGATGCGCCGCACGCCGGCCCGCTTCGCGGCGGCGACAACATCACGCGCTGTCCGTCCGACCGGGAACAGGTACATCCTTTCGACGCCGTTCAGCGACGGCTCCAGCGACGGCGGGTCCGTCAGGTCGCCGCCCACGACCTGCACCCCGTCCGGAAGGTGCGCCGCCGACGGCGTCCGCGTGAGTGCGCGGACCCGATGCCCGGTCTTCACCAGTTCGGCGACGACGTGTCGGCCCACCATGCCGGTGGCACCCGTGACCAGAATCGTCATCGCGTCACCACGGGCCGGAAGTCGGCGGCGTGATCGTTGGCCCACTGGGCGAACGTGCGCGGTGGTCGCCCCGTCACCTGCAGATAGGTGTCCGTTGGCGGCAGCGCACCCGTCCCGTCGACCGCGTCGGCGAGCAGCGCGATCATCCAGTCCGCGGTCTCCTCGTCGAAGCCGTCGCGCAGCCACTGCGTGCGCGCCTCGGCCGGATCGAGCTCCTCGAACCGCACCTGTACGCCGATGGCGGCACCGATCGCGGTGACCTGCTCCGCCTGCGAAACCTTCGCCGGGCCGGTGACTGTGTATGCGGCACCGACATGGTCGTCGGTCAGCAGCGCTGCAACCGCCACGTCGGCTACGTCGGCCTCATGGACCACCGGATAGCCGGCCGACGCGTACGGTTCCCGCACCACCCGCTCGGTCCGGATCCGGTCGGCCCACCGCAGTGCATTGACGGCCAACAGCCCCGGCCGCACATGCGTCCACTCGGCACCGGAGGCCTCCACCACCAGTTCCAACCCGCGGTGTGCTTCCCGCTCTTCGGTCAGGTGCCGCCCGAGTGCGCCGTCGCCTCCGGTTCCGGGTGCGAACCCGGCCGCCGCCGCGGAGTGCGCGACGAACCGGGTGACGCCGGCCTTGACCGCCTCATCGACGAACCCATGGTCGGTCGCGGCGTACACGAAGGGGAACAGGTACACCGACTGCACTCCGTCCAGCGCCGCTCGCCAGGTCTCGGGACGTTCGAAGTCTCCCTGGACCACCTCAACTCCGTCCGGCAGCCGGCCCGTCTGCGGCCGGCGGGTCATCGCCCGCACCGTTCGTCCGGCCCGGACCAGCCCGGCCACCACCTGGCGACCCACGTTTCCTGTCGCTCCGGTTACTAGGATTGTCACGTTGCTCCTTCTCGAATACCTGGAGTGGGGCAATAGACCGCCGCCGCGATTCCACGGCCAATGGCGCGGCGGCGGTCACCAGGCAGGCTAGGCCGAAAACTCGGAAGCCGCACATCGTACATATGTACGACGACTTGCCTTGGGCGATCCGGGCGAGATAGCCGCGGCCCGGCAGCACACGTGACAATGGCGCACGGATCCGCCGTGAGGCGCCCATCGGCTGGGTTGACTGTTCGTGATGAGCGGCGCCGGTGGGTGGGCGCAAGGGGACAACCGACACCAGAATATCGGCACGCCTGTCGTTTGGTCACTCGGTCGACCGGCCGTGTTGAAACGCAGATGTGCTTCCTACGCTGGCTCAAGACATCCGGCGCGCCCTTGATGGGTCCGGTACCTTCTGGTCTGGAGGTTTCGCTGTCTGCAAACGCTACGCACTCCGTTGATGAGGCCACATTTTCGTTGGCTACGCCACCGTTGTTCGCAGCACTCGCCCCGGCCCGCAGTATCCTGATCGCCGGTGCGGGTGGCGGATTCGATATCTACGCCGGCCTGCCGTTGGCCCTCGCCCTGTGGCACAGCGGCACACAGGTACACCTGGCAAACCTGTCGTTCTCAGAGCTCGAACTCATCGATGAGAAGAGCTGGGCGACCAAGGACGTCGCGGCGGTCACCCCGGACACCACCAGTCCTGACTGGTACTTCCCCGAGCGGGCACTCGCCCAATGGCTCGCGGCCCACGGCCTACCCGAGACGGTGTACGCCTTCCCTCCGCTGGGCGTGCAAACATTACGAGCCGCCTACCAGCACCTGGTGGAGCGTTTGAACATCGACGCGGTCGTACTTGTCGACGGTGGCACGGACATCCTGCTGCACGGCGACGAGTCAGACCTGGGCACACCGGTGGAGGACATCACCAGCCTCGCCGCCGTGACCGCCCTCGACGTACCCGTAAAGCTGGTGACCTGTCTCGGTTTCGGAATCGACGCCTACCATGGCGTCAATCATGTTCAGGTCCTGGAGAACATCGCCGCTCTTGACCGCGACGGCGGCTACCTCGGCGCGCTGTCCATACCCGGAGCCAGCCGCGAAGCGATCCTGTACCGCGACGCCGTCGCGCACGCTCAGGCAGCCACCCCTGAACGGCCGAGCATTGTCAACGGCCAGATCGCCGCGGCCACCAGGGGCGCATTCGGAGATGTCCAGTTCACCCTGCGTACCCGAGGCACGAAGTTGTTCGTCAATCCGCTGATGGCCATCTACTTCACCGTCGACCTCAACAAGCTCGCCAGTCGATGCCTCTACCTCGACCGCATCGAGAACACCATAGGCAGACGCCAAGTGATCGGGCGCATCGAGAAGTTCCGCGACGAGATCTCCACCCGAATCCCGCGTGCTTTCCCCCACTGAACCTCCAGCGGGTTAATCCAGATTGACCGGTGGGATCGATCGCCCCGCCGCCCGAACCTGTCTTGCCTGCGGCCAGCCGTTGCGCGTTGTGTCGACCGATGCCGTTGCCACCCTCGAACCGCCCAGATCCGCAGGTCATGCTTTGCGTGTCCCCGCAAGCAATCAAACCCCCGGGCCACAGGTCCGGGGTTCAGGTCGTGCACCCGGCACACAGCGCGGACGCCGCCGCGCCGGCGCGGCGGGCGTGGTCCGGGCGGCGCCCTGCGGCTCCGCCACCACAGCGGCAGCCGCGAATACGCTGAATCGGAAGTGGGAGAACACTGCCACGTCTGATGCCCCATGCTGCCTGGGGCGGACACTGCTCGCACAGTGGCCGCCCCAGAAGACGCCGGGTCAGCGATCAGCCGTCACCCCAGGCGCTTGCACTGTCTTCCCGCCACGTGGTGGTGAGGATCACCGGCACGATGAAGGTGTACGAGATCGTCCAACGCGCGCGCACCTCTGTGACGAGCTCCGCCTTGAACTCCCAGTCGCCGTCGGCGTCACGACGCTTGTAGAAGACGAACCGGGTGCGGTATTGATACTGAACGCTCTCGATGGCCGCTCCGGCCAGCATCACGCTCGTGGCACCCTTCATGGCGTTGTAGGCCCATGGGGGCAGGTCGTTGTAGTGGCTGTTCTCCCAGTCGCCTTCAACCCAGTCGCTGTGGCCGTACTCCTCCCAGCTGTCGCCCCAGAACGCGTGACCCGGGTTGGACCGCGGCCGCTTCGGCTTCGCCCCTGGGCCACGCTTGGCCTTCGCAGACGCGTGCTTCTTCTTGGCCGCCTGCTTCTTGGCCGCCTGCTTCTTGGCAGCCTGCTTCTTCGCCACCTTCTTCTTGGCCGACTTCTTCTTACTGCCTGACTTCTTCTTGGCCGCCTGCTTCTTGGCGGCTTGCTTCTTCTTTACGGTCTTCT
Source organism: Candidatus Limnocylindrales bacterium (assembly GCA_036377915.1). Lineage (GTDB taxonomy): Bacteria > Actinomycetota > Actinomycetes > Mycobacteriales > Micromonosporaceae > Allorhizocola. The sequence goes on from DASUXL010000369.1 coordinate 8,297, forward strand.
TCTTGGCAGGCTGCTTCTTGGCCGCGGCCTTCTTCGCCTTGTGCAGCATGCCGCCGGAGTCGTGCCACGTGGTGGGGTTGTTGTTGGCGTAGGCGTATCCGTGCATCTGCTGCGGGTCTTGGAGATCGAGCAGCGGATCCAGGGACAGGAAGCGCCCGTGCACCGGATCGTAGTCGCGGGCACCGAGATGGATCAGGCCCGTGTTGTCGACCGTGCCGCCGACGAAACCCTTGTCGCCCGCGAACACCGCGCTGCCGGCCCGGTCGTTGCCGAACGGGTCGAGCCGGCGCACCCGGACACCTGTCTGGCCCGCTGTCACCTCGACCTGAGCCGTGCCGTGATGGTCACCGGCGCGGAACACCAGGCTGTCCGGGGTCCGGACCGCGACCACCTCGTCGTCGTGGCTGTAGTAACGAGTGGCCGAGACACCGCCGCCGGTTGCGCGCAACTCCATGCTGCCGGGCAGGTAAAGCGTTGTCCCGGAAGGATCCCGCCGCAGCAGGCGGGAGCCGTCTGCCGCGTAGACGAACGACGTCTTGCCGCTGGCGTCCTGCACGTCGGTGAGGAGACCTTCGTCGTTCCACGTCAACGTTTGCGCGGCACCGGCGACGTTGCGTGCCGTGATGTTGCCGGACGCGTCGAAGGCGTACCCGTCGATGCGGGCACCGGTGGGACCGGAGACGTCCACAGCCGTGGTGCGGTGGCCGTTCGGAGTGCGGTAGCTGCCGACGGTGTCCCCGCCCGCCGCGTGCCGCACTTCGCCCAGCCGGTTGCCCACCGCGTCGTAGGTCCACGACTGCCAGTACGGTGCCGGCCCGCCGAGCGCGGTGACCTCACGCGCCGCTGCGCAGTCACCCCCGGCCGGTGTCCACGCCTCGCTCAGCCGCCGCAACCCGTCGTAGGCGAAGCACTGGGTATCGTCGGCCTGACCGGACTCGGTGAGCTTGGTCAGGTTTCCGGCCGCGTCGAAGGTGAGGTTCTGGCTGAACCTCGTCGCGAACGTGCCTGGAGCGCTCCGCACCTCGGTCTCCACGATGTTCCGGATGGGTCGCCCGGTCACGGCGGAGTACTGGGTCGCGGTCCTGACCCGGTCGTTCCCGGAATCGAGCACGCGCTGGCTGATCTCGCCCCACGAGGTCACGCTGGAGCCCGACACGTAAGCGTCGATCCCGGTGAGCGTGAGCTCCTGCCCGGTCGGACGGTACGTGTTGGTCAGCGTTTCCGCGGGCAGCCCACCCGCTGCGGGCAGGCTGAGCGTGCGCTGCGACCCGTCCGGAAGATAGGACATGCCGAACTGGTAGGTGCCGGCGAGCGTCCCTTCCGCCGCGGGAACGACTACCGCCACGCCGATCGGCCGGTATCCGTCGTCGTAACCGGTGACGGCCGTGGTGTAGGCGGCGCCGCCGGCGTACCTGGTCGAGCTGGTGAGCTCCCCCTTCGCGATCGTGTCGTAGGTCCACGACACCAGTGTGGTGCCGGTGGAATCCCCCTGGTGCACCGCTGTCGGGCGGCCCAACGCGTCATACGCGTGGGTCAGCATCGCACCCCGCGCGTCTTTTTCGCTGACGAGCTGACCGGCCGCGTCGTAGGACAGGACAGAGCTGCCCTCGTCCGGATCCGCGGTCGCGATGACGCGTCCCAGCGGGTCGTAGGTGTAAGTCCAGGTGTTGCCCGCCGGGTCGACCGTCTTCGTGAGCCGATCCAACAGGTCGTAGGTGTAGCGGGTGTCCTGATTGGACCCTTGGCGCCGGGTGACCACCCGGCCCCGGACATCGGTGATCTCGGTCGTGACGATGCCACCCGACGGCGGGGTCACCGTGACCCGATCGCCGTCATATGCCGAAACCGTTGCCCACAACTGGTTCGCACCGTCCCAGAACTCGTCGCGGACCGTCCGGCCCAGGCCGTCAATGACCAGCCGCTGCTGCCGATAGGCGGCGGAGTCCGCGAACGAGAGCAGGGTTCCGGACGGGGTCACGTCGGCGACATACATCTCCGACACCTTCACCGCTTCACCGCGCGAGTCGTAAGCGGTGTCGGTGAGCCACACACCGTCGTCGCCGACCCACGGCGCCTGGGTCTGGGTCTGCCGCGACCGGTGGAACCCGTCGAGCAGTTCGGCGGTCACGACCTGGTTTCCGTTGGGCCCCAGCGTCTTGGTCACCACTGAACTGGCCGCGTCGGCTTGGACCGTGTAGGTGTACTCCTCGTCGGGCGTCTCGGTGGTGGGACGGTTGTCCAGCCACGACTTGGTCACGCGGCCCAGCGGGTCGTAGGCGGCCCGGCTCACTTTGCCGTTGGCGTCAACGACTTTCAGCGGCGCGCCCCAGGCGGGATCGACGGTGGTGGTCGAGGTGTGTCCGGCCGGGTTCATCACGGCGACGGCGGTCAGGGGACCTCCCGCAGCCGGTGTGTATGCCGTGATTGTCTTGCGCCCCAGCGCATCGGTGGTCTGCGTCGGCCTCCCGTAGGCGTCGTAGTCCGCCCGCTCACCGGTCTGCCAGACCGGTGTCGTGCCGTCCAAGCGCGCCACTTCGTCGGTGCGGGTTTCCAGACCCCGTGTCGGCGCTGCCCCGAGCGTGCCCGACCCGTCGTAGTAGTTCCTTTCCCCTTCCAGGACCGTGCCCGCGCAGTCCGTCGTCAGCACCTCGGACTCGTAGTCGATCAGCCAAAGCCCGATGTTGCGGCCGTAGCGGTACTCGGTACACGCCCCGTCCTCCTTCGACCTCACCGGCTGGCCGTAGGTGGCGTCGTAGGTGGTGTCGGTGACCGATTCCTGCCAGCTGCCGGACGAGTTCAGCCACGTCATCGTGCGCTGCTGCGCGGAACGGACATAGAACGCGCCGGTGGTGGACGGCTGCGCGAAGTCAGGACTCTCCGTGCGCTTGGCGGTCTGCTGCTGCCACGGGACGTCGATCGTCTTGACGAGCGGCTTGCCACCGGGTCCGTCGAACTGAGTCTCCTCGATCAGGTGTCCGGCCAGCTGCTGGCTGTCGCGGAACACTACGCCCCGTGAGTCGGTGAGGGTGACGTCCCGCGTGCCTTCCCCGGCGTCGGTGCGATCCTTGTCCATGCCGCGGAAGAACAAGTACCTCGTCTGCGAGCGGGTGGCACCGGCCGCTCCCGTGGTCACCGTGACGGTGGGATAGCCACGCCAGTCCGACCACGATCGTTTCGCCAGCGTGCTCGACCAGGTGGCGGAGCCCTCGCTGTGATGCCACAAGACGTTCGACGACGACCCGGATGTGGAGTAGTCGTAGGCGTACTCCACGTCGGGTCCCCCGCCGACCAGGTCACGCTCGACAACCTGTGCGACGCGGTACTTGTTCCACCACGACCAGCCGGCCGGCGCACCCGGCGGCGTGTAGTGCTGCGGGAAGCAGCGCTTGGGGTTCGCGTCAGGGTTGGCCTGCGACGCCGCCGTGCAATCCGATGCGGTATAAGAAACCAGGACCTCCCCTCCGGTTCCGTTGGCCAGGCGGGTGATCCGGTACTTGTAGACCGGGGGGACTCCGGCGTCGGTGTTGAAGTCGGTGCGGTTGGCCATCCGCGTGCCCCAGAAGAGCACCGGCGGTGTGGTCAGCGACCCTCCGGTCAGACCGGTGTGGGTGATCGAAGCCAGCCACAGCGACGGCGATGTCCCATCGGTCGTCGCCGGGAACTGGTGGGTGAGCGTCCACTTGTCGACCGCGGCGTGCGCCAACCCGTTCCACACCTGGGTCGTGATCGTCGTGAGGCGCTTGGTGCTCCAGAACGAAGGCGTGGTGTTGGAGGTGCACGGTGATGCCGTGCACGAGAGATCCCACGGGGTGTCCGGCCAGTTGGCGCCGTCATGGGTCGTGCACGCGGTGGTCAGGCAGCGGTCGCTGACCCCGACGACGACCCGTGCCGGAGCCTTGCTGCTGTACTCCGTGCCGGTGCGGGTGCCGTAGTCGATGCGGGTGAGGTAGCCGCCGCGGTCGTAGGCGGTCGTCGCCGTGGAACTGCCCGCCAGTCCGGTGCGGTTGCTTTCCTTGGTGTACCAATAGGACATCGAATTGCCGTGCGGGTCCACGACGTAGTCGAGGTTCCACCGGTACGCCTGGGTGCAGTACGACCCCGCGAATCCACCGGACTTGTAGCAGGGATCGGTGGTGTGGTTGGCGAATACGGGCGCCGACCAGACGCTGCCGGTCTCGGCGTTGCCCGACACCCAACCGGGCAGGCGATGCTTGCCGAAGTAGTACTGGGTGCCGTCCGTCGTGGTGATCCGCCAGTATTCGCCGTCGTTGTCGCCGTTGACCCCACCGGTCAGCAACTCCACCCGCGAGCCGTCATCGTCGGCCAGCCGCCAGGTCGAGGTGCTGTCGTCGCGGATCAGCTCCCCGCTGTGGTCGCCCCACACGATCGTGGCGTTCTGGTCTCGCCAGCACAGGTCACCGGTCGCATTGCTGTAAGCGGCACCGGCTGTGTCCTCCGAGCACGATCGGTTGGAACGCTCGATGTATCCGGGCCAGAAATCCCAACCCTCACCAAGCCACGAGTTTTGCCCACCCTCTCCGTTGGTACGGGCATCGATCGACGATGACGAGTAGCTGAGCCCGATCTCCGGTGCGATCCCACCTACGCCTGGCGGCGTGCGCACCGGATAGGACCAGCTGAACCCGCCGCCCGACGTGCCCGCCTGCCAGGACGACGCCTGTGACAGCGAGGTTTTGGCGAACGTGCCGGTTTCCGGCGACGCCGCCGCGGCGGTGACGGCGAACAGCTCGGTCTGAGCGACCTCGACGGTTCCGCTGAGCGTGCCCGAGGCGAGGTTGTTACGCACCCCCTCCACCGGCGAGCCGTCGGCCGCACGTACCAGCCTCAGCCGCGAAGCCCAGTCGGCGCCGAACGCATCCCTCAACCCCGAGTAGTCCACCGCCAGCGCGACCGGTCCCGGTCCCACCCGACCGTCCATTCGCGACAGTCGTACGGTCAGCCTGGTCGCCGCCGACCCGGCGACTTCGACACCGATGCGAGCCGGCGCCGATGCCGACTCCCCACGGCCTACCGAGACGGGCAACTCCCCGGCACGTGTCATGGCGCCCAAACGCGCTCGCGCCGGCAGATCCACCACGGCCGCGCCCAGCTTGGGCGAGACCACTGGCTGTGGCCGCCATGCATCGGTCTGCGACTGCTCCGTCGCATTCGGAGCACGAGGCACCAACGGCCTCACCGGCGCCGAGCGCAGCCCGGCATCTTCCGGCCGGCCCGTATAAGACTGCGCCGGGTCCGCCGCTGCGGGCGCCCCCGGCATCACCCCCCACGCCACCGCTAAAGCAATCGTCACCGCAAGCGGTGAACGGACACGCACGACCATCCAGGACCCTCCGTTTCGGATGACAAAGCCCGCAGGATGGTGACACCGAGGTCTTAAACGCCAGTTGTGCCACAATCAAATCTCCAGATCATCGACGAGAGACGGGTGACGACGGTTTGATCCGGTTCCAGCTGCTCGGGTCAATGGCCGCGCACGGCGAGAACGGTCCGGTGCCGCTTGGCCCTGCCCGGCAGCAGACGGTGCTTGCGGTGCTGTTGACCGACCTGGGGACGCCGGTGTCCTTCGGCCAGCTCATCGACCGCGTCTGGGGAAACGCGCCGCCTCAGCGCGCCCGGGAAACCCTGCACACCTACCTGTCCAGGCTGCGTTCGGTGCTGGCCGGAACGCACGGGCAGCCGTTGGTCCGGCGCGGGCACAGCTACGTCATCGAGCTCGATCCCGCCACGGTGGACCTGCACCGGTTCAGGATCCTGTCGGCGCAAGCCAGGGACGAGACCGATGACGGCCACGCGGCGAGCCTGTGGGCCGAAGCCCTCGGCCTGTGGCAGGGCGCCCCGTTCGCCGGCCTGGACAGCGACTGGCTGGCCGCGAGAGCCACGGCGCTGGAAACCGAGCGGCTGGCCGCCGCCTTGGAGCACAACGACATTCAGCTGCGGCGTGGCGAGCACGCGCGGCTGCTGCCCGCGCTCATCGCAGCGGCGGGGGCGTACCCGCTGGACGAGCGGCTGGCCGGGCAGCTGATGCTCGGGCTGTATCGCTGTGGCCGCCAGGCCGACGCCCTCGCACACTACCTTCAGCTGCGCACGCGGCTCACCAACGAGCTGGGCAGCGATCCCGGGCAGACGCTGCAGGAGCTGCACCACGCGATCCTGCGCCAGGACCCGTCGCTCGCCGTGACGGGCCCGGCCGAGGCGCCCACGGCCAATGAGACGAAGTCGCAGATACCGGCGGACATCCCAGGCTTCACCGGGCGCGAGGACGCGCTGCGACAGCTCGACGCGTCGCTGGAAGCCGCGGGGGACCCACCGTCCACTGTGGTCATTTCGACGATCGGCGGCTGCGGCGGGATCGGCAAGACCACGCTGGCGGTGCACTGGGCGCATCGCGCGCGCGACCGGTTCCCCGACGGCCAGCTGTATCTGAACCTGCGCGGCTTCGATCCGGGTGGCCAGGCGATGTCTCCCGGCGAAGCGCTGCGAACCCTGCTGGACAAGCTCGGCGTCCCGCCGGAGCGACTACCCTCCACTTTGGAGGGACAGGCCGGGCTCTACCGCGAGCGGCTGGCCGGATCCAGAACGCTGGTGTTGCTGGACAACGCCCGCAGCGTCGAGCAGATCCGGCCCTTGCTTCCCGGTTCGCCCGGCAGCATGGCCCTCATCACCAGCCGCGACGACCTGGCGGGCCTGCTCGCCACGGAAGGCGCCCGGCCGATGTGGCTGGCCGCGCTCGACGACGACCGGGCGCGGCAGCTGCTCGCTCGGCGGCTCGGCCCTGACCGGCTGGAGGCCGAGCCCGAAGCGGTCGACACGATCGTCGCCACCTGCGCCGGACTCCCGCTGGCTTTGGCGATCGTCGCCGCGCGAGCCGCCACCCGTCCCGGATTCCCGCTGTCGGCGTTCGCCGGCGAACTGGTATCCGGCCCCCCGCTCGACGCATTGAGCATCTCCGACCCCGCCACCGACGTGCGGGCCGTATTCTCCTGGTCCTACAAGGCATTGGCGCAACCGGCGGCGCGACTGTTCAGGTTGCTCGGGCTGCATCCGGGCCCCGACATCGGTCTGGACGCCGCGGCCAACCTTGCCCGGCTGCCCATACCGCAGACACGCCGGCTGCTGGCCGAGTTGACCGCGGCGCACCTGCTCACCGAGCACGCACCCGGCCGGTACGCCTTCCATGACCTGCTGCGGGCCTACGCCAACGAACTCCTGCACGCGACCGACATCGAAACGGACCGGCTCGCCGCGCTGCGCCGCATGCTGGACCACTACCTGCACAGCGCGCACGCGGCGGATCGGTGGCTGCCGGCCAGCCGTGACCCGATCACCTTGGCGCCACCGGAACCCGGCACCATAGTCGCAGACTTCGACGGCAACACCACGGCGCGGGAGTGGCTAAACCGCGAGCTGCCAGTGCTTCTGGCGATCGTCGAAGTCGCCGAGGAGGCCGGCTGCGACGAGTACCTTCAGCAGCTGGCGTGGACTATGGCGACCTTCTTGCTCTGGCGAGGGCAGTGGCACCTCCAGGTCACGGTGCAGGACGCCGGCCTGCGTGCGGCGAGCAACCTCGGCGACGCGTCCGGGCAGGCCGACATCCATCGCCGCCTCGCCTACGTGCACAAGATGCTCGGCCGGCGCGATCAGGCGCACGAGCACAGCCGCCAGGCACTGGAGCTTTACCGCGCGGCGGGCGACCACACCGGCCAGGCGCGGACGCATCTGGGCATCATGTTCCTTTTCGAGCAGGAAGGCCGCCATCACGACGCCCTGCGCCACGCGCAGCAATGCCTGAGCAGCGCCCACCTCAGCTGCCACCGGCTCGTGCTGGCGCTGGCCCACAACGCGGTCGGCTGGTGCCACACCCTGCTCGGCGACCACGAACAGGCGATCAGCCACTGCGAAAAAGCCCTCCCCGAGCTTGAAGAGCTCGGCGAACTGGCCACCATGGCCGACGTCTGGGACACCCTCGGCCACGCCTACCACCAGCTCGGACGGTACCCGGAGGCGATCGACTACTACCGGCAGGCGGTCGACCGCTGTCGCGAGCTAGGTGATCATCGTCACGAGGCGGCACACCTCGTACGGCTCGGCGGAACCTATGAAGCCGCCGGTGACCCCGACGCGGCAAGGCAGAAGTGGCGGACCGCTCTGAAGATCTTTGAGGAGATCCAGCACCCCGATGCCAAAGGACTGCGCGAACGGCTGGCCGCCTCCGGATCCGTACGGTGAAAAGCGCAACTCAGGCCGCCAGCACCGCTGCCTCGTTCTGCTCAGGCCCGCCATGCTGCTCGGCGAACTCGAGCTGTTCGGCGAACTCGAGCCAGCTGCCGGCGCAGGCCCGCGCCACCGTGTCCAGGGTGCGCCGGCAGTGGCCGGGAACGGTACCCACCACGGGCCCCGAACTGTCCAGCAAGGCCAGCGTCGCCGACACCAAGCGCAGCAGCGCCCGGCCCCGGTCGGTGTAGCGCAGCGACGGTTCGCGGGCAAGCCAGTCCAGCTGGTCGCGCACGATCGACACGCTTGGCCGCCCGGCCTCGGGTGTGCCCCATCGTTGCGCTGCACGGAGTTTGGCGCCGCCGGGTTGGCCCACCGTTTCGGTGGGGTTTCCGGCCAGCAGCCGGCGGCGCACGTCAAGGGCTGTCCCGACGGAGACCCCGGCACGCTGGGCGACCTGGCGCAGGCTGGCCCCCGGCTCGTCGCGCATGATCTGTTCGGCAATCCGCCGGCCCTCCTGGGCAGACAGCGGGTGGCGCCGGCCATCGCGGCCGATGCGCGTGTTCAGCCGCTGACCGTCGTCGGCTGCGCATTTCCGCAATGCGGCGACCGTCCGGGGTGCGACGCCGCACACCGAAGCGATCCAGCGATCTGACCAATGTGGATGGCTGGTCAGAATGCGTTGCGCCGCCGCGGTCCGGTCCCGTGCCCGCAGCGACTTGCCGTGAAGCGCGTTGAGGTGAACCGCCACGACGAATGCCTCGTCGTCGGTACCGTCGAAGTAGACGACCGCGACCCGTGCCATGCCCCGGCGGCGTGCCGCCGCTAGGCGGTGCGCACCGTCCACCACGCGTTTCGTCTGCCGGTGTACCACCAGCGGGGGCAGATCCTGTGCCAGCTCGGCGAGGCGCCGCACGTGCGCGGCGTTGATCCCGCCGAGCCGCGGGGACAGCCCGTCCCGGAGCAGGCCGGGCTCCACCCAGTCGATCTCGCCGCGGATCCGCGCGAGCATGTCCTCGATCCGCCGCATCGGCTCACGCTCCCCATCGGACATCGGCTGTCCCTGTCCGGTCGGTCCAGGTCGTGCCTGGACGCTAGCGAGACCGCGGGTCCATCGAGTACAGACCCCGTATAGGCGGCGTATACGCGCGGAGGGTGTTCAACCGAAGAATTGCTACATCCTTGACGATTTCGCCGGAGATCACCTTCAATTCCCGCTCGTCGGCTACACCCACGACACCACAGGGAGTCCATTCATGCACAGAAGGATCCTCCGGCTCGCCGTCACCACCGTCGTGACGCTAACCGCTTCGATCGTCGGCGTCCTCGTCACCGGCGCCCCGGCGCACGCCGATGCCTGTTACACCTGGAATCGGGTGCTCACGGAGGGCACCAGCGGTGAGGATGTACGGCAGCTTCAGATCCGCCTCGCCGGTTACCCCGGCTACAACGCGACGCTCGCACTCGACGGTGTCTTCGGTCCGGCGACCGATGCTGCTGTCACCCGTTTCAAGCAGGCGTATGGCCTGCCCGCCGACGGTATCGCCGGGTCGGGGGTCTACAACCAGATCTACGCCCTGCAGGACGCGGACTGCACTCCGGTCAACTTCAGCTACGCCGAACTCAACAACTGCAACTCCACCTGGGCCGGCGGTGCCGTCTCGGCCTCGACAGCGAAGTTCAACGCCCTTGTCACGATGTGGAAACTCCAGGCGTTGCGTAAGGCGCTCGGCAGCCGGCCGATCACGATCAGTAGCGGCTTCCGCAGCCACGCCTGTAACGACGCGGTCGGTGGAGCGCCGACCAGCCGGCACCTGTACGGCGACGCGGCCGACATGACCGGTACACCGTCGCTCTGCCAGCTGGTGCAGAGGGCGCGCTACCACGGTTTCCGGGAGATCCTCGGGCCTGGGTACCCCGGCCACGGCGACCACGCCCACGTGGCGCACGATCCGGTCAGGACCTGGTCCGCGTCGTCCTGCGGGATTTAGCCATCCGTTCCGGTGGGCGCCCGAACCCCCGGTGCGCCCACCCCCACCTCTTGGCTGAGGCGGTCGGCAAGCACTTCGGCACCGGTGGCGCGGTAGGCCGCGACGGCCGCCGCCACCGCTTGCGGCGCCCCATCCGTGGACGTCGCGGCAAGGCAGCGGGCGAGCGCCGCCAGCGCGGACGCCTCGACCACCCGGAAGTCGTGCGCCGCCGCAAGTTCCCGGCCTTGCCGCGCGCACTCGCGGGCGAGCTCGTGCGCCCCGGTTTCCAGGTGCACGCCGGCCAGGCCGACGTGGGCTCGTGCCGCGAAATAGGGGTATCCGTGCTTTCCCGCCAGGTCCAACGTCTGGTTCAGGCAGCGCAGCGCCTCGGCGGTCTCGCCGCCGATCTGGTGTGCCTCCCCGAGTGTGCACAGCAGCGCCACCTGGGCACGCTGATCGCGGACGATCACCGCCAGGTCGTAGCCCTGCTGTGCGGCGCTGACGGCCTTAGCCGCGTCGCCGCGCTGGGCGTACAGCTGGCCCAGTTCGTCCAAACTGGACAACTCTCCGTGCAGGTTGGAGCGTTTCCGGTACCCCCCAAGGGCCGCAAGCAAATGCTCCTCGGCCGCGCGTTCCTGACCCAACTGGCGCAGCACTATCCCCAGGTTCCCCTGGGTGGACAGCACCGACTCCACCCGCCCGGCGGCCTCGTGTATGCGTACCGCGTCACCCAGGCACTCCGCCGCCTCGGCCAGCCGGCCCTGGTCGGCATACATCGAGCCGAGCCCGTTGAGGGCCAGCGCCTTCACGGGTGCGAGCTCGAGACGCTCGCCGCAGCGCCGCAACGCTTCGCGGCACGCCTTCTCCGCCTCGTCGAAGCGGCCCTGCTCGAGGTGGATCACGCCGATGTTGTGCCAAAAGTACGCCACCGCCGGCGGCCAGTCGCAGGCGTGGGCAAGCTGCTCACCGGCGCGGAAGTCGTCAAGCGCTCTGGCATGCCGGCCCAGTGCCCACATCGCCTGTCCCCGGCTGAGCAGCATGACGGCGTGCCCGGTCGGGTCGGCGGCCTCCGTGGCGGCGCGCAGCCCCGCTTCGGCGGTGCGCAGCCAGCGGTCGATGTGCCGGCGGGCAAGGAAGTAGCCGCGCAGTTGGTCGGCGAGCAGCCAGCTCAGCCGGCGCCACGG
>DASUXL010000370.1:0-12485 GCA_036377915.1 Candidatus Limnocylindrales bacterium
AGCCCCGACAGGACGATGCCGCCGTGCCCGCGCGGCACAGACCGCAGCAGGTGCAGCACATCGGCGCGCAGCGACCATCGCTCGGCGATCAGCCCGGCCAGGCACGAACCCGCGAACACCGTGGCGACAAGCACAAGCGACATCGGCTCGAAGCCGAACGCCCACGCCGCAAGGGTTCCCGCCACCGCCCCGGCCGCAAGGCCGCTGAAGTGCCGCCCGACGGTCAGCGAGATGGTCCGCCAGGAGCCGATGCCGCGCAGTTTGAGGGTTCCCAGGTCGGTACGGTGCTGCCAGCTCATCTGGCGCAGCACCAGGAAGAGCACGAGCCAGCTGAAGATGACGATCTCGCCGGCGACCACCAGCATCCCCTGCCACAGCGCGTCCTGGCGGTCCCGCAGCGTGACCGCGAAGTCGCGCAGGGGCGTTGTGTACTCCAGTTTGGACAGTGCTAACGGCGCACTGTCGAGGCGTTCGATCGCCTCGGCCGGGGTGACGTGAGCGAACATATCGTCGCCGGGCACGAGGTCGACGACGAGCTGCGGCGTGCGGGCACCGGCCGCCTCGAACAGGTCGGTCTGGGCGACGAGGATGAGGCGCTCGCGCCGGGCCCGATCCGGGAAGCGTCCGGCCCAGTAGCGCGCCTGCGGGTCGAGGATGCGGTAGATGCCGGTCACGGTGAGGCGGGCGGCGCGGTTCGGGTTTGACTCGCTGAACAGTATCGTGCCGCCGACGTCGACGGAGAGCTCGGCGGCGAGCTCCGCCGGGATCATCGCCTCCCCTGAAGTCTGCGGGCAGCGGCCGCGCACGGCCACCTCGGCGCACACGTCCGAGCGGGCGACCAGCTGGCTGTTGAGCCGGGCGACGCCCGCGGGACGGCTTTCGGTGGTGGACTGGCCGTCGGCCTGCACGGCGCTGACGATGCGAGACCGTGGCAGGTTCACCGCCGCCAGCTCCCGCTCGGCGTCACGGCGGGCCGTGTCGGGTTTCTCGCCCGCCGCCAGGATCCGCTCCCCCGACACTACGGCCTTGCCCGCCGCGGTCTGCCGCAGCCCGGCCGTCGCCGCCTGGACTCCGCGGTCCGCGGCGTACCACGGCGCGGCCGCGACCACCGCGGCAAGCAGCGCGGCAAGCGTGGCGACGACGAGCGCCTCGGCTTTGCGGCTTGCCGTGGCGCGAAGGATGTACCGGATCATTACGAGGGATCGTTTGTCATCCGAGCGGGCGTGCACAACCGCCGTGATGGCCACAAAATATGGCGGAAGAGATGTCAACCGACCCCCGATGCGGAAACAATTTACATGTCACGTGAACTTTGCGAAAGTAATTGACAGCAAACTCCCCATAGGAGGTTCGATGTCACGAAGGTTACGGGCCGGGTTCACCTGCGCGGCGGTGGTCGCGGCCCTTGCGCTGACGCCGCCGGGCGCGGCATCCGCCGTCGACGAACGGCAAGCGCAGTACGACTCCGCCGCGGCCGAATACGGCGTGCCCGTGAGCGTGCTCATGGCCGTCTCCTACCTGGAGTCAAGGTGGGACACGAACGCCGGTACCCCGAGCACCAGCGGCGGGTACGGGCCCATGCACCTGACCGACGCCGCGTTCCTGGCCCAGGACGCACCCGCCCTGCCCGACCACGGCGAGGACCGGCGAGGCGACGACTCCCGCCCGGCGCCGCAAGAGGCGAGCCCGGAACCGGACTCCGGGCCACCGGCCGAGGCGCTGCAGACGATTGACGTCGCGTCCCAGCTGACGGGGGTGGCGAAGGAGACGCTCAGGACGGACGTGGCGGCCAACATTCGGGGCGGAGCGGCGCTTCTTTCCCGGTACCAAATAGAGATAGCTGGACCGACGGGAACCGCAAGCGACCCGGCGGCCTGGTATGGCGCGGTGGCAAGGTATTCCGGCAGCGACACGCACGACGGCGCGCAAGCCTTCGCGGACGAGGTCTACTCGACGCTGCGCGAGGGTGTCACCCGCACCACCGACGACGGGCACCAGCTGACCCTTGTGGCGCATGGGCTTCTCAACCCCGACCGGGGCTGGCTCGACCGGCTCGTGCTGCGCCGCCTCGAGCGCCCGGACGGGCTTGAGTGCCCGGTCACCGTCGCGTGCGAGTGGAAACCCGCGGGCTATCAGCGGATCGGCACCAGCTACGGCCAGTACGACAAGGGCAACCGCCCGATCCAGCAGCGCATCGAGTACATCATCATCCACGACGCCGAGGGCTACTACGCGAGCACGGTGACGCTGGCCCAGCGGCACACCTACCCGGCATCCTGGCACTACACGATGCGCTCGACGGACGGCCAGACGGCGCAGCACATCAAGGCCAAGGACGTCGGCTGGCACGCCGGAAACTGGTACGTCAACGCCAAATCGGTCGGCATCGAGCACGAAGGCTTTGCGGCGCAAGGCACCTGGTACACCGAGACGATGTACCGCACGTCGGCCAAGCTGGTCCGGCACCTCGCCACCAGCCTCGGCATCCCGATCGACCGGCAGCACATCATCGGCCACGACAACATCCCCGGCATCACGACGGCCAGAATCCCTTTGATGCACTGGGATCCCGGCCCCTACTGGGATTGGTCGCACTATTTCAACCTTTTGAAAGCCCCATTCAGGGGTACCGGGACGCAGCACACCGGATTGGTGACAATCAACCCCGACTTCAACAGCAACCGTCCGGTGTTCACCGATTGCCCGGCGCTGTCCAACCCCGCCGGTCCGGCGATCCCCGGCCCCTGCCCGTCACGCGGTTCGTCGTCCGTGATCCTGCGCTCGGAGCCGTCCCCGGACGCGCCCCTCATCAACGACCTCGGCCTGCGGCCCAACGGCACACCCCAAACGATGCGCGTAAACGATTATGGGGCAAGGGCTTCGGCCGGGCAGCAGTTCGCCATCGCCGAGGTGCGCGGCGAGTGGACGGCGATCTGGTACCTGGGGCGCAAAGCCTGGTTCCACAACCCGGCCGGCAAACGGTCTGCGCTGTGGTCCTTCGGCTTCGTGGCGAAACCCAAGGCGGGCAAGGCAACCATCCCCGTCTACGGCCGGGCGTATCCGGAGTCGTCGGCGTACCCGGCGGGCGTGCCCGATCAGGGTATCGCCGTGCTGCCCTACACGTTCGCGGCCGGGCAGCGCTATGTCGTCGGCAACATCCTGCCGGCGGAGTACTACCGTGCCGTGACCTTTGACGGCTCGTCGCCCGGCGACTGGACGGTGATCCGTGGTGAGACCACGTATGTCCAGGTCCAGTTCGGGCACCGGATCCATTATGTCAACCTGGCGGACGTCGACATCGTCCCGTCCGTCCTTTAGTCACCTGGTCAACCCGGAGGGCGCCACCACCATGGCGTCCTCCGGCCCTACTGGATCAGGCTCAGGGCGGCGGCGGTGAGGAAGCCGCACACGGTCAGGAAACCGACCGCCCTCCCGCCGTTCTTGTACGCCTCCGGGATCATCGAGTCCGCCAGCATCATCAGCAGCGCGCCCGCCGCGAACGCCTTCACGTCCAGGCCCTCGTTGGGCACCCTGCCGGCCAGGACGTACCCGAGCACCGACGCCAGGCCCGAGGCGATGGTCAGGCCCGACCACATGGCGAAGATCCTGCCCCCGCCGTAGCCCGCGTCCCGCAACCCGGTCGTGCCCGCCACCCCCTGCGGCACGTTGGACACGAACACCGCCACCAGGAACGCCACGCTGATCGCCCCGCCCGTGGCGAGGCCGACGCCCAGGATGAACGACTCGGGTACCCCATCCAGCAAAGCCCCCACGAACATCGCCGCGCCCGAGCCTTCGGCCCCGCTCGGCCGGATCTCGTGCCGCGACCCGGCCCCGCGCCGGTCCAGCAGGCGGTCGCCCAGGTAGTACAGCGTCGCCCCGGCGAACATGCCGATGCCCACCCGGACCGCATCGGCCAGGTTCGCCTCCGGCACCAGCTCGTACGAGATCGCGCTCAGCAGCGTCCCCGCACCGAACCCCATGATCAGCCCGGTGGCGCGGTGGTTGCCGCTCAGCGGCCTGGCCAGCAGCTGCCCGAGAAACAGCGACGCCGACGCCAATACCCCCCACCAAAGCGCACCCGCCATGCGGGACAGTCTCTCCCGGCCCGCCCGCCGGCGACCTCAGGCCACGCGATACATGCTGTCGCCGAATTCGGCGATGATCTGAAGCCGGCCGCCCAATGCCTCGATGTACGCCCGCAGTGTGGACACCTCAACCCGGTCGACCTCGCCGCGCTCGATCGCCGACACCCGCGGGATCGAAACCCCCATCGAACCGGCGACATCATGCTGGGTCAGTTCCTGCTCGCGCCGCACCTCGGCGAGCTGGAACGCCCTGGCCTCCGCCCGGATCCGGTCCACATCGGCCTCGCGGTCCGCCTCGGTACGCGGCGGCAGACCTTTGGCCGCACGCATCTTGTCCATGCGGCCGCGCATCTCGGCCCAATTTGTCGCGCTCATAGATACTCCCTGATATTGAGTTCGGTCATGTGTGCCTCGTACCGCTTCTCAGCCAAGGGGATGTTCTCTCGATACCATGATCGCCAGTTCCCGGCCTTGTCGCCGGCGACCAAAAGCACCGCCCTGCGGATGGAATCGAAGACGAACAGAATCCTTATCTCGCTTGCTTTTGCCGAACCTGGACGCAACTCCTTCATATTGTGAAGCCTGGATCCGTGAACTCGATCGACCAATGGCCTGCCAAGGGACGGCCCGTCCGCCGCCAGAGCATCTATCGCCTGCTCGACCAGACAGGCCGACTCCCAGTCTGCTTTCATCAGACCTTCGAACCAGGAGACCACCTCGTCAACCAGAAGCACCTCCCACTCCCCCACCACCACGCTAGGATAAACCCTTGCGTTTATAAACGCTAGTGTTTACCCCGTCGAAAGCTGGGCTCCCACGACGGCCCAGCGGCCGGTGCGCAGGCGGGCGAGCAGGGCGGCGAGGCGGATGACGACGAAGAGCAGAAGGCCGGCCCAGACACCGCCGAGGCCGAGGCCGAGGAAGTGGGCGGCCCAGACGGCGGGCAGGAAGCCGCCGAGCGCCGCGACCAGGGTCAAGTTGCGCATGTAGCGGACGTCGCCGGCTCCGATCAGGACACCGTCGAGCGCGAAAACGATCCCTCCGAGCGGAGTCATCGCCACGAACCACGGCCAGGCGATCATGGCCTGTTCGTGCACGGCCGGGTCGCTGGTGAACCAGCCGGGCACGACGAGCGCGCCGGCGAGGATGAGCACGCCGAGCGCGCCGCCGCTGGCCGCGCCGATGAGGGTGATGCGGTTGGCGAGCTGCCGGGCCTCGCCGTCGCGGCCGGCGCCGAGCTCGGCCCCGATGAGCGACTGGGCGGCGATGGCGACGGCGTCGAGGATGAGCGCGCAGAAGAACCAGAGCTGCAGCGCGATCTGGTGGGCGGCCAGGGCGGTGGTGCCGAACCGGGCGACAACCGCGGTCGCGGACAGGAAGCAGGCCTGGAAGGCCAGGCCGCGCAGGACGAGGTCGCGGGCGACGACGAGCTGCTGGCCCATGACGGCCGGGCGGGGGCGCAGGTCAATTTTCTCGGCGACCAGCGCGCGGACGAACAGGATGCCGGCAAGGGTCTGCGCCACCACGTTGGCGATGGCCGATCCGACCAGTCCGAAGCCTAGGGGGTACACAAAAATTGGGCAAAGAATCGCCGAAAGGGTGAACGCACCCACCACATAGGACAGCGGGCGCCTGGTGTCCTGGATGCCGCGCAGCCACCCGTTGCCCGCCGTGGCGAGCATGAGCCCGGGCGCACCGAGCGCCGCCACCCGCATCCACTCGGCGGCCAAGGAGGACACGGCCGGGTCGCCGCCGCCGGCCAGCAGCGCGGCCAGCGGCCCGGCGGCGAACTGGGCGGCGATCGCGACGAACAGCCCGGTGCCGAGCGCGATCCACGACGCCTGGACGCCCTCGCGCACCGCGGCCTCCCGGTCCCCGGCGCCGAACTGGCGGGCGGAACGGCCGGTGGTGCCGTAGGCGAGCACGGTACCCAGCCACGCCACAAGGGTCAGGACGCCACCACCTACCGACAGGGCGGCCAGGGGTGTGCTGCCCAAATGGCCTACCACGGCGGTGTCAACCAGAACGTATATGGGTTCCGCCGCAAGGATGACAAGAGCGGGGATGGCCAACCTGGCGATCTGCTTCAACGGCACGTCAGACATGTTTCCTTATGCGGGTAAGGACCGCAATATTATTCGCTACTTACCAAGAATCCGTGGCTAGTATTGCACGGCGAATCATGGTCTCGGCCGGGTGACATCCACCGTTCAGATGAGCCGGTCGGACGAATGACGTGGCAGCCCGGGTGCGATCATGCTTCTGCTTTGCACACCGTCACAGTCTTACCCCCAGACTTCCCCCGGGAGGAATAGCGAGAGATGATCAACGACACCATCGTCGATGGTCTGACCGGAACCGACCCGCCCAAGGTCCAGCCCGTGTCCAACCAGCAGCCGCAGACTCCCTACCTGATCCTCGACACCGAGGTCGCCGTCAACCAGTTTCATCGCCTGGCCAAAGCGTTCGAAAAGACTCAGGTCTTCTACGCCGTCAAGGCCAATCCCGAGCCACGCATCATCCGCCGCCTCGTCGCGGCCGGCTCATCCTTTGACGTAGCCAGCCCGGCCGAAATAGATCTTTGCCTGTCTGAGGGCGCCGCGCCGGAACAGCTCTCCTACGGCAACACCATCAAGAAGGCCAAGGACATCCGCCATGCCTACGAGCGCGGCGTGCGCCTGTTCGTCTTCGACAGCGAAGCCGAGCTCCACAAAATCGCCGAGAACGCCCCGGGCGCGCAGGTCTTCTGCCGCCTGCTGGCCAGCAGCGCGGGGGCCCAATGGCCGCTGAGCCGCAAGTTCGGCTGCTCCCCCGAGATGGCGACGGCTCTGCTGATCAAGGCACGTGATCTGGGGGTCAAACCTGTCGGAATCTCCTTCCACGTCGGATCGCAGCAGCTCGACCCGAGCCGCTGGGATCCGAGCATCGCCGACGCCGCGCAGGTCTTCCGGGACGTGCGGGCGCACGGCGTCCACCTGGAGATGCTCAACTGCGGCGGCGGGTTCCCCGCCGACTACACCGAACCGGTCAAGCCCATCGAGGACTACGCCGACGCGATCCGCCAGTCGGTCGGCACCCACTTCGAGGTAGTACCCCACCTGGCGATCGAGCCGGGGCGCTACATCGCGGCGGAGGCGGGCGTGCTGCGCGCCGAGGTGGTCCTGGTGTCGAACAAGTCCTATCAGGACGATGTCCGCTGGGTCTACCTGGACATCGGCAGGTTCGGCGGGCTCGCCGAGACCGAGGGGGAGGCTATCCGGTACAAGATCGTAACGGCACAGGACGACAGGCCCATGGGCCCGGTCCGCATCGCCGGACCGACCTGCGACAGCGTCGACATCCTCTACCAGTCGACGCCGTACCGGCTGCCGCTGGACCTCAAACCCGGCGATCACGTCGACATCCTCGCGACCGGCGCCTACACCACCACCTATTCGTCCGTTGGGTTCAACGGATTCGCACCACTGGCCACTTTTTGTATCGGAGAAAACGCGTGACCACGACGATCCCCAGCCTCCGCTTCGGCGGACGGATCCTGCTTCTCGGCTGTGGCTCGGTGTCACAGTGCCTGCAGCCGTTGCTGCTGCGGCATTTTGACATGGATTTCAGCAAGCTGACCGTGCTCGACTTCGAGGACCTCGCCGGCTCCATCCCGGAGACCCTCGCCGCCGGAGCCACTTATGTACGGGAGCGGATCACGCCGGAGAACCTGAGTGAGGAGCTGGGCAAGCACCTCGGCGACGGCGACCTGCTGATCAACCTGAGCTGGAACATCGACACCGGCGACATCGTCGAGTGGTGCCAGCTGCACGGGGTGCTCTACGTGGACACGAGCGTGGAGCTGTGGGACCCGTACGAGAACCAGCAGGACACCACGCCGCAGGACCGCACGCTCTATGCCCGGCACATGAAGCTGCGCGAGCGGGCAAAGACCTGGAAGGCCGGTGGCCCCACCGCGGTGGTGGAGCACGGCGCCAACCCGGGCCTTGTCTCCCACTGGACAAAGGTCGCCCTGGAGGACATCGCCGCGGCCATGCTGCGACAGTCCGACCTGGACGGCACAAAGGCCGAGGCGTTGCGGGACGCCTTGGCGCAGAAGGATTACGCCAAGCTCGGCCAGGCGACCGGCACCAAGGTCATCCACATCTCGGAGCGGGACACGCAGGTCAGCAACCAGCCCAAGCGGGTCGGCGAGTTCGTCAACACGTGGTCCGTCGAGGGCTTCTACGAGGAGGGCATCGCGCCGGCCGAGATGGGCTGGGGCACCCACGAACCGGAGCTGCCCGAGCACGCGCACACCCACGAGAGCGGACCGCGCAACCAGATCTGCCTGGCGCAGACCGGCATCACCACCCATGTGCGGTCGTGGGTACCCGAGGGCGGGCCCATCATCGGCATGGTGGTGCGGCACGGCGAGGCGTTCACCATCAGCGACCACCTCACGGTGTGGAAGGACGGCCAGGCGGCCTACCGGCCCACGGTCCACTACGCCTACCTGCCGACCGACGCCGCCATGGACTCGCTGCACGAGTGCCGGATGAGCGGCTACAAGCTGCAGGACGACTGGCGCATCATGAACGACGAGATCACCGACGGGATGGACGAGCTGGGCGTGCTGCTGCTGGGGCACGGGCTCAACGGCTGGTGGGTCGGGTCGCAATTGGACATTCATGAGAGCCGGTCCTTGGTACCCCATCAGAATGCCACCACCCTTCAGGTTGCCGCATCGGTGCTGGGCGCCGTCTACTGGATCGTGCGCAACCCGGACAGGGGCCTGTGCGTGCCCGACGACCTGGACCACGCCGAGGTCCTGGCTGTCGCCAACCCGTACCTGGGCAAAATCCCGTCCGTGCAAACGGATTGGACTCCGCTCAGCGCCGCCTACGAGCCGTTCGCCAACTTCCGCCCCAAGGCGGGCAACGACGACGAGCCGTGGGCGTTCAACAACTTCCTGGTGCAGTAGGTGAAAATCGGGGCGGCGCGAATCGGCGCCGCCCTATATTTTCAGTTGTCTATGCAAGTGGCATGTTTCATCTACTCGCCACCGCAGCCCTCGTCGCCGGCCTCATGCCCGCCGCCACCGCCGCAGCGGCCACACCACAGGCCGACCTGGCGATCGATCTGCGCGCACGCGACGGCATCCTGCTGATCTCCCTCCACTACACCGTGGCGGTCACCAACCGCGGCCCGCAGGCGCTCACCTCGGCCACGGTCACGCTCCTGCTCGACAGCGACGCGGGCGGCGTGCTCGGATCGCCCTGCACCTTCAACGCCGCCAACGACACGGCGACATGCCCCGTCGGCGGCCTCGCGCCGGGCGCGACCGCGACCGTGTCCGCCACGATCCTGTTCAACAGCGGCATGCCGCCCGGCCCGGTCGCGGCCACCGCGGTGCGCAGCGCGAGCATGCCCGCGGATCCCTTCGCCGGCAACGATTCCGACAGCGCGACGTGCATCTACGAACCGGTCCTACAGCCGCTCGACCCACCACCGGACATGCGCTGCTGAATTGGTGAGCTATTGAGTGCGCGGGTGGATCGCGCAGAACAGCACGCCGTCGGGGGCTTCGAGGACCGTCCACGGATGCGGCTGCTCGACTTCGGCAAGGTCGTCGAGCTGGAGGTCGAGGTGAATCGGGCCCGAATCCTGGTTTGCGGCGTCGGCGTGCGGGCTGACCCACACGTCAGGGCGCAGGCCGGCCGGGTCGCGCAGCAGCACCGCCTCGCCGTCGGCAAGGCCGTGCTCGCGCAGCTTCACCTCGTCCTCCCGCACCGGCGGCTGGCCCAGCGCAAGCGCCCAGAACGGGCCCGCCACATAGGGATCGGTGCAGTGGGCAACGATTGAGGCCAGGTGCGTCACGCGCCACAGAATATCTTGTTGCGCCCGGACCATGGCGGTTGCCAGGATGGCCCGTGCCCACGTATGCCCAGCTCCTGCGCGACTCCAGATATCTGGCTTTCTGGCTGGGGCAGGTCACCAGCGTGGTGGGCAACGGCATCCGCGTGGTCGCGCTGCCCGCCCTCATCCTCATGTCGCACAGCGGTGAGGCGTATGCGTACACGATCGCGGCGGACTCGCTCTTCTCGGTGACGCTCATGCTGTTCGGCGGCGCGATCGCCGACCGCTACTCGCGGACCGCGACGATGGCGGTCTCCGACGTGATCCGGGCGGTCGCGGTCGTGGGTTACCTGGTTTTCGGTACCCGGCCGGAACTGCTGCCGCTGCTGATCTGCGCGGCGCTGGCCGGTACCGGCTCGGCCCTGTTCCAGCCCGCGCACCGCGCCGCGCTGCCCCAGATCGTGCCGCCGGAGCTGCGGCAAAAGGCCAACTCGCTCGACAGCGCGACCAACGGCCTGGGCCTTGCGCTGGGCGCGGGCCTGGGCGGGGTACTGGTGGCGACGATCGGCCCACGCAATGCGCTGATCGTCGACGCGGTGACGTTCGGCGTGAGCCTGCTCACGCTGCTTTGGATCCGGCTTCCGCGGGTGCGCGAAATGGCGTCCGCCCGATCATCGATCTTCAACGATGTGCGGGAGGGTATCGCGCAGGTCCGCAGGCGTGCCTGGGTCTGGACCATCATGGTGCAGGGCACGATCCAGCTCTTCCTGATCTTCGCCCCGTACACCGCGCTGGTGCCTATCGCGAGTGCCGGACGCTACGGCGTCGCGGCGTACGGCTGGATCAGCGCATCGGGCTCCATCGGCATGATCATCGGGTCGGCCCTTGCCGGCCGGATCCGGACAAAGCGGCCCGGCCTGTGGGCGATGAACGCCCTCGGGCCCGCCGCCCTGCTGCCACTGTGCCTGGGCTTCCAGGTCCCGCTGTGGGTGTTCTGCGCAGGCGCCTTCGTCGCCTGGGTCGGCATCGGCATCTTCATCGTGCTCTGGTTCACCAGCCTGCAGAAGGAATTCCCGCAGGAGGTACAGGGCCGGGTGTTCGCGCTCGAATCCGTCGCCACCTTCGGCCTCAACCCGATCGCCTACGCGCTTGCCCCACTGCTCGCCTTCCAGCTCGGGCTGCCCACCTTCGCCGTCATCGCGACGATCGTCCTGATCATCAGCAACTACGCCGTGTTGTTCGTGCGCGGGGCGGTGTCGCTGTCCTCGCAACACTAACCTTGGCGTGTGATCGTCGAGCGGCGGATGACCGGGCAACGCTTATGGGGTACCCATAAAAGCAAAGACGTGCTCAAGGAGATGCTGGCGATGCAGGCGCAGGAGTTCGCCTACGCCAAATGGGCATTGGGGCAGCGCACCCCGGGCATGACGGAAACCATGGTGGACAAGGCTTTTGCCGAAGGGCGGATCCTGCGCACCCACCTCATGCGGCCGACGTGGCACTTTGTCGGCCGCGACGACATCCGCTGGCTGGTCGAGCTGACCGCCCCGCGGATCAAACCGATCAACGCGCCGTACGACCGCGCCAACGGGCTCGACCAAGCCGTGTTCTCGCGCGCCAACGCCCTGTTCGAGCGGGCCCTCAGCGGCGGGCAGCACCTTGAACGCAAGCAGATGCGCGCCATCCTGGAGGCGGACGGGATGGAGCTTTCCAACATGGGGCTGGGGCTGATCCTGATGCGCGCCGAGCTGGACCGGGTAATCTGCAGCGGCGCGGTCAGCGGCAAGCAGCAAACCTATGCGCTGCTTGACCTCCGGGCACCGGGCGCGCCGAGCCTGCCGCGCGATGAGGCCGTCGCCGAGCTGGCCCGGCGCTACTTCACGACCCGCGGCCCGGCCACGCTCAAGGACTTCGCCACCTGGTCCGGGCTGACCATTGCCGACGGGCGGCAAGGCGTAGGCGACGCGGGCATCGACAGCGAACAGATCGGTGGGCGGACGTACTGGTACACCGGCAAGACCACCCCGGCCAAGGTGGCATCGCCGCGCATCGACCTGGTGCAGATCTACGACGAGATCGGCATGGCGTACAGCGAGAGCCGCGATGTCGGCATCCTGCCCGGCCTGGACCGGCCGGAGCCGGCCTACCCGCACTCGATCCTGCTCGACGGGCGCCTGATCGGCCACTGGCGGCGCAACCTCAAGGGCAAGTCGATTACCTTTGACACGCAAGTGTTTCGCCGCCTCGACGACGCCGAGTCCGACGCGCTCGAGGCGGCGAAGGAACGCTTCTTGAGTTTTGCCGGGCTGGCGCGGGCTTTACCGGCCTAGCGCGGCTGTGATGGCATCGACCACCGGCTCGGAGGTGGGCGCGGTGCCGGGGCGGAACCGGGCAATGACCTTTCCCTCCGGACTGACCAGGAACTTCTCGAAGTTCCACTGGATGTCGCCGGCCTCACCCTCGGCGTCGGCGGCCTGGGTCAGCTCGTGATAGAGCGGGTGCCGCCCGGCGCCGTTCACCTCGATCTTCTCGGTGAGGGGGAAGCTGACACCGTAGTTG
>DASUXL010000371.1:0-4449 GCA_036377915.1 Candidatus Limnocylindrales bacterium
TACGCCTTTCGTGACGCTGTGTCAAGTAGCCGGGCAAAGAGAACCGCCCGCACCGGGGAGGGAGGTGGTGCGGGCGGTTCGGGGCTCAGCCCCAGCTGATGTCTCGGGTCATGTCGCCACCTCCTTCGTCTCGACGGTGACGCTACACACGCTATGACAGCGTGTCAATCCCCTGCGCCAGGATCGAGCCAGTCGAGCATCCCGACCAGCGCGGAGACGGCGGGCCACAGCAGCGCGATCCAGCCCAGCGGCAGGTCCATCGCGATCAGCCAGCCGAGCGAGGCAGCTCCCGAGATCCAGAATCCACTACACCACACGCAGGTGATCAGCGCTGAGAACCACTCCCAGACCGGGCCGTCTCGGAAGATGACCCGGGAGCGGATCGGCTCGGTGATCTTGTCGAGCGCGAGCAGCCGCCACGCTCGGTAGCTCGCCAGGGTGAGCAGGGGTAGGGCCAGCAGCAGGGCCAAGAGATCTCGCATGGACTGAGACTAGCACTTGACAGCGTGTCATGATTGGCGTAGAGTCTCCCCTATGAGAGTTCTTGTGGCCTGCGAATACTCCGGCATCGTGCGAGAGGCGTTCCGCGCCTTAGGTCACCATGCGATGAGCTGTGACCTGCTCCCGACTGAGATCCCGGGGGACCACTACGAAGGTGACATCCGTGATGTCCTGGATGACGGCTGGGATCTGATGATCGCCCACCCGCCGTGTACGGACCTCGCCGTGTCGGGGGCTCGGTGGTTCACCGAGAAGATCGCCGATGGGAGACAGGGCCGCGCGCTCGACTTCGTACGCCTGCTCCTGAATTCCGATATCCCCCGGATCGCGCTGGAGAACCCGGTGTCCGTCATCTCTTCCCAGATCCGGAAGCCGGACCAGATCATCCAGCCGTGGCAATTCGGCCACGGTGAGGTCAAGGCGACCTGCCTGTGGTTGAAGAACCTCCCGCCTCTGCTCCCGACCGATGTTGTGGTGGGTCGCGAACCGCGCGTCCACCGCATGTCTCCGGGAGCCAACCGGTGGAAGGAGCGTTCGCGTACCTTCCCGGGGATTGCGGCGGCCATGGCCCAACAGTGGGGGTCTTAGTCCCGTCTAGCGGCCGGGAAGCCGAGTGGCAACGGTGGACTTGTTCACCTCGGCCGCCTGGACCCGGCGTACGCGCAGCCAGTTCAGCGCCTGAGCGATGGAGTCGAGCTGATCATCGTGCTTGCCGTTCGGGGCCACGGCCATCTCCGCCACGAGATCGGGCAGCCACGCGCCGCCCAGGTGGAAGACCTTCTTGGCCTCCAGCAGCGGCGTGCACGCCTGCCAGCGCTCGATCTTGTTCGTCCCTGAGACCTTGATCGGCGTGACGCCGGGGATGGCCGGGACGCCGGGCGCATCCTTGCGCATCGTGTCGATGATGGCCGCCCCGTTCGCCGCCGCCTCGACCAGGTGGCGCGAGCACTGCGGGTAGCGCGCGATCGTACGCCGCATGACGGCGAGCTGCTCGGTGAACTCCCACCGCCCCCGCACCAGGTCGTGCAGGACGTAACGCCCGTCCGGGAGCGCCTGCCACACCGTGCCCACGCTGTAGTCGGTGCTGGCCTTGCGCTTCTTGTCGGGCGTGCCGAAGCCCAGGTCCCACGAGGTGATCCAGGTCCCGGCCTCCATGTCGAGCGGCTCGGCCAGCTCCTGGAGGTCGTCCACGTTGAAGATCGAGCCACCGGCCGGTGCGGGCCGCTGCTGGTAGAGCCCAGCCCAGGTGTTCTCCCCGACCTCCTCGCGCTCCTTGGCCCAGCGCTCGGCGGCCTGCTCGATCGTCTCCTCGTCCTGCGGGGTGAGCAGCGGCTCGCCGACGTAGCGCCCGATCGGGTCGTCGGTCTCGGCCAGCGCGGGCAGGCGGAACTCCTCCCAGCCCGCCTTGAGCAGCTTGGCCGCGAGGTCATCCTCGTGCCACCGAGTCATCACCAGCAGGGCCAGCGAGGCGGGTGCCAGACGGGTGCGGGCGACCTTCTGGTACCAGTCCCACAGCGAGGCGCGCTCGACCTCGGAGTAGGCCTGCATCGCATTCTTGATCGGGTCGTCGATGATCAGCGCCTTGACTCTGCGGCCGATCAGCGAGCCACCGACACCACGCGCCAGCAGGCCACCCCCGGCGGTGGTCTCCCACTCCTGGACCTGTCCTGAGTCGGGGGCCAGCTTCACGCCCACCTCCTCGGCGTCGCGGCGTGCGTCCCGGCTGAACTTGGTGGCCAGCGTCAGCTCGGAGGCGACCACCGCTACGTTCCAGGTGGGGTGCTGGGCCAGCACGTAGAGCGGGAGCGCCACCGAGCAGGTCTTCGACTTGCCCTGGCCCGGCGGCATCGAGACGACGATGAAGCGCGACTTGCCCTTGCGTACGTCCTCAACCGCATCGGCCAGGAGGCCCGTCAGCGCGTCGAGATGGTCGCGGCGGTGGAATCCCCCACCCGTGACGTGTTCGACGATCCTGGGCAGCGTCAGCGCGTTGTTGGGGCCACGTCTGGCCCTGGCCGAGTCGACCAGCGCGCTCCAGTCGGTCACTCGCCCGTCTCCCAGACGATCTCCAGCGTGTAGCCGCCATCGTCGTTCGGGGTCGACTTGACCACCCGGCCACGCACCACCGTTCCGTCCCACAGGGTGATCTCCACCGTCTCTCCCTCAGCCGGGCGAACGCTACCGCCGAACACCTAGACCAGCTCCTGGACGAGTAGCTCTTGCTCCAGCACACCGAAGGCCTGGATGCGCTGCTCACCGTCGAGCCCGAGGTGATCGAAGACGGCCACCATCGCGGTGACCAGGATTCGTTGCTTCGCCTCCTCGACCGCGACCATCCGCGCGCTGATCCGGTCGGCGTGGTCCAGGCCGAGCAGCTTCGAGGTGCGCTCGATGAGCCGGGTCGCAGCCTCCACCGACTTCGGGTCCCCGGCCTGCAGCCCGATCTCGGTGGCCTTCAGGATCCGGTTGATCTGGGCCAGCGCCTCGGCCATGTGCTCGTCGTAGCTCTTGGTCAGGTTCGCCCGCCAGTGGGTGCGCGACTCGCTGAGGTAGTTGCTCACCGTCGCCTGGCTGATCTCCAGCTTCTCGGCGATCTCGACCTGGCTGTGCCCCGTCAGATGCAGATCCCCGACCCGCACCGCGAGCAGCGATCTGGTGTCCTCGGCCATGTCCGTCCGCCTCCCTTGCTTCACATCGTCAACCTAAGTTGTCTTTACCGAAATATCAATGTCCGGCACAAACGTATCACCCGCGCGGTCTCCCGTCGCGAAAAGGGCCTCTGACCTGCGGAAACGCTGGTGTGTACGCATGTGTACGGGTTTCCCCTATGACCTGTTCGCTCGCACGCGCATAGGAGTCAAACAGAAGTGCGTACACATGCGTACACAGACACCCATTTTCGCAGGTCAGGGGCTTTCGCCCGTGAGGTCATCGAAAGCCGAGGTCAGCCGAATTCCCTTACGAAGCCGCTTCACCTGCTCCCCTTCACGGACCCTCTTCACCGGGTACCCCCGACGATCGAGCTGCTGCCCGAAGGCCTTCTGACTGATCGGGTCCACTCGGTTGGTCCGTGCCCACCTCGTCCACGCCTCGTACAGCGGCGCGGTCTCACTCGCCCCGACCACCTCACAGCACTCCTCGATGAACTGGGTCATCACGTCCGAGTCGGCCCGATAGCTCTCCGTGCGAGCCATCACCGCCTCGGGCTCGTCCAGCCGCCCCAGCGCTTCATAGGCCCGCCAGCCCTCCACGGCCCAGGTGAGCACCGCGTCAGCCTCCAGCCGGAGCCTGTCCGGGAGATGCACGTCGCGCTCCTCGGCCGGGATCACCACGTCGAACGGGACCACCCGCAGGCGGCGCCACACGGCCGGGTCATCGCCGCTCACCCGGGGCAGGTGGTTGGTCACCAGCACCGCGAGGTGAGAAGGCTCGAACTCCACCCAGTCCTGGCGCATCCGCTTGGCACTGATCTTGTCGCCACCGGTCAGCCGCTTCATGGTCGCCTCGGCGAGCTGCCGGTTCTTGTCCGACTCCGAGATCACCGCCCAGCGCTTGCCCATCAGGGCCATCTGCCCGGCCGCCTGCCCCGCGCTCCCACCATCTCTCGACAGCAGGAGATCAGGCTCGGCGATGAGCGCGTAGTCCCCCAGGGCGTGGTCCATCGCGCTGTAGAAGACACCCTTGCCGTTCGAGCCCTCGCCGGTCAGGATCGGGAGCGTGTGCTCCAGCACCTTCCCCACCAACCCGAGCCCGGCCAGCCGCTGCAGGAAAGCCCGCACCGGCTCATCGGGGAGCACCTTCTCCAGGAAGGGGACCCAGCCCGTTCCCGTCTCCCCGGCGCGGTAGGAGCCCACGGTGATCTTCGTGATCCGGTCGGCGGGCCGGTGCTCGCGTACCTCCAGGGTGTGCAGGTCGAGCGTGCCCGCCGGGGTGTTGAGCAGGTAGGGG
>DASUXL010000372.1:0-8096 GCA_036377915.1 Candidatus Limnocylindrales bacterium
TGGCCGCGTGCCGTTACCGTATCTCCCATCCAACATGGTGTCTAGGCCCTGCGTATGGGCTAGACACCATGTCCTATAGGAGGCGATCTACTGGCGTCTTGACACATGACATACAGTGACGATCGAGCGCCCGGCAACACCGTGACCACCCCGGCGAGCTGGCACCTCCAGTGATGGTTGGATCCACCGACCACGGAGGCCGCTCATGCCCCGCACTCCCGTCGACTTCAGCGCGGACCTGGCGCGCCTCGACACCCTGACTGCAGATCAGCTGACAGACCTGCAGACCCGTATCCGCGCCGAGTTCGAGGCGGCCGACGCCGACGACGACGTCGAGGCCCTGGACGTACTGGCCGGTCATCTCGACCGGGTCCGGGCCGTCGCTCCCTCGGCGCCGCCTGTCGCTGAGTCCGAGCCGGAGCAGCCCGCCGAGCCTCCCGCCGACCCCGCACCGGCAGAACCAGAGAAGCCCGCCGAGCCGACACCCGTGGTCCCCGAGGACCCGCCGGCCGAGCAGCCTCCCGCAGAAGCACCCGCGCCTGACGCGCCAGCCGCTACCACCCCCAGCACCGTCACAGTTCAGGAGGCTCTCCCCGTGGCCGCATCCGCAACGACCGTCCCCGAGGACGCCAAGCCGGTCGTCGCGGCCGCCAAGCCGCGCGTGTTCGCCGGCGCCGACATTCCCGGCTACACCGCCGGGTACGAGTTCACCGACAACACGCAGTTCACCGACGCCTACGCCAAGCGCGTCAGCACCCTGATGGGCCTGCGCGGCGGCGACGGCGAGCAGATCGTCATCGCCTCGATCAAGCTCCCCGAGGTCGACGACTCCCGACTGCTCGACATGGGCGACTGGCGCGCCAACATGGAAAAGATCGAGGCGGTCACCGACCCGAACGCCTTCGTGCAGCCCGAGGGTGCGATCACCGCTGCCGGTGGCTGCTGCGCCCCGCTGGTCACCCGTTACGAACTGTGGGACAACGGTGGCGTCACCGACCGCCCGGTCCGCGACGCACTGGCCGGCTTCCGCGCCAACCGCGGCGGCATCCGCTTCTTCGCCGGACCGGCACTGGCCGACGTCCAGGGCTCGCTGGGATTCTGGACCTGCGCCGACGACACCGCCGCCGACGCGTCGAACACCTCCACCTGGAAGGTCTGCGGCCGGATCAACTGCCCGCCGGAGCAGACCGCCGAACTGCAGGCCATCACCCTCTGCCTCACCTTCGGCGTGCTGCAGACCCGAATCTTCCCGGAGCTGGCCGCCGCGAACGTCAAGCTGGCGAACGTCGCTCAGGCCCGCCTGGCCGACAGTGCACTGCTCGCGCAGATCAAGGCCGGCTCGACCGCAGTCACCGACTCCGGCACCGCATGGGGCGCGGTCCGCGACCTGATGAACACCGTCGGCCGCGCCAGCATGTACTACCGCGACCGGTACCGCATCAAGAGCGCGCCGCTGCGGGTCATCCTCCCGTCCTGGATCATCGACGCGCTGCGCACCGACCTGCTGGACGGGCCGGACTGGGGACGGGATTTCGCCTCCCACTACGGCGTGGCCGAGGCCACCATTCGCGAGTTCTTCTCCAACCGGAACCTCAACGTCACCTTCGCCCTCGACTCCGCCGTGCCGGCCACCAACGGCGGCGGCTTCTTCGCGGCGATCTCCGGCGCGGCGCTGCCGGCCTGGCCGACCACCGTGGAGTGGGCGATGTTCCCCGAGGGTGCGTGGCTGTTCCTGGACGGCGGCCAGCTCGACCTGGGCGTGGTGCGCGACTCGACCCTCGTCCGCACGAACGACTACATGACCTTCTCCGAGACGTTCGAGGCGGCCGCGAAGATCGGCGGCGAGTCGCTCTGGATCACCAGCACGATCGACGTCAGCGGCAAGTACCCGGCTGCGGTCTGATCCATTCTCCGAAAGGACTGAGCGAGAAGGGATCAGGACATGGCAGGTTACGCACAGGATCATGCGGGATCGGTCCGCGGCGCTGCGGCCCGGTTCACCCGGCTCAGTGCCGATGGCTCCCCCGCCGTCGGCACTGACTGCGACGCAATCGTTACCGGTGGGTTCATCAATCTCACCTTCACGCCCGCCTACTCCACGGGCGACGAGATCGAGGTGAAGAACGCCGCTGGTGAGGTCTGCGTCTACTTCAAGATGCCGGACACCATGAAGAACGTCGCGGTCAAGGTCGAGCTCTGCGACCCGGACCCGGCGCTCACCGAGATGCTGGTCGGCGGTGATGTCCTCACCGCCGCCTACGGCAGTGCGCTGGCGCCGCCGAGCACGCAGGCCGGTCAGACCGCGGCCATCGGCTACGCGTCCGAGTCCATCGGCGTACAGGGCGCCCCCTACGGGGTCGCTGTCGAGGTATGGGCGCAGGCCGTCGTCGGCGGCAAGGCGGCCGCGCAGCAGCCCTACTGGCACTACCTTTTCCCCTACCAGCAGTTCGCGCTGGACGGCGACCGTGTGGTGGAGAACGGTGCGCTGGCCACCGTGTTCGCCGGTGTCGGTGGCGGCAACGCCGCCTTCGGCACCGGTCCCAACCTGGACACCAGTGGGGTCGTCCCGCTGCCGGCGTCCGACGCCTGGGATTGGGCGTTCCCCGCCTACGCCGACCGGCCCTACGCGTACGCCAGGTCCGTCGACGCGCCGGTCGGCCTCAACGGGTGCTTCGTGAACCAGGGCATCGCGCTGACGGCCATCGTCGCTGGGATCCCGGCAACCATCACGCCGGTGAACGGGACGCGGCCGCTGAACCTGGAGCAGCTGACGAACGCCGGCGCGCTGGGCAACACGACTGCGTGGACAACCGGGCAGTACGTGGTGCTGCGGGACTCGTCCGAGGCGTACTGGGATGGGAACAGCTGGGAGCAGGGTCGCAAGGCGGCCTCGCCTCCGGCGCCGACGACCGCTACCGCCGGAAAGCCAGGGTTCTATGGACCCACTGGTGCCGCCAACGCGGCGAACCTTGCTGGGCTGTCCAGTGTCACGGCGATTCCCAGCACCAACTGGACGCAGGGCCAATTCATCAACCTGGCCGACGCCAGCCGCGCGCATTGGAATGGCAGCGCGTGGGTGGCCGGCGTCCATCCCTAAGCACTCCCGCGCTGTAGCACTACCGATGACGATGAGGAGGGCGGTGCCCGTGTTCTCCTCATCGTCGTCGCACATGACGCCATGATGTGGCTGGATGCGCTCGACCCGCGGACCCGCAGCGCCGTCGTCTCCGGCTTCTGGGGGAGGCTCCCGCACTCGGAGCACTTCGCTCAGCCGCCCACCGACCCGGACGAGATCGACGTCATCGCCGACGCTGTTGCGCAGGCCAGCGACATCCTGACCGAACTCACCGCCGGCGCGGTGCACCCGGCGCTGCAGGTCGTCGAGGACTACGTCTGCTACCCCACCGTCTCCCGACTGACCCCGTCGCTGCAGCCGCTGCGTCGGATCGTCGGCCTGTATGTAGCGGGCCCCGGCGGGCTGTCCACCCACCTGGCCGGCGCCGTCGAGCACGGCGGGAACGTGCGGTTCGTCGATGCCGATGCTGTCGCACCCGAGGGTTATGCGTGGGCCACGCTGGACGCGCTGGTGTACCTGCAGTTGCAGTGCCGCTGCCCCGATCTGCAGCGGCTGCGGCTGGCCTACGACGTCGGCTCCACGATCACCGCCTCCGCCCGGCAGGCCGTCGTCAGCCTGGCGCACGAGCTGTACCTGCGGGTGTCGCCGTGCGACGACTGCGGCTCCTGTCGGCTGCCGCTGCGCACGACCAGCGTCACCCGCGAAGGGATCTCCTACGACGTCGGTGACCCGCTCTCCATCGACCAGCCGGGCGGCACCACCGGCCTGCCGGACGTCGACATCTGGCTGCGGTCGGTCAACCCCCGACGATCTCGCCAGGCGTCCGCCGTCTACACGCCGGACGCGCCGCCGCCCGTAGTGCGTTCCTTGGTCGGCGCCAGGGAGGTGTTCCCACCGTTGCTCATGTCCAGCGTGGCCGCCACCGCCACCATGAGCGCAACCGGGGTGGTGGCATGAGGTCCCCGGGCGATTCGCTTATGCCGAGCGGGTGCAAGGTCCGGGGCGCCAGGCCCGACCCCCTGCTACCGGATCAACAGAGGGTCGGGCGTCCAGCCTATGAGGAGCCCTCATGACCCTCTATGCGACCCCCTCGCCCGACCAATCGCTGGACCCGCAACCGGCCACGACGACGCTGCTCACCATGGCGCGGGCGCTGCTCACCGTCGTCGAGACCTCGGCTGCGGGCCTGGGCATTCCGCTCCCGGACCGCCGCGTCATCTACATGGCGCCGATCCCCGCCGACTGTCCGCAGGTGGCGGTGCTCGTCGGCGGCTGGACGATGGACCCGGCCGGCGAAGGGATGATCGCCTGCGAGCGTGCACGCTGGGCCGCCCAGCTCGGCATCATCATCACCCGCAAGACGCCCGCCGTGCCGACGGCGGCCGGTGATCTACCTACGCCTGCATCCATGATGCAGGCGGCCCAGCTGGCCTCGGACGACGCGGAGATCCTCCTGGAGGTGGTCGGCAGCCTGCAGGAGGTCGCGGACGTCCTGGTGGAAACGCCAGCGGCCGAGGGCGGCCTGCAGTCGGCCACCGTGTCCTTCCGGACACCGGCGTTCGGGGGCATCTGATGGCCATCGTGTTCATCACCCTGTACCGCCCGGTCATCGAGTACATGGCCTCGTGGAGCGGCGACATCGGCCGGGCCACGCTGCAGCTGTGTCGGCACATCAAGCGCTACCAGAAGCTCATCGCGCCGCGGAAGACGGGCGCGCTGGTCCGTTCGATCGAGATCGGCGGCCGTGGTCGCTGGGCCGGCGGGCTGCAGACCTCGGTCGGCGCCAACCCTGAGCAGTTCGGCGTGATCGGGGTGGCGTGGTGGCAGGACCAGGGCACGCGACCGCACCAGATCCTGCCCAGGCCGGGCAACGCCCGCGGCCTGATGGTCTTCTACTGGCCCAAGGCAGGACGGGTCGTGTACCGGCGCCGCGTGTTCCATCCCGGCAACCCCGCGACGCATTGGGGTATGAAGGGTGCGGCGCTGGGGATGGCAGCGTGGCGCTGATGGACCGCATGGCGCTGAATCGGACGCGCAACTGCCACTGCTGCAACACTCGCCAGGTGCGGGAGCAGCGGAGGGTCGGCACGCCCGCCGATCCGAACTACACCGTGGCCGTGTGCCCGGTGTGCGACAACGCCGACAAGTCGTCGGCGGATGAGAAGGACGCTGCGGCGTCCGATGACGGATGAGGAGTGGCGATGGCAGGCAAGGTCTTCCGGCGGCAAACCGGCAAGGCGGCGGTGTACTTCGAGGTCGAGAAGGAGAACGGCGACCTGCTGCGGTTCGACTGCCGGCCCTCGATTCCCGGCGGTCTGATCCTGGCTTTCAGCGATCTGGCCGCGCCGGACGCGGACGGGAGCGACGAGGACCGCATCGCCGCCGGGCGGGGCGCGATCAAGATCGTCAAGGATCTTCTGAGAGCGGCGATCGTCCCTGCCCAACAGGAACTGTTCTGGTCCATGCTGGACGGCACCTCGGCGGACGGCATGATCGACGTCGAGACGATGATGGAGATCGCCGACTACCTGGGTGAGGCGTATGCCGAGCGCCCTACTGGGCCGTCCTCGGGCGCTGGATCACCGACGACCTCCAGTGGGTCTCCTTCGAGGGATGGTGCGCCGGGCGCGGTCTTGACGTACTCGCGCTTGACGCCTGTCGAGCCTTCAATCTCATCGAGCACTGGGCAGAGGAGCGTGCCTCTCTGACCAGAGAGGAAGGTGAGGCGCGCATGGAGTGGCACAAGCAGATGGCGCGCATCGCCCGAGACCTGAAGCATTTCAAGGAGCATCCGGAAGAAATCGAAGACGTAGCACCGCACCTCGCGAAAGCCGGTGGGAGGAGGTAGATCTCATATGCCCATCGTCGGGCACGCGATTGTATTGGTTCGCGTCCGGTCCAGCAACCTCGCCGGTGACATCCGCGACGAGGTGCGCCGTGGCGCGGCCAGTGCGGACCGAGACGCCGACGCCGCCGGTAGGCGCATCGGCGACCGCGTCGAGCAGGGCTTTGGCCGGCGGATCCGTGACAGCTTCGGCAGGGCGATCCGGGGCGAGCACGGCCGGGACCGGAACAGTCTCGGCAAGCTGTTCAGCAGCTTCGGCAACGGCCTCGGCAAGAACCTGGCCAGTGAGTTCCGGCTGGGCCTCGGCGCAGGTCGACCCGGGCCGGCGATCGTCTCCATGCTCGCCCTGGCCGCACCCAGTGCGTTCGGCGCCGCCGCGGCGCTCGGCGTTGCGGCCGCAGGAGCCCTCACCGCCGCACTGAGTTCGACCCTGCTGGCCGGCGGGCTGCTGGCCGCGGCTTTCCTGTCCGGCGCGCAAAGCCTTGCCGCCGGTGACGCCGCATGGAAGGAAGTCGGCTTCAGGATCGGCACGCTGGTTGCCGACGCGATGGCCGAGGGCTATGCCGCCGGTGCGACGACCATCACCGAGAAGGTGCTGCCCGCCATCGAGGGGCCGCTGACCCGGATCGGCGAGGCGTTCGGTCGGATGTTCGAGGGCATCGGCAACACCCTCGCGATCCCGGAGAACATCACCCGGCTGGGTTCGATCCTGGACCAGAACGCCCGCTTCATCGACCAGTTCTCGGCCGGACTGCAGGGCCTGACCACCTCAATGCTCATCCTGTGGGACGCATCCCAGCCGATGATCGAACTGGTCGGCTCGACCTTCCAGCGGTTCGGCGAGTGGGCGGCCTCCGCCCTGGCGACTGCGGAGGCCAACGGCACCCTTGCCAAGGTCATGGACAACATCACCCGGCTGGCCGATGCCATGTTCGGCTGGATCGGCAAGATTGGTCCGGCCTTCGGGGACTGGCTGCTGAACCTGGATGTCGAGGGGCTCATTGCCGGATGGGAGGCCTTCGGCCGGATCCTCGGGGACCTCTTCGCGATCCTCGGGCAGATCGCCGACGGTGCCGGGCCCCACTTCACCCAGATCATGGACAACATTCACCAGATCCTGTCCAACATGGTCAACAGCGGTGTGATCCAGACGGTCGCCGACAAGATCGGGCTGCTGCTGGAGCGGTTCACCGCGTTCATCGCTGAGGTGACCAGCAGCGAGCTGGGCTCGGCGATCGCCGCTATCGGGCTGGCGTTGCTCCTGTTCGGTGGCTTCATCAGCCCGATCGTCACTCTCGTCGGGGCGCTCGGCAAAGCGCTGGTCGCGCTGGGCGGCTTCCTCGGCACCGCGGCCCTGCCGGTGGCTGCGGTAGTCGCCGCCTTCGCGCTGATGTGGGCGAACAGCGAGAACCTTCGCAACGCCATCGGCAACCTGGTCTCCGTGGTCGCCGGCAAGTTCATGGAAATCTGGGACGAACTGTCCCCCAAGCTGGCGACCCTGTGGGAGGAGATCCAGAACCTCGCGGGTGCCCTCGGCGACCGGCTCGCGCCGATCATCGAGTTCCTCACCCCGGTCTTCGAGCGCTTCATGGAGATCGTCGGCACGGTTCTCGACTTCGTCATCACGCACCTGACCGAAGTGATCGGGTTCTTTGCCGACCTGTTCTCCGGCGATTTCGAGGGTGCCTTCGAGCACGCCAAGAACATCATCATGAACTTCGTCAACACGGCGATCGCTCTCTTCGAGGATGTGCGGCTATTCATCGGGTCGATCTTCACGGCCATCTGGGAGCTCATCGTCGCCGTCTGGACATCGATCTGGGAGTTCCTGCAGGGCATCCTCTCGGCCATCGCCGACGGGGTGCGGGCCGCGGGCAACTGGATTCAGGAGGCGTGGAACACCGCACTGGCATGGGTACGTGACACCACAGTTGCTATCTGGAACGCCATCTGGGCGTTCTTCGAGGGCATCTTCAATGAAATCAAGGCCGACGTACAGGAGACCGTCGAAGGCCTGAAGGCCTGGTGGAACAACGCGATGCTCTGGATACAGCAGCAGAGCACGGCGATCTGGAACTCGATCTGGGCGTTCTTCGAGAACATCCTGACCAGCATCGCCAACGCCGTCAGGTCGGCAGGCACTGCCATCCAGAACGCCTGGAACGCCGCGTTGAC
>DASUXL010000373.1:0-40630 GCA_036377915.1 Candidatus Limnocylindrales bacterium
GCGTAACAACAAGCGGGAGGACGACACGGTCTACGACCGGGCCGGTTACCTGGAGAAGATCGAGTACGGGACGCGGACCGGCGGGTCCGGTCCGGCGCCGATGCAGGTGCTGTTCGGCGTGTCGGATCGGTGTTTCACCGATTGTGGTAACAAGGTGAACTGGCCGGACGTGCCGATGGACCAGGAGTGCACCGCCGACACCTGTGCGCTGTGGCAGACCTCGCCCTCGTTCTGGACCAAGAAGCGGCTCACCTCGATCAAAACCCAGGTGTGGGGCGGTACCGGCTATCGCGACGTGGAGACGTGGACGCTGTCGCACTCGTTCCCCGACCCCACCGACTCCATCACCGCCGCCCTGTGGCTGGACAAGATCTCGCATGCCGGTCACGTCGGGTCGACCACCACGATCCCGGACATCACCTTCGTCGGTGAGTACAAGCCCAACCGGGTCGACACGGCCGGGGATCAGTACCCGGCGATGAACAAGTTCCGGATGCGCACCATCACCTCGGAATCGGGTGGCAAAGTAACCCTCACCTATAGCGATAAAGATTGCGTGGCGGGCTCTCGGGTACCCGATAAAGATAATCTTCAAAACAACACCCTACGGTGCTATCCGGTGAAGTGGATCCCGCCCGGGCACAAGGATCCCATCGACGACTTCTTCCAGAAGTTCCTGATCAAGGACGTGGTCGAGGCCGACATCTTCGGCTCGTCCACCCGGGCGATCACCCACTACGACTACCTCGGCGACCCGGCGTGGCATTACGCGGACGAAGACGGGATGACCAAGAAGGATTACAAGACCTGGTCTGTGTGGCGTGGCTTCGGCACGGTGCGCACCATCAAGGGTGACGGGACCGACGGGCCACAAACGGTGGAGGAGCGGCGCTACTTCCGTGGCATGCACGGCGACAAACTCCCTTCCGGCACAAGAACTGTGAGCCTGCCCGCGATCGCGATAGGCAACGTCCCGGCCACTGTCGACGAGGACGCCTTCGCCGGACAGGTGCGCGAGACCATCACCTACAACGGTCTGGTCAACGGCCAGCCCGGCCCGGAGGTCTCGGCCACGGCCAGTGAGCCGTGGCAGTCCGCGGCGAGCGCGAGCCGCACCCTTGACGGCACCACCGTCCACGCACGGTTCGTCAACACGCGGGTGGCCCACAGCCGGACAGCGCTCGACCGCGGACGTCCACATCGGACCTCGAAGACCGTGACCGACTTCGACGCCTACGGTATGGCGGTCAAGGTAGAGGCGTTTGGCGAGTCGGCAACGGGCGATGAGAAGTGCACCCTGACCGACTACGTCCGCAACACCAGCGCGTGGATTCTCGACAAGACCGCACGCACGCGCGTTTTCGCCGTCGATTGCACCAAGGTGGCGGCGGGCGGGCTCATTGACGCCGACGTCCTCACCGACACCAAGACGCTCTACGACCAGAAGCCTTTCACCACCGGCGACAACACGGCTGTCCCAAGCCGTGGTCTGGTCAGCCAGACCGAGATGCTCAAGGCGTTCAGCGGTGGCTCGCCGACCCACCAGGTCGCCAGCCGAGCGACGCATGATGTGCATGGGCGGGTGCTCGAGTCGTGGGACATCCGCGGGGCAAAGACCACGTCCACCTTCATTCCGGCGACCGGCGGTCCGGTCACCGGCAGCACAGAGAAGAGCCACCTGGACTGGACCAAGAGCACGTTGTTCGAGCCGGCGTACGGTTTGCCGACCACGACGACTGATGTCAACGGGCGCAAGGTGGAACTCGCCTACGACGGCCTGGGTCGCCTGACCCATGTATGGCTGGCCAACCGGGCTCGGTCCAACACGGCGAGCATCGTCTACGAGTACCACATCCGCAACAACGCCGCGACCACCGTCGTGTCCAAGCGGCTCAACCCGGCGGGCACCGGCTACATCACCTCGTACAAGCTGCACGACAGCCTGCTTCGCCTGCGCCAGACCCAGGACTCGGACCACACCGGCGGACCGGGCGCGGTCATCACCGACACCTTCTACGACAGCACCGGTCGGATCTTCAAGAGCCACGACAACTACCGGGCCTTCAACCCCGCTGGCCAGCCGGTGCCGCCGTCGATCGACACGTTCACCGCGACCGGCAACATCCCCGCCATCAAGGTGACCGAGTTTGACGGTGCCGGGCGGCAGAAGGCGGTCGTCCACAAGGTGGACGCGCCGCCGGGCAGCCCGGGCGGGACGGAGCAGTGGCGTACCACGACCGCCTATGGCGGTGATCGCACCGATGTGCGGCCGCCGCAGGGCGGGACGGCCACCTCGACGATCGTCAACTCCGAAGGCAAGACCACGGAGCGGCGTGACTACCACGCCGGCATCGCGCCGGGCAGCGATACCGGGTTTGACAAGACGTCCTTCGAGTACAACAACAAGGACGAGCTGATCAAATTCACCGACGCCGGTGGGAGTGTCTGGCAGTACAAGTACGACCTGAAGGGCCGCCAAGTCCAGAACATCGACCCGGACAAGGGCACCACCATCACCCGGTTCAACGACTTCGGCGACGTCGAGTCGACCACCAACGGCAACAACCAGTCGATCTCCTATCGGTACGACGCGATCGGCCGCAAGAAGTCGATGCACGACGGCACGAATCCGTTGACCGGTGCGCTGCGCGCCGAATGGATCTATGACACGCTTTCCAACGGCACCAACGTCTATGGCCAACTTGTCAAGACGATCCGCCACGACCCCGGCGGCCAGTACATCAAGGAACACACCGGCTACACCACCGACTACAAGCCCACCAACACCAAATACAGCATCGCCGACCCGGACCTGGCCGGCTCGTACATCTACACCTACACCTACAACCCCGACGGGTCCTCGGCCACCACCCGCATCCCCGCGATGGGCGATCTGGGGACAGAGCAGCTGACCCACGGCTACAACAACCTGGGCAAGCCCACCACATTGGACACCAGCCTGGGTGCCACCACCTATGTGGCCAACCTGATCGACGGCACGCCGGGCACGCAGTACACCAGCTACGGAGAACTGGCCGCGATCCACCTGCGCAACAACAACGGCCCGATGCTGGACGTGACCCGGACCTACGAGACCGAGACTCGCCGGCTGGCCCAGATCTGGACCACCCGGCAGACCGCGCCCACAGCCGTGGCAGATCAGCGGTTCTCCTACGATCCCGCCGGCAACGTCATCAAGATCTCGGATCTGACCGCCGGTGACCACCAGTGCTTCCGCACCGACCACCTGCGCCAGGTCAAGGAGGCGTGGACACCCGCCGACGGCAACTGCAACCCCGACCCCACCACGGCCGCGCTCGGCGGACCGTCAAAGTACTGGCACAGCTTCAAATACGACACCACCGGAAGCCGCACCGAACTTGTCGAGCACGGCACCGCCACCGGTGACAAGAAGACCACCTACACCATCCCGGCCGGCAAACACCAGCTGACCGGCACCTCGGCGGTCGACAACACCGGCACCAAGACGGGCATCTACAAGTACGACACCTCCGGCAACATGAAGGAGCGGCCCACGCAGGCCTCAGGTCAGCAGGTCCTGGAGTGGGACGCCGAGGGTCGTCTGGCGAAGGCCACCGACTCGACAGGTCCGACCACCTACATCTATGACGTGGACGGCAACCGGCTGGTCCGCATCGACCCCACCGGCAAGACCCTCTACCTTCCGGGTCAGGAACTGCGCCACACCAACGCGGGCGGGGCGAAGAAGTGCACCCGCTACTACACGCACGTCGATCTGACCGTCGCGATGCGCACGGCTGCCGACGGCATCGTCTGGCTGTCCGGTGACCACCACGGCACCGCCCAGGCCTCCGTCAACGCGGTCAGCCAGGCCATCTCCATCCGCCGCGAGACCCCGTTCGGGAACCTGCGGCAGACCACCGGTGCCTGGCCCTCCGCCATGGACAAGGGCTTTGTCGGGGGTACCAACGACAACACCGGCCTGACACACCTGGGCGCTCGTGAATACGACCCACTCATCGGCAGGTTCATCTCCGTCGATCCGGTGATCGATGTCAAAGACCCGCAACAGATGAACGGGTACAACTACGCCAACAACGCACCCATGACCGCCAGCGACCCCGACGGTCTATGGCCCGACTGGGCTAACAAGATAGCGAACAAGGTAGCCAACACCGTCACCAAGGTCACGACCAATGTGACCAACGCGGTGAAGGCGGCCGGCACGTGGGTCTACGACAACGCCGGCACCATCTCCACCGTGCTGGGCGTGGCCGCCATGGCCTGCGCAGTGATCCCGCCACTGCAAGTCGCGGCACCGTTCCTCGGCGCCGCGGCGACGGCGGTCGGCGCGATCGAAACCTACAAGACCTGTAAGCAGGGCATGTCCCCCGACTGTGCCATGGGCATGGCGGAGCTCGTCCCCGGCGGCCGGGTCATTGGCGCACTTGGCAAGGGCGCCAAGTACGCCGACGACATCGCGGACGCAGCCAAGGGCGCGGGTAAGAATTTGGACACCCCGCCGACGGTTCCGAAGGGCTGTCCGGTACACAGTTTCGACCCCAGGACACCGGTCCTGCTTTACGGCGGCGCCACCAAGGCGATCGAGGACATCACGATCGGCGACAAGGTGGTCGCCACCGACCCCGAAACCGGCGTCACCGAGCCCAAGCCGGTCACCGCGCTGCACGTCAACGACGACACCGCCCTGACCGACGTCGAGCTGCGAGACACCACCGGATCGGTCTCCACCCTCAAGACCACCCAGCACCACCCGATCTGGGACGAGTCAACCGGCGACTGGGTCTACGCCGCAAACCTGCAACCCGGTGCGAGCAAACTCCGGACCCCGCAAGGCACCCTGCTGGACGTCACCGGCGTCCGGAACTTCCACGGTCGCAAGGTGATGCGTGACCTCACCGTCGACGACATCCACACCTATTACGTCGTCACCGGCGGCACACCGGTCCTTGTCCACAACTGCGGAACCCAGGGTGGCGCGGGCTCGCCGGCCCTGGGGTGGAAGGACGACCCCTATGACCCGAAGCAGGTCAACGACAGAAGCGCTAACGCCCATGCCTACTACGAAACGCCGGACGACATTCACGACATCGTGAATCGCTTGATGGCCGACCCCAACTACCCGCAGCGTATCTCGAACAACCAGCCCGACTTCTTCCTGAACCTCGCCGACGTTCGAAAGGGCCGGTGGTGGGTGAACTCCCCGATTTACGACAACGGCAATCCGCTCAGTCAAGCGCGCGTGATGGTTAAGGATGGAAAGATTGCCTACTTTGGGCGGCACCCGGACGGATCACACAACTACAAACAGATAATCGACTATCCTTGGGCCAACCGGAACATCCCGGAATAGCGACTGAATCACAAGGGGAAGTGAACGGACGATGCTGGTCGGCTTGTCGGATCAATTGAGCGCCGCCGGACTGCTCTACCTTGAGCTGGCCGACCCGGATGCTCCGCTGATTCCGCCGCTGCTGGCAACGTTCGCCAACGCAACCCCGCCGTGTGAGGTCAGGCAGGTCGCCATGCTCTCGATGGACCTGCCTGACCTGCCCGCGCGTGCGAATGAGGCGTGGATGCGACTTTCGCGCGAGGGCAAGTTGTTTGCCGAGGATGATCGCCAGTTCCATGTCGGGCTCGACACCGGTGAGGTCGCCGATGCCCAGACCTGGCGCTGGGTAAGGGTAAAGCTGATGGACGAGTGGGACATCATGGGAGCCGGCGCGGCAGGGCCATTGGGCAACGGGTCGTGCCGGCCCGGCTTCGTGATGCTCTCGCTCGACGGGAAGGTCATCGTGCGCGGCGATACCTGGGAGGGCCAGATCGGTTGTGTCCTGGTCACAGACCCCTGCCGCGCGGAACCCTTCCGGCAGCATGGTGCCCGGACGGCCGAGTGGCGAACCACGCCACCGTGGGAAAAGGCGGCGATACGGCGCTGGCTTGACACCTGCGCCTAGCCACACCCACCCCGGGCTTGGCATGGCCCGGTGAGGATTTGCGTGCGTTTTGGGTGAGCCGCCCTGGCTACCTTGCCGACCATGACACGTGACAGTTTGGGGCGGGCGCTGGCGTGGATTCTTGGGCCGGCGCTCGTGGCGGGGACTCTGGTGGTTGCGGAGTCTGCGGCGGTTTCAGCATCATCGGGGGGTACAGGGAACAGTGCCCCCATCGCGTGGCAGGAGTCCTCGCCTTCGGCGCCACTTGCGCAAAGCGTGGGCTTGGAGCCGGAGCGGTCGGAGTTTCCGGCGGCGGCGCGCGGGCTATGCCGAGCGGCTGCGGGTGGTGTCGCTGCCTGCGGGCAGGCCCGTTGCCGCGCGCAACGACCTGGACGCGAAGACTCTGACCTTCGACGTCGCCGAGGTGGCGCAGGACAGCACGTTCGCGGTGACCTCCGCTGTTCATCTCCGCCGACCCGCTGTTCGACACGAAGAAACCCAAGTCGCTCAACCCTTACAGCTATTCGGTCAACAACCCCACCAGCTTCGCCGACCCCAGCGGCCTGATGTCGTCCTACACGTGGGGGGTCGAGACCGAGAACGCGATGCTGCGCCAGCAGAACAAGGAACTCATCGCCCACATCGGACGGTTGACCAACCACATCGAGCAACTACAGGACATTATCCGCAAGCAGCAGAAGGCGATCAACAAGCTGATCAGCTACGCCCGGGCGCTTGAGGCCGAGATCGCCCGGCAGGCAAGCATCATCCGCCGGCTCCAGGCGCGCGTCGCCTACCTGGAGCGGGTGGTGGTGGCGCAGCAGCGCGAGATCAGCCGGCTGCGGTCCGTCGTGGCAAGGCAGCAGCAGATCATCCGGTATCAGGCGGGGGTGATCCGGTACCAGGCCGGAGTCATCTCCTACTACAAGGGTGTGGTGAACGTCCTCGGCTTCCGGCTGTGGGGCGGCACACCGCAGTACTCGTGGGTGATGAACAGCATCCACTCCTTCCGCGGGATACCGGCCGGGGCCTTCAACTACGACAACATCAGCCGGTTGCAGGCGGTGGTCGCCCAGCGCGACACCACCATCAGAAACCTCAATGTCTCCATCAACGGTCTGGAGAGCGCCCTCGGCCAGATGACCCACTTCCGGGACATGTGGCGCCGCCTTGCCGACATCGTCCGCGACCCCGTCCTCTGCGACCCCCTGGGCTAAGCCCCGCCGGCACCCCCTTCGCAGCGAGAGGAATTCAATGGGAGCATGGGAATATCTCCCCATTGACATCAGGAGATCTCTTCGGTGTAGCGTTTTCGGCATGGCTCAGGAAGACGGGCGGGGCGGGCAACCCCCATGGACTTGGACGTCCGAGACCGGCCATCAGTCCAGCATCCCGCCGCGGCGACCGCCCGCGACCGAGCCGCTCGCCGAGGAGTGGCCCGATCAGCCGGTCGTGCCGGCCGGGCGGTTCCGTGCGGGGCCGTCGAGCCCGGTGCCCGCGGCTCGTGCGGCAGGGCATCACCGCCGCACGGCCGGCGGGTCGCGCTGGATCGGCCGTATCGCGGGCGCGCTCGCCCTCGTGCTGCTGCTCGGCACCGGAGTCTACTTTGGAATTGACAGATGGCTGGTCGACGATGGGCGGCCAACCGCCGTTCCCCCCGGGTGCGCGCGCCAGGTACAGCTGCGGCTCGCCGTGGCGCCCGAAGTAGCGCCGCTCGTCGAACGGGCCTCGGCGGAGGTGGACGTCGCCGCCTGCCCCACCGTGGCGATAACCCCGCTGGAGCCGGGGCAGACCGCGACCATCCTCACCGGCGGCAACTTCGACGGCGTAGTGCCGGCCTCATCGGCCTGGCTTCGCCTGGCGCCTACGCCGTCCGCGACACCCGGGCCATCGGCCGCGGCCGCCTCACCTGACGCGCCGCCCTACGCCGAAAAGGCGGTGGTGTCGCTAGTCCGCACGCCCATCGTGGTCGCCTTGCCCCGGCCGGTGGCCGAGTCGCTCGGCTGGCCGCAACGCCAGCCCGGCTGGGCCGAGCTCACGGCGGCAACGGTCG
Source organism: Candidatus Limnocylindrales bacterium (assembly GCA_036377915.1). Classification (GTDB taxonomy): domain Bacteria; phylum Actinomycetota; class Actinomycetes; order Mycobacteriales; family Micromonosporaceae; genus Allorhizocola. The sequence goes on from DASUXL010000373.1 coordinate 7,993, forward strand.
CGGGCAAACTCCGCTTCAGCATGGGCCACCCGATGCGCGGCGCGGCGGGGCTGCTCGCCGTGCTCGGCGTGCACACCGCGATGGGGAAGACCACACCGGACCAGGGCATCGCCCAGATGCGTGCGCTGACCTTGCGCAGCCGCCTCGCCGAGGCCGACGCCGAGCCGGCCGCGTTGCTGCAACGGCTGGAGGCGATGTCCGACCCGGCGCAGGCGGTACGGGAGATCGGCGCCTTTCCAGTCACCGAACAGGCGCTCTGGACCCACCAGACAAAGAAGCCGGCGGTACCCCTCGCCGCGATCTATCCGGGCGACGGGTTGATGGAGGCCGACTATCCGCTGGCGCTCTCGCCCGCCGCCGCGGCCGACCGCGACCTCAAGGACATCGCCGCCAGCCTCATCGAACGCTTTCACTCGACCCGGTTCGCCGCGACCATCCGCGAGCACGGATTCCGGCCCGGGACGGACGCCAACAGCCCTTCGGTGAGCCCGGCACTCGTCGATGGGCTGATGGCCGGGTACCCGGCCGCCGTGGCAACCCCGTCCGATCCCGCCCTCGTCACCAACCGCGCCGCGCAGTGGGCGAGGTATGAACGGCTGGCGTACCAGGTACTGATCCTTCTCGACGCATCCGGATCAATGAACGATGAGGTGCGCGACCGCAGCGGGAAGCTGACCACCAAGGCGGCGTTGTTGCGCACCGCCGGTGTGCAGGCCGCACAGCTGTTCGGTCTGGACACGAGCGTCGGCGTGTGGCTGTTCGCGACGCCGGCACCCGGCAGCCCGCCGTACGTCGAGGCCGTATCCTTCGGGCCGCTTGACGAACCTGTGGGTGGCGTGCCCCGCCGCGAGGCGGTGCGCCGCAAGGCTGAGACCTACAGCGCCTACGAACGGGCCGGGACACCGCTCTATGAGACCGTGCTGCGCGGGGTGGACACGATGCGGCAACTGGCCAGACCCGGCGCGGTCACCATGGTCGTGGCGCTCACCGACGGGCGTGACCAGGACACCCGGTTCACCACGCCACGTTCGGAGTTCCTGTCCCGGCTGAACGCCGGCCGCGATCCGCAGCGGCCGGTTCCGGTGTTCTGCATCGGGTACGGGGCCGACGCGGACATGGCGGCGCTCAACGACATCTCCCAAGCCACCGGTGGGCGGGCCGCCGCCTCGAACGACCCCGGCGACCTGGCCAGCGCGATGGCACAGATCTTCCTCGCGGCACACGCGGCCCATTGACCTCCCGGTCACTAGGCGACGAACTGGTCGTGGACGAAGCTGACCACCATGGCGCCCTGCATCATCAGGCCGATGGCCAGATAGCCGCGGTCGAAGACGCGATCCCGGCCCATCCGGGCGAACACCATGAAGATGACCGTGCACTCCAGGGCGAAGCGCCACATCGAGCTGAGCGGGTAGTCCGACCGCAGGGGATTGGACAGCGGCATCAAGATGATGGTCGCGGCGAAGATCACGAGATAGGCGTGGTCCCGGCCGAGTTTCCACGGGCCGACGAGCGCGGCGACGAGCAGCAGCAGGACGGTAAGGGCCACGGTCAGGTTGATGATGTTGCGGGTGGTGGTGGGTGCGGAGAACGGGCCGGTGTTGCCGATGAGCTCGACCACCTCGATCACCGTGGTCCACGGGGGCTGAAAGCCATAGCGGAACCAGGCTTTCTGCGACTCCAGGAAATGCAGCGCGTCGCCGAAGACGCGGTAGCAGTAGAACAGGTACGCGGCCAAACCGGTGGGCACCAACGCCAGCCCCAGCGCGTCCAGCTTTATCCCTCGCCAGCCGCGCTGCCGCAGGTACTCATAAATGAAAGCCAAAGCAAGCATGACACCGGCCATCCGGGTGGCCCCGGCGAGGCCGGCGAACATGCCCGCATACCACCACCGCCCGCGGCGCATGAAATAGAGCGACGCCACCGACAGCGCGATGAAAAGCGACTCGTTGTACGCGGCGACGAGATAGAACCCGGTCGGGAAGGCCAGCAGATAGAAGGTGGCCCGCTGGGCGTGCGCGGGGCCGAGCATCTCGGCGGTCAGGCGGTGCACCAGAACCAGTGCCGCCAGGCAGGCCAGCACCGAGACCGCCAGCGCCGCCTCGAACGTGCCGCCCGGCACCAACGGGTTCGCGTAGCGGATCAGCATCGGGTAGAGCGGGAAGAACGCGGTGGCGCGCTCGTCGTACTCGTAACCCGAATCGGCGATGATCACATACCAGACGGTGTCCCAGCGGTGCCACACCGCGAGCAGCTCCTGGATCGTCGCGGGTGGGCCACCGCCCTTGCCTTCCAGCCCGTCGAACGGGATCCAGGCGACCGCGGTGGTGATCGCGTAGGCGGCAAGGCCGGTCAGCCAGATCCAGTATCCGGACAGCAGGGAGGTGAGCCAGACCGGTCGAGGCTTCGCGGTCCTTTCCGGCGCGGCTTTTTCCGGCGTGGTCTTTTCCGGCGCCGGCGGCGCCTCCACGGCGGATTCACCGGCCTGTATCTGGTCCTGCATGGTCAGCAGAATAGCGGGCGGCAAACCCGATGGGGCTTCACGTCAACCTGGTGAGACGCCACCAAGGCGTGGGTTCGTCGATAGCGCGCTCCGCGTGCACGCCCGCCGTCGCCGTCGACGAACCGGCCGTCACGGTCAGCATGCCGACCGCCTCGCCCGCGGTCAGCCTCCGCGCGGCGGCGCCCGGTTGCACGGACACCTTCACCGGCATGCCCGGCCAGCCGAGCACGTCGACCGACTTGGCAAGCTTCACCCGTGTCGACTGCTCCCACGCTGAGGTCGCCACGCCCAGGTCGGTGCCGGCGGCGACGACGGTGACGACCTGAAGCGCCGTGCGCAGCGCGGTGAGCAGCTTGCGAACCGCCGCGTTTGTCGCCGCGAGCTGCTCGGGAGTGTTGCGGCCCGGCTGGTTGAAGACCGCGCCGTAGATGGTGACGCTCAGCGGGCCGACATCCCAGCGGGCGGCGAAGAGCAGGTTGCCGCCGGCCTGGTCGGTCGAGCCGGTCTTGATGCCGATGACGCCGTCGACGCCGAGCAGGTCGTTGTAGTTCTTGACGTTGCCGACGACCGGCAGCCTGGTGGACTTCATCGCGACGATCTCGGCGAAGGCCGGGATCGCCATCGCCTTCTCGGCGAGGATCACCTGATCGGCGGCGGTGCTCACGGTCCCCGGGTCGAAGCCGGAGGCGTCGGCGAAGCGGGTGTTGGTCATGCCCATGTCGGCGGCGAGCGAGTTGAGATGCTCCACGAACGCGGCCGAGGTGCCCGAGTGGAAGCGGGCCACGGTCTCGGCGATGTTGTTGGCGCTGGGCAGCATCACCGCCTCGAGCGCCTGGCGCAGCGTGAGCACCTCGTTGACCCGCACCTCGACAAGCGATTGCCCGGACGGGATCCGCGCCCGGAAGTCATTGACGTCGGCCTGGGTGATGGTGATGTTCGGCCCCGCTTCGCCCGACCCCAGCGGATGCTTCTTGAGCAGCGCATAGGTCGTCATCGCCTTGGCCACGCTGCCGATCGGGGTCGCCTTCTGCTCGCCGAAGGTGCCGAATTGCCCGACGCCGGCCACGCTGAGCACGGCCTGCCCGGTGCTCGGCCACGGGATCATCGGCGCCGTGCCCGGCAGAGCGGTCAGCGCCGGCGCGGCCAGCTGCACACCGATCTCCGGCATCGGCCTGCCCAACTGCAAGGCACCACCGAGGACAAGCAGGCCGGCCAGCAGCCCACTGATCCCTCCCAGCAGCAATCCCCGTCGCCTCACAGCTTGCCTCCTCATTTCATGGGTACCGACGCCAGCGATGCAGGATATGTTGAGTCGTGTGAGCGGCGCTACACGGGTACTGACAGCGGAAGAGGCCGAACAGTTCGTCGAGCGTGGATATGTGGTGATCCGCGGCTGCTTCACGCGGGAGGCGGCGGCGGAATACACGTCCACTATCTGGACCCGGCTGGGGTACCGGGAAGATGAACCGGACACGTGGGAAAAGTCATCGATCCACATGCCAAGTCATCGAGACATCGACATCAGAGAGTTCGCGCCAAAGGCGTGGGGTGCGGTGTGTGACCTGGTGGGCGGCGCGCAGCGGGTCCAGCCGTACCGGTGGAGGGATGCCTTCATCGTCAATCTCTGGGAGGGCGCCGACCGGCCGTGGGAGCCGGCCTCACCCTCCTCGCCGGGCTGGCACAAGGACGGCGACTTCTTCCGGCACTTCCTCGACTCGCCCGAACAGGGCTTGCTCACCCTGGTGCTGTGGTCGGACGTCCAGCACCGCGGCGGGGCGACCTTCGTGGCCGCCGACTCGGTCGGCCCGGTCGCCCGGTTCCTCGCCGAGCATCCCGAGGGCGTGTACCCGGCATCCTTTCCGTTCGAGCGGCTGGTCTCGGGGTGCGAGGACTTCGTCGAAGCGACCGGGCAGGTCGGTGACGTGTACCTGCTGCACCCGTTCATCCTGCACGCCAAGGCGCAGAACGTGCTGCGCGTGCCGCGCTACATCACCAACCCGCCCGTGCATCTGGCCGAGCCGATGCGCTTCGACCGGGCCGATCCGGCGGAGTTGTCGTTGGTGGAGCGGGCCGTGCTGCGCGGGCTGGGCGTGGACCGGTATCAGTTCGTGCCGGGCGGGCCGCGGGAGAAGCTGGTGCCCGAACGCGTTGCCAGGCAACGCTCCATGAAGCAGGCTGAGCTGGATCGCCTGGCCGCCTCACGCCGGGAGTGACCGCGGCAACCCGAACGAAGGCAGCACGCTCTCGTCGAAGCGGGTCATCGCGTGGATCCGGTCGCCGGCAAGGGTCAGCACGATCAGGCCGGTGCCCTCGCGCACGCCCGTCGGGCCGGGCACATAGGTCGCGAACGCCGGCTGGCCGTTGGCCCGCGCCGCCACCAGAAAGTAGCGGCGGCCCGCGCCGAACAGGCTGCCGCAGAAGCGGGCCACGGCGTCGCGTCCCTCGTACTCGAAGGGCATCGGCGGCATCGAGATGAACACGTCGTCGGTAAGCAATGTCACCAGCGCGTCGAGGTCGGCGGTCTCGTAGGCGTTGACGAACCTTGCCACGATCGCCTCCTCGGAGGGCGAGCCGGGGGCGGGAGGCGGTGGGTGGTGAGCGGCCGCCGGCAGTCGCTGCCGCAGCGTGGCCCGTGCCCGTTTGAGGGCGCTGTTGACCGACTCGACGGTGGAGTCGAGCATGCCGGCCACCTCGGCGGCGTGGAATCCGAGGACGTCGCGCAGGATGAGCACTGCCAGCTGGCGGGGCGGCAGGAGCTGAAGGGCGGTCACGAAGGCCAGCGAGATGGACTCGGTCTGCTCGTAGCGGGCCTCCGGGCCAAGCGGTGCGCCGATCGCATCCCGCAGAAGGAAGTCGGGGTACGGCTCCAGCCACACGACCTCGCCCAGGCCCGTCGGCTCGGGCGGTTGCACGCCGGGGATGTTCCATGATGTGGCGGGCCGGCGGCCGGCCGAGCGGCGCGCGTTGAGGCAGCGGTTGGTGGCGATGCGGTACAGCCAGGTGCGGATCGAGGCGTGTCCGTGGAACCCGTCGAGGCCCTGCCACGCCGCCAGCAGCGTGTCCTGCAGCGCGTCCTCGGCATCCTGCAACGATCCGAGCATCCGGTAGCAGTGCACCTGAAGCTCACGCCGGTGCGGCTCGGTCAGCTCGCGGAACGCCTCGCCGTCGCCGGCCCGCGCGCGTGAGATCAGGTCGGCGGTCATCACTGGCATCCTGCTATAGACACCGGCCAGGCGGTGAACCGGGCGCTTGGGTGGCGCCCAGTTTTCCGGCATCGCGGTGTCTTCACGTACATGATGATGCTGAATGACAAAATCGCGGTGATCTACGGAGCCGCCGGTGCGATCGGGGGTGCCGTCGCGGGCGCCTTCGCTCGTGAGGGCGCGCAAGTCTTTCTCACCGGGCGGGTCCTGGCACCCGTGGAGGTGATCGCCAAGGACATCGTCGATGCTGGCGGATCCGCCGAGGCGGCGCAGGTGGACGCGCTGGACGAGCGGGCCGTGGACCGGCACCTGCGGTCTGTGGTCGGCAAGGCCGGCCGGGTGGACATCTCGTTCAACGCGGTCGGCATCCCGAACACCGGCATTGTCGGTGTGCCGCTGGCCGAGCTCGACGCTGAGCAGTTTTCCTTGCCCATCAACGCCTACACCAAGTCGTACTTCCTCACCGCGCGCCTGGCCGCCAGACACATGATCGCAAGTAAGACGGGGGTGATCATGACGGTCACGGCCCTGCTGTCGCGGATGGGCACGCCGTTGGTCGGAGGCTACGGACCGGCGATGGCCGCCAAGGAGGCACTCACCCGGTCACTGTCGGCCGAACTCGCCCCGCACGGCATCCGGGTGGTCGGCCTTCGGCCCCAGGGAATCCTGGAGTCGCGCACCATCAAGGAAGCCTACGAGCGCCGCTCCAAGGCGACCGGCATGACCTGGGAGCAGTGGCAGGAGTTCCTCGCCGGCCGGACCCACCCGCGGCGGCTCATGACACTCGAGGAGATGGCGAACGTGGCGGCCTTCATGGCCTCCGACGGGGCGAGTGGGATGACCGGGACCACGGTCAACCTGACCATGGGCAGCCTTGACGACTAGAGATCAATCCGGGCAGGAACCGCAGAAGGTCAACACCACCGGCGACGACCCGAGGCTGTCCTCAGCGGTGGCCTCGGCACGGCAGGCGATCCGGCTGCGCACCCCACGGCGCCCGCGAAGGTGAGCACCTCAAGGTCCAGATGACCGTGTCGCGTTGAGCCAGCAAGTCACTCGACCCGGTCGGCGGTCGCCACGATGGCATCCGCGATCAACTTACGTGCCTGGGCGCCGTAGACGGCTTGAGCGCTCAATTCGTCGAATCTGCGTTCGTATGCGGCGATCTCATGGGCTTGCGTGATGGTGAGGTCTCCAGAGACAAGCTCGACGGAGACCTGCGCACGGTCGAAGATCCAAAAGCTCTCGGTTGGCCAGGCTATGCGGTCTATGTCCAGCGGGATCACTCCGAGCGAGATGGAGGGCAACGAGGCAGCCGTAAGGAGGTGCCCAAGTTGGGCAGCCATGACCTCGCGGCCACCGACCCGGCTGCGCAGGACGCTCTCCTCTACCAGGATTGCGAACCGGCGTTCTGAGAGGTGCAAGACGCGTTGACGTTCCATACGGTCCTGTGCGGTGGCGTCCACATCGTCTGGCAGGTCGAGGCGCTGCTGAAGGCTCCTCAGGACCGCGCGTGCGTAGTCGCGGGTCTGTACGACTCCGGGGATCAGGAACGACTCGTACACCCGGAATTGGGAAGTGCGCTCCCACAATGGCCGCAAACGCTGCTACGTGTGTAGCAATCCGCTGTGGTTTATCCGTCGCCATTCGACATACATTCCCTCAACGGCACGCACAGCCGCGATCAGCTCGGCGGTTTGATGGTCTGCTTTGCAGTGGGCAGACCAGGTCATGATGTCGTTGACCATCGGCGTCTGCCTACCGTGCTCGATCTTGCTGACCTTGGAGGAGTGCCAGCCAGCGAGGCGCGCCAGTTCCCGCCCGGTGAGTCCGGCGTCTTGCCGAAGCTCACGCAGGCGGGCGCCGAGGGTGACCAGCGCCTGTTGAGCGCTTGAGGAACTGATGCTCATGCCTGGTGTCAGGCAGGGCGGTAGTCGTCGTGAGGCGTGCCCCGCGCCCACACCATTTCGAAGGCCGTTGAGCAGAGCTTCACCACGTCCGGGTCTCGGATGATGTCGTGGCCGGTTGAGTCGCCATCCCCAGAGAAGTGGTTGATGAGCAAGGTCTCGTCGTCAAAGAGCCAGAAATCGTTGCCCGGCAACGCAATGTCGGTGGCCAGTCGGCGCGGAAGCCAGCGAACCTGTTCACCAGCGACGATGTTGGTGAACGTGATGTCGTACTCATAACGCACGTAATCGCTGATTGGTTCGGATACAACCCGTGCCCGCCGTATGACCACACCTCGCCCCGCGCTTTCGAGCGTCAGGTCGTGCCAAGGCGCCCACCACGACGCTCGATCCGTTGGGCTGTGCCGGATCCCGGCCTGCCAGTCGATATACCAGGGATCGTCACGCATGTACCCGTCGCGCATCTCCAGATGAACCGCTGAGCGGGTACACGCACGAAACAGTGGGGTAAACGGGTCGCTATCGTCAGCCACCATTGACCTCCGGGAAGAATTGGACCATTCGCCGTGGAAGTTCAACGACTGTCTCGTGTTCGGGGATGTCCATCTGGGACAGTCGTTCCTGGTCCAGCACCCTGTACCCCTGGCATATGTAGGTGTCACGCTCGTCGTCGTAGTAGAGCGTCGGTGAGTTGCCCTGTCCGCTGTCGGGGTCCTTGCCGAGCCTATGCAACATGGTTATCTCCTTGGGCGCCGCTCGTCGATTACTGTGATCGAGTTTGCGGTGCCGCCAGCCGTGTACTCAATAAGTTTGCGCCGGTTTGCTGCGTGCAATCTTCTTTCACTCGATGCTCGGCGCCTATCCAGAAAATTGAAGCACACTGATTGCCGCCGTGACCTGCTGATACATATTGTCGCGCATGTGCTCTGGCGGGCCGAAGACGATCCGTTGACCATGGCTCGCACCGATCACGTTCGGGGATGAGCGCCTGTCCCAAGCACCACAGCCGACAAGAGGGACGCATGGACTGTGTACTGGAAGATCCGGTGTGGACGTGCCGATCCGGCAATGTCGTGCGAACTCTGCCACGGCGGCGGCCATGATCTGGCAAACCCACCAGGGGGACAACGTGACGACGGGCGATGTCGTGGCGCTGGGCATCCTCGGCAACCCCGATGCCGTGGGGCTGATCGTCGGGCCGGGCACGAAGGGGCGCGTTGAGTGCTTGCTCGGTGACCACGACAACCCGCACGGCGAGCGGCCGACGCTTCAAGTTGAGGCGTACCAACTCCGGATGCTGCTACGAAAGGGGGTGAAACCGAAAGTGCCGAGCGACAACACGCGCCAGGCAACGCCCGTGATGCGTGACCCCGCGACCGAGGCTGAGGACGGCGGCGAGAACAACGACGGCGAGACTGCCGAAACCCTTGCCGCATAAGACGAGGGCGGGCAAGCGCCTCCCGCGAGGGCTCGCACCCCCTGCGCGCCAAGAGCTTGCCCGCTCTCCCCTGCGAGGCACCCTGTCGAGCACGTCCCGGTGCGCTTAGTCGGTTGACCGGCCGGACGCACAGGACTAGCGAGGGTGCCTCGCTCCATGCAACGAAGGATTCGCTACGGCCAACACCAGGCGACGCGAGCTTCAACCCTGCGCGGAGGGTGGGGTACCAAGAACGGGCCAACACCCTTCGCCGCGCAGGCCCGCGATTGACTTCGTTTTATATCGGCCGATCTTGACGGTTGCCAGACATACACAAGCCTGTGAGCCCAGCGCACCCGTCCTCGCGTTCCAGCTTCCGGCTGCGGAGAACAGGTCGCTGCTTATCAATTGTTTTCATGGGTCAAGAGCGTGCGACGATCTGGACATGGTTAAGCGCACCCACGATGAACTCATCGAAGGGCTGAAGCACGTCGGTTACGAGCTGTGGATGACCGCCGAGACGGCGGCGCTGCTGCCTCATGTCCGCGATGGCTTCGTGCGCAACGCCCTCCTCGAATCGATGCTTCTGCACATACGCTCGCTGGCCGACAGGCCGTCATCGCGCAGCCGTCGCAGACGCTGATCACGCCGTAGCACTCGATGTCCCAGCCCGAGCCGCGGAACGGGGCTTTTGTTTGCGCAGCTCGGCGGTGTTTCGGGTGTCCCACGGTGTCCCACGGACGGTGCGGGCCTTGACGCGCCGGTGGTCAGATGACTCCTGTCAGGAACACAGCGAAAGCGAATGAAGGAGATCTGAGATGACCACCACCACGACCACCACGAACAAGGCCAACGCCAAGTCCTACGACGGTTTCACCGACGCCGAGCGCGATGCCATGAAGGAGCGCGCCAAGGAGCTCAAGGCCGCCGCCCGCCGCCCCCGCGGCGCCAAGGCGGACACCGAAGCCGAGGTGCTGGCGAAGCTGGCCGAGATGCCCGAGCCGGACCGGGTCATCGGCGAGCGGCTGCACGCCATCATCAAGGCCGGCGCACCGTCGCTGACGGCGAAGCTCTGGTACGGAATGCCGGCATACGCGAAGGACGGCAAGATTGTCTGCCACTTCCAGCCCGCGGACAAATTCAAGACGCGGTACGCGACGCTGTGTTTCAGCGACGTGGCGAACCTTGACGATGGCGCCATGTGGGCGACCTCGTTCGCGCTGCCGCAGCTGACCGGCGCCGCCGAGAAGAAGATCGCCGCACTGGTGAAGCAAGCGGTGCGCTGAGGCGAGGGGCCACGGAGCAAAAGAGCCGGCTCAGGCCGGCTCTTTTAGTTTTGCCGCCCGAGCTTTCGGGCAAGCTCGATGGTGCGCTCGTGGACCGCCAGCGCCTCGCCGTCGCGGCCCGCCGCGCGGCACGTCTCGGCGTAGGCTCGCAGGGATTCGAGCTCCAGCTGTGCCTCGGCAAGCGGTTCCAGCAGTTCGAAGGCGCGTCGGTGGTGTTCGAGCGCCTCGTCGAACGAGCCCATGATGCGCAGCGCGATGCCGAGATTGTTGTGGCACCACGCCTTGTTGTGCGGCAGTTCCGCGAGCTGCAACGCCTCCTGCAGCGTTTTGAGCGACTCGGCCGGGTCGTCGGATGCCAGGGCGACGCCGAGGGCGCCCAGCCCGGTGATCCGGGCCTGCCCCACGGCCAGCGCGACCGAGGCACGGGCGAGTTCGGCGGCTTCGCCGGGCCGCCCGAGGTGAAGGGTCACCCATCCGTCGAAGGCCAGTGCCTGGGCCTGCCCGCCGCTGTTCTGCGCCTTCTCGAACAGCCCTTGCGCCAGCCGGAACTGGGCCCGCGCCGCCTCAAGGTCGCCGAGGTCCCGGCGCACGAAACCGGTGCGCAGGGCGAGCGCCCCGGCGAGGTCGTCATCGTCCAATCCGGACTGTCCGGACTGTTCGGCCGCCTGTTCGTACGCGGCGAGCGCTTCGGCGAGCCGTCCCGCGGCGGCGCGGGCGAAGCCGAGGTCTGACAGCAGCGAGGCCCGCTGCCGGTGGCGGCCGAGGCGGTGCGCGGCGGCCGCGGCGGCCTCGAGCATGCGCACCTGGTCGTCGGTGCCGCGGCGGCGGAAGTACCAGGCGCGCATGGTCTGCGGCAGGTCGGCCACCACCTCGTCCGCGCCGAGGCGCACCGCGGTGTCAAAGCAGGCGATCAGGTTGGGATGTTCGAGGTCGAACCAATCCGCGTCCTGGGCCGTCGCCTGTGCCAGGTAGTGGTTGAGCACCCGGTGCACGGCGGCGTCCGCCTGCGGCTCCTCCTCGGCGGCGAGGTCGGCCGCGTACCGCCGGATCAGGTCGTGCAGCCTGTACCTGCCGGGCGAGGGCTCCTGCACCAGATGCGCGTCGACCAGCTCCTCGAGCACCGCGTTGACGCGCTCCGGGGTCATGTCGGTCAGCGCGCGGGCCACCGGCGCGTCGAAGTCGACCCCCGGCAGCACGCCCAGCAACCGGAACGTTCGGCGCTGGACGGTGTCGAGCTGGTGCAGCGACATGCCGAACACGGAGTCGAACCGGCCGGCGCTGTCGCGCAACCGCTCGGCCAGCACGGCGATTGTCCAACCCGGACGGTGACGGAGCCGCGCACCGGCCATCCGCAGCGCCAGTGGAAGCCCACCGCACTGCCGCAGCACCTGGTTCACCGCCTGCGCGTCGGTCAGGTCGACCCCGGATGCCCGGCCGAACAGCGAGACAGCATCCTCATTGGACAGTGGCTCCAGGGACACCGGCGGCAGCTCGCCCAGGTCTACCAGCCGATTGCGGCTGGTGACCAGCAGCGCGGACTTCCCCGCGCCCGGAAGCAGCGGGCGCACGTGCTCCGCGTCCACCGCGTTGTCGAGCACGACGAGCGCCCGCCGCCGGGACAGTTCCGAGCGCCACAGCGACGCGCGTTCGGTCGTGTCGGCCGGAGGGTGCGCGACCCCCAGGGCGCTCAGCAGCCGTTCCAGCGCGGCCGACGGCTCCAGCGGCTCCTGGCCGGGGGTGAAGCCGCGCAGGTCGAGGTAGAGGCCACCGTCCGGAAAGGACGGTGTGAGCCGGTGCGCAACGTACACGGCGAGGCTGGTCTTGCCGACGCCGGCCATGCCGTCGATCGCGACCGCACCCGAGGTGCGCAGCAGCTCCTCCACCAGTGCCGCCTCGGTCTCGCGCCCGGTGAAGTCGGCAAGGTCCGCCGGAAGGTCGTTGCGGCGCGGGGCGGGTTCGGCCCCGGCCTTTGACGCCTCCACCCACAGCGCGCGCAGCGGACGGGGATCGCGGCCCACGACCCGGCACAGCGCCACGACCGCCTCCCACGGCGGCACCAGCTGGCCGGCCAGGTAACGCGAAAGGGACGAACTGCTCAGGCCCGTCTGGCGGGCAAGGGCGCGCAGGCTGAGCCCGCTCAGCTCCTTGATCTTGGTCAGCTGGGCGAGCAGGCGATCTTGGACGCTCGACACCCTGGACACGGTACCCCGTCCCAGCCCGACGCCACGGAACAGAGTCTCGCCTGCCCAGCTCAGCCGCGCCCCGGGTGTCCCACGGTGTCCCACGGACGGCGCGAGCGCCGGTGTCCCGGTGGTCGGATGAGTCCTGCCAGAAACGCACCCGATAAAGGAGGAACGATGTCAATCGAACGCATGCCGAACCCGGCGACGCTGATCCCCGAGGCGATGCAGGCGCTGATCGCCGTCAACAAGTCCGTCATGGGCGCCGGGGTGGACGGCAAGCTGCTGGCGCTGAGCCACCTGCGAGCCAGCCAGATCAACGGATGCGCCCCGTGCGTGGCCGGCGGCGCCCACCAGTCCCGCCACCAAGGCGCCACGCCGGAACAGGTCGACACCGTCGCCTCGTGGCGGGAGACCCCCTGGTTCAGCGACGAGGAACGCGCCGTGCTCGCCCTGACCGAAGCCGTCACCCGCCTGGCCGACACCCCCGACCCGGTCCCCGACGAGGTATGGGACGTGGCCGCCAAGCACTTCGACCACAAGGAGCTTGCCGCCCTGTTGCTCAACATCGCCATCACCAACGCGTTCAACCGCCTCAACGTGCCCACTCGCCAGCAGGCGGGCGGCAAATGGTAGGTCGCGGGAAAGGAGCGCGTGACTCGTAGGTGAAGGCTTGTGGTTTACGGGACGAATGTGGGTAAGCCATGATGATGCGTGCCCTTCGGGAACCAGCTGTGCGGCCGGGGATGACCGATGCCCCGGCCGCCGCTTGCGATGCCGGGGCTATCCGTGTCGACGGTCCGCTTAAGGTCGACGGGCTGAGCCGGATACGCCAAGCCATCGCCGACCAGGCGGCGACTTGGGGCCTCGACGAACACGTGGTGCACGCCGTTCAGATGGTCAGTTCCGAGCTGGCCACCAACATCATCGTGCATGCGCACGGCAACGGCGGCCTGGTCATCACCTACCGGGCGGGCATGATCTATTGCCAGGCCGTCGACCAGGGACCCGGCATGACGCTGCCGTTCCTGGCCGGGTGGAACGCGCCGGCCAGCGGGGACCCGACGGCGGCCAGGGGACTGTGGATGGTGCGCATGCTCAGTGCCAGGTTGCAAATTGATTCAAGCATTCTGGGTACCACAGTCACGGCTGTCCTCATCGGAAAGGTTTAGCGTTCTTGCCGCAGGGGCACGTGTGCGGTATGAACCGCGGCAACATGCAGCTGATCAGCGATGGCCGGGCCATCGGCGAGGGCATTGCCAGCAGGGATGCCGATCGACTGGACGCGAGCCTGGAGGAACTTATCCGCCGCGCCCGCCTGCAGGCGAGCGACCTGTCGTTGATGATCCAGCGCCTTGAGCGCCTCCGCCGTGACGTCCGTCAGACCCTGTCGGAGTCGCCCGCCACCGACTGATGCACAGCGCGACTAGCGTGGACCCGGACCCCTCGCGGCTCGATACTGCCGCGGGGTAATGCCTTTGAGCCGCAGGAAGGTGCGGTTGAAGTGGGCGAGGTTGGCAAGGCCGCAGTCCGTGGCGATCTGGGCGATGTGGCGATCGGTCTCCAGCAGCAGCGAGCACGCTGTCTGTACCCGCAAGGTCGTCAAATAGGTGGACAGCGTGATGCCGCTGGTCCGGCGGAAGAAGCGGCTCGTGGCCGACGGGCTCAGGTGTGCTTCGGCGGCGATTTCGGCCAGCCGCAGTGGCCGAGTGTGCTCCGCGTGCAGCAGCCGGCAGATGGCGTCCATCCGGGTGCTGGCAGATCGGTCCAGTACGGGTAGGTCTTGCGTGCCGGCCAACGGTGTGGCGTCGCGGACGCGCGCCAGCCGCAGCAGGATCGCCAGCAGCTCGACGGTGCGTTCGGCGGGTGGCAGCCGCGGCAGCCGGCGCAGCTGAGCCAGTTGCGAGTCGCGTGGAAAGCGCAGCCCCCGCCTGGCGCGGGCGAGCAGGGAGGCTATCGGGGCGAACTCCGGCAGGCCGGCGGCGATGGAGGGCAGGAACTGTGCCACCACGGCTTCGTGTTCTGTGTGCCCGTCGGCGGAGGCGAAGGTGTGTGGCAGGTCCGGCCCGACGAGGACAAGGTCGCCGGGCTCGTAGACGGACAGGTTGTCGCCGACGAAACGGGTGCCCTGTCCTTTTGTGATCAGCGTCAGCTCGTACTCGTGGTGGTAGTGCCACATGAACGAGAACTGGCTTTCATTGCGCGTCCAGCACTTCCACGACTGCTGCGACGGCATTTCGATGTGTTCGTACGAGGCTCGCATCGGTCAAGAAAGTACCAGAACCCGGTCGCTGTCCCGGGTCGCCGTCGCCGTCGGCGCCGAGAACAGCGGTCCCGTGCCCGCGTCCGTCAGCTCCGCGGTCCTGGGATCGAACCATGAGGCGTGGTAATCCTGCCGGGGAAGGTGCAGCCTGACCTCACCTCCGGCGGGCAGGTAGACCGCTATCAGCCGCCGCTCGGCGTCGGCCAGCGCCAGCGGCGCGCAGCCCTCGGGCCACTGGGCCGCCACCACGAGTTCCGGCGCCGGACGCACCGAGGCAAACGGCACGACTCGGTGCAGAAAGTGCCGCAGGACAAGCAGCTGGGCCACCCCGTCCTGGTCCTTGTCCAGGATCGCATAAGGGCCCCAAGTGTTTTCGAAGCCGTGCACGATGCCGTAGCCGCTGAACGCCGCACGCCACGCACCCCGCCGCGTATGGTGCACGTCGCACCAGCGGTGGAAATCCGGCGGGTCGCTCAGCGGCAGGCTCGGGTTGAGCTCGTAGCCGTACTCCGAGAGCACCGCGCTGCCGCGCCAGCCGGCCAGGATCCGCTCCAGCTGCTCCTCGATCCCCGCCGCCAGCCAGCCGTCGGATTCACCGATCGTCCCCCAGCACTGGATCATGACGGTGTCGATCGCGTCCGGGTCGGCGGCGAAGCGGTCGGCGAAGGGCGGCTCGGCGTGGGCGTGGTGCGCCGACACGATGTGGCCGTGCGTGGCTGTCTGCTTGATCCACCGGCTCACCCGCATCGCCCAGCGGTCGGCCAGCGGGGCGTAGCGCCACCGGCCGTGCGGGTAGTACTCGTACTCGTTGAGCGGAGTCCAGAACCACACGCACGAGTAGGCGTCGTATCGCGCGATGAGGTAGCGCAGCCACAGCTCCTCCCACTCGGTGGTGAAGTCCTGCCTGCGGTTGAACGGGAACTGGGATCCCCACCCCTCGGCGATCATCTCCAGGCCCATGCCCAGCCGCTCGCACTCGCCGACCACGCGGTCGACGGTGCGGAACCAGTCGAGGTTGAACCGGTCGAACTCGGGCTCGTCCCGGTCGCCACCCCATGGCCAGCAGCTGCGGGTGTGCCATTCGTCCGAAATGGACGGTCGGGTCTCCTGCGAGTCGGAGGTCGGGCTCACCGAAAGCCTTACGCGAAGCAGGTTGAACCCCTGCTCGGCGCGCCGCCGCAGGAAGCCGTCCACCTCCAGCCCGCAATGCGCGAACCCGAACAGGTTGTAGGCGGTGTCCCCGAAGACCCATACCGGTTCGCCCGACTCGAACTCGAACCCCCAGCCGGTCCGCGGCTCGGTGCGCAGGAAGCCACGCCCGCCACCGCCCGGCTCGACATCAAACCGCCCGGATGCGTTGAGTTCCGGATCCTGAGGTGCGGTGGTGGCCCGCCATCGCCACGGGCCCGCCTCGGGCGGGTTGAACCGCACCCGCCACGTGCCGTCACCGTCGTAGAAGCCCGGTACCACAACGGAAATACCCGACGGGCCGGTGAAGCGGACGTCCAGGGCGACATCGGCGAACGGGTTGGCGTAGGCGCGGGCACTGCGCATTTGCAGCTCGACAACCTCACGGACGCGCACTGCCCGCCCCGGCGCCCAACGCGGCGGTGGACTCGCGCACCACCAGTTCGATGGGTTCGCTGACCACCTCGCGGATGTCCTCGTTGGGATCCTCGTCGAGGAGCATTTCGACCGCGCGTGCACCGAGGTGTTGCAGCGGCATCCGCACCGTCGTCAGGGGTGGGATGAGGCTGGCGGCAAGGGGAAGGTCGTGCACCGCGATGACCGAGACCTGGGCGGGAATCGCTATGGACATCTCATACGCGGCGTGCAGGGCGCCGATGGCGGAGGCCACGGTGGCGACGAAGACCGCGGTCGGCGGTGCCGAGGACTGGAGCAGGTGGGTCATGGCCTTGGCGCCACCCTCGGGGGTGTACTCCGCGGTGACCAGGAGCGCGGGATCGGGCTCGAGACCGGCCTGCCGCAGCGCGTGCAGGTAGCCGTTGCGCCTGCGCCGGGCGGTGTCGGAGCCGCGCGGCCCGCCGATGTGGGCGATGCGCCGGTGGCCGAGCCCGACCAGATGGGTGACGGCAAGGGCGGCGGCCTTCTGGTCGTCCAGTGCGATGTAGCGCCTTTTGCCCGGGCCGGCCTGGTTGATGACCAGCCACGGCAGCCGGATCCGGGCCAGCTCGTCCTGCTGCGAGGCGGACATCGTGCCGCCGGCGAGCAGCAGGCCGTCGACCCGGCCGTGCCCGAGCAGGTCGAGGTACACGCCGGTGTTGGCGCCGGCACCGGTCGCCGAGCCGGTGACCAGCACGCTGCCCACCTTGGCCGCGGCACGCTCTGCTCCCTTGATGATTTCGGCGTAGACAGGGTTGGCGAAGTCCGGGATGAGCAGGCCCAGCGTCTGGGTGCGGGCGGTGCGCAGGCTGCGTGCCCCGGCGTGGGGCCGGTAGCCGAGCATCTCGATGGCATCGAGCACCCGCTGCCGGGTGGTGTCCCGGATGTTGAGCCGAGGATCATCGTTGATCAGCCGCGACACCACCGAGCGGTCCACTTTGGCCAGTGCGGCAACGTCCGAAATGGTGCTGCGCCGCCCTTTTCCGTCTCTCGCCATCGTATTCATGTCATGTCACTTCTAGTTCTTGATCGTGGCCGCTGTCGATTGATCGATACAAAGCATCTACAACCGCTAGTGTATGGAGGTTGTCCCGGGCCGCTGTCGGCGCCGTCCGCCCGGTGGCGATCCAGTCGAGCAGTCCCGCGACGGGGCCGGCGAAGGCGTCGGGAATCCAGCGGGTGGACACCGGATAGGACAGCCAGCCGTCCGTGGGCAGCACCGTGCTGTGCAGGCGCAGCGTGTCAGGCCCACCGTGGGGGTAGTTGGCCAGCAGCCCGAGGGTACCGTGGACGGTCCCCAGGGTTCCGCTGATGCGGAATTCGGCGCGCAGATCGGCGCTGAGATTGTTGTGGTTGATATTGAGTACGGCGCTTTTCTGCCGGTCGAACACCAGCGTGCTGATGGTGTGGGTTTCACCTTTCGGTTTCTGGCCGGGCAGGCGCGCGGCCGTGGCGAACACGCGGGTCGGGTTGCCCATCACGGACCGCACCGCGTCCAGGTAATGGATCGAGTGGTACATGATTTCGAGCCGGTCGGACTCGACCAGCCAGTTCCACGCCGAGAAGTCGGTGGCCACGTCGACGGTGAAGGACATGGTGGTGACCTCGCCGATCCAGCCGCGCCGCACCATTGCACGGGCCGCGCACATCCCCTCGTCCCAGCGGAACTGCTGGTTGACGGCGACTTTGAGCCCTGCCTCCTCGGCGGCGCCGACCAGAGCGCGAGCGGTGGCCAGGTCGGGTGCGAGCGGCTTCTGGCACAGCAGGTGCTTGCCGGCGCCGAGCGCCGCGTGGGCGATCTCGGGTTGGTACGGGGCGACGACCGCGATGTCCACAACCTCCACGCCGTCGTCGGCGAGCAGGGCCTCCAGGGTCGGATAGACGGTGGGCACCGCGTGGCGTGCCGCGACATCGCGTGCCCGGTCCACGTTGATGTCGAAGATCCCGCGCACGTCGAGGTCGTGCGCCCGGTAGGCGGGCAGGTGCGCGACATCGACGATCTCACCCGCGCCGACGATGGCGATGGGGCGCTTGTGCTCGTCGGGGATGCGGATCCGGCAACCCTGCGCGATCTCGTTCAGGTGGTCAAACATCGGCGCCCGCCAGACCTGGGATGCGGTAGAACGCGGAAGCGGTACCCCCTAGAATTTTGCCTTTTTCGGTCTCGGTAAATGAATCCAGCAGACGTTGGGTTTCGGCCCACACTTTCGGGTAGCCGCCCGCGAGTACGCTCACCGGCCAGTCGCTGCCGAACATGACCCGGTCGGCGCCGAAGACCTCAAGCGCGTAGTCGGCGTAGGGCCGCAGGTCCTCGGCGGTCCACGTCGCCCAGTCGGCGGCGGTGTTGAGTCCGGAGAGTTTGGCGTAGACATGGGGATTCTCGGCCGCCGCGCGCAGCAGATCCGCCCAGGGCTGCCAGCCGCGCTCGGCGATGGGGGGCTTGGCCAGGTGGTCGATGACCATCCGCAGATCCGGGTGACGTTCCGATATATGGGGTACCAGTTCCAGGTGGCGAGGCAGGACAGCCACCACATCGAAGCTCAGGTCGTGCGCCGCCAGGACGCCCAGCCCTTCCTGCACGTCGTCACGGCGCAGCCAGTCGGGGTCGGGCTCGTCGTGGATGAGGTGGCGCACCCCGACGATGCGGGGATCGGCGGTGTATCGCTTCAGCGCCTCGGCCGCGTCATCGGGCCGGGTCAGCGGCACCCAGCCGACGATCGCGGCGATCCGCGGCCACCGGTCGGCGACCTCGATCATGTAGTCGGTGTCGGCGAAGGAGTCCATCGACTGCACGATGACGCTGCGGTCGACGCCGGCCGCGTCCATCTGCGACTCCAGGTCGGGTTCCTCGAAGCTGCGGAAGATGGGGCCGTGCTGCGCGGTCAGCCACGGATACTCGACCCGCTCGAGGTTCCAGAAGTGCTGGTGCGCATCGACAATCACGGTGCCGCCTGCTCGCTGAGCGTCCACACGTGACGCAGCGCCATTTGCGCGACGCCGTCGGGGTTTTCGGCGAACCGCTCGACGAAGGCCGCCATCTCCTCCTGCCAGCGCTTGTCGGCCGGATCGTCGGCAAGCTGGCGCAGCGCGGCCTCGAAGTCGTCGCAGTCGACGAGATGGAACAGATTGCCGCCGCTGCGCCAAATTCGCCACTCGCGGATGCCCACCCGCTGCAGCGAGGCGAGCAGGTCGTCCGGTATGCGCTCGTGCGCGGCCTCGTAGCCGAGCTCCTGGCCGTCACGAAGCAGACTGTGCAGTGCTATCCACATCGCTAAAGCTCCTTGGTGGTGGTTGGACCAATTCAAGTGTGTGGTCGTCGGGATCGAGAAAGTAACAGGTCGCCCCGCCGGTGTTGACTCCCGCGGTGATTTCGAGCGGCGGCGAGACGAAACGTACCCCGTGGCCGGTCAACCGCTCGTGAGCGGCGTGGATGTCGCCGACCGCGAACGCCAGATGCGCGGTGCCCGGATCGCACCGCCGCGCCGGGCTGGGTTCGCCGCGCGGCCTGACATACTCGATCAGTTCGATGTCGTGGCTGCTGGCCATCGGCGCCGGCCGCACCGGCAAGGCCACCATCGCCACCCGCAGGTAGGCGTCGGGAAAGCCGACAAGGCTTGACGTGTACGGACTTGAGCTGTCCTGCCGGTGCACCAGCCGCATGCCCAGCACGTCGCAGTAGAACGCCAGCGAGCGGTCGAGGTCCGCGACGTGAATCCCGACGTGCCAGATCCCTTGCAGCACTTCAGGTTCCTTTCACTGCCGCGTACAGCCGATCGGCGATGACCTCGACCGACGGCACGAGCGTGGTGGCCAGTACCGGCGCGGCCGGCATCCGCACGTCGGGCGTGGCGATCCGGATCGGTGGCACGGACAGGTGCACCCCGGCTTCGGCGACCCTCGCCACGATCTCGGCCCCGAACCCGCCGGTGCGGTTGGCCTCGTGCACGACGGCCAGCCGGCCGGTGCGGGCCGCGCTTTCCACGATCGCGTCGGTGTCGAGCCGGTTGAGCCACACCATCTCCAGCACGTCGGTCTCGATGCCGTCGCCGGCAAGCCGTTGCGCCGCCTCGACCACCCGGTGGGTGATGGCACCCCAGGACACGACGGTCAGGTCGCCGCCGGAGCGGTGCCGGTGGTGCCAGCCCATCGGCAGCGGGTCGGTGCGCAGCCGCACCGTCGCCTTCTCCCCGGCGTACAGGGTGCGGTTCTCGATGACGATCACCGGATCGTCCACATGGGACGCTGTGAGCAGCGCGTCGTAGGCGTCCTGGGGCGAGCTGGGCATCACCACCCGGATGCCCGGGGTGTGCAGGAAGAAAGCTTCAAGGCATTGGGAGTGCTGCGCGCAGGCGCCCGGCGCGTTGCCCTGCTGCATGCGTACTACGATGGGCGCGGGTGCCCTGCCCTGCGACACGTACCGGGCGTTGGCCGCCTGGTTGACGATCTGGTCGAGCGCGACGAGGGAGAAGTCGGCCCACATGATTTCAACGATCGGGCGGCATCCCATGAGCGCGGCCCCGATGGCGCTGCCCAGGATCGCCGACTCGCTGATCGGGGTGTCGAAAACCCGTGCGGCACCATAGGTTTTGCGCAGTCCGCGGGTCACGCCGAAGACGCCGCCGGGTTCGCCGACGTCCTCGCCGTAGACCATGACGGTCGGGTCGGTGGCCAGAAGGTGCGCCAGCGCGGCGTTGACAGCCTCGCGGTAGTTCAGCTCAGGCATAGATGTGCTCCAGTGCGGTGGCGGCATCGGCGTGCGGCGCGGCCAGCGCCTTCTGCGCGGCCTCGGCTATCTCGGCGTATGCCTGCGCTTTGACCTCGTCCAATTCGGACTCCGCTACCCCGGTGGTGGCAAGGGCGGCGCGCAGCCGGGCCAGGGGTTCGTGGCGCAGTGCCTCGTCGAGCTCACCGGGCTTGCGGTACTGCTCGGCGTCGCCGAGGTAATGACCGACCAGGCGTTGGGTCATCAGCTCAAGCAGGGTGGCACCGGTGCCGCCGCGGGCGCGGTCGGCCGCCTCGGCCACCGCCGCCCGTACCGTTTGCGGGTCGTTGCCGTCCACCCGGTGCCCCGCGATCCCATACGCCGCCGCGCGGCGCCACAGCTGCGGATCGCCGACCATGTCCGCGATCGGGGTCAGTTCGGAGTAGCCGTTGTTCTCGCAGATGAAGACCACCGGCAGCCGGAACGCACCGGCCATGTTGAGGGCCTCGTGCACCGCGCCCTGGTTCAGCGCGCCGTCGCCGAAGACGGTGACCGCGATCCGCCCGCTGCCGTCGATGCGGGACGCGAGCGCGGCGCCGACCGCGATCGGGGCCGCGGCGCCGACGATCGAGTTCTCGCCGTTGAAGCCGTACTCGGGTGCGGTGAAGTAGGCCGATCCGCCCCTGCCGCCGTTGACGCCGCTGGCACGGCCGAGCATCTCGGCGAAGATGGCCTGGGCCGGAACCCCGCGTGCAAGCGCCCACCCGTGCCCGCGATAGGTGGCGAACAGCGCATCGTGTGGGGCCAGTTCGGTGCACGTGCCGACCGGTCCGGCCTCCTGGCCGATGCACAGGTGCACCGAGCCGATGATGTGCTTGGCCAGCCAGAGTTCGCGGGTCTTCTCCTCGAAGGCGCGGATGCGCCACATGGCGTAAAGGTCGGAAAGTTGCGTCATGTCATGGCCTCCACGGTCAGCGATGCGCGGGTGGCCTGCCAGTCGCGTACGGCCGCCGCGCAGATGGCGGGCGCCTCACCGAGGTAGGTGTCCGGGGCGATGTCGAGCGTGCCCACTTGCTCCCGCACCTCTGGTGAAAGCAGCGCGCGGCATTCGGTGACCAGATCGGTGCCGCTCTTCCTGGCCTGTTCTGCCGCTTGGTAGGCGACATCGTAGGCGCGTTCCTTGCCGATGACCACGGCCAGGCGCATCATCAGTGCCTCGCCCATCAGCAGGCCACCCTCGCGGCGCAGGTTGGCGGCCATGGCATCGGGAAAGACCCGCAGCGTCGCCGCGGTTTCGGAGGCCAGGCGCAGGGCCGACGCGCAACTCCACATCGCCAGGGGAATGCCCGACCACTCGATCTGCCACTCACCGGCACTGCGCTCGTGACCGGCCTCCATCGCGCGCAGCAGGCTCCCGGCGGTCGACGTCGCGGTCACACCAAAGCCGATGATGGCCTCGCACGCGATCGGGTTGGCCTTCTGCGGCATCGTCGAGGAGGCGCCGCGATGATGCCCGTCCTGCTCGTTCACCTCGCGAATCTCCGAGCGGGACAGGTCAATGATCTCCCGGGCGAACCTCACGCAGGTCGCCGCGATCGCGGCGCAGACCAGGCCGAACTGGGTGACCTTGTCCCGGCTCACGTGCCAGGGCACGTCGATCGGGGTCAGCGCGAGCCGTTTGGCAAGCGCGTGGCGGACCTCCATCGCGTTGTGCCCCAACGCCGCGCTGGTCCCGCCGGCGCCGAACAGCGACACCACCGTGACCTCCCGCCCGACACGCTCGACGGTGCGGGCGTGGCGGGTGGTCTCGGCGAGAAAGGTCGCGAACTTGGCACCGAAGGTGGTCGGAACCGCTTGCTGGGCATGGGTTCGCGCGGCCATCACCGTGCCGGCGTGCCGTTGCGTGTGCTGGGCAAGGGCATCGCCGAAGCTGACGAGCAGGTCCAGCAGGCGGCGCGCCGATCGCCCGAGCTGCAGGCTCAGCGCGGTGTCCATGATGTCCTGGGTGGTGGCGCCGTAATGCACCTGCCCGCGTGGACCCGGAGGAAGCTTCTCGTCGATCATCCGGATCAACGGCATTATGGGGTACCCCACGATGCGCGCCTGATCCCACAGCCGCTCCAGGTCGATGTTGCCCAGCGTGCACGCGGCGCTGATCAGATCGGCGTCGGTGCGCTGCACCAGTCCGACGTCGGCCTCGGCCTGCGCGAGCCCTGACTCCACATCGAGCCATGCCTGAACCGTGGCCTGCTCGGACCAGACCTCCGCCATGACATCGTCGGCGTGGAGCCTGTCGAGCAGGCTGAACCACACACCACGCGCACTCATCAATTCAACTCCAAGCCGCCGTCGACGTTGATGGCCTGGCCGGTCACGAAGGAGGCCAGGTCACTGAGGAGAAACGCGGCCACATTCGCTACCTCGTCAGGCGTTCCGGTGCGGCCAAGGGGGGTTTTGCTTTGAACCTCCGCCAGAAATCGCTCACCGGCACCGGGGCCGAAGAGCCGGTCGCGGTCTTGCATGATGGTGTCCCACATCGGGGTGAGGACCACGCCGGGACAGATCGCGTTGCACCGCACCTTCGGTGCGTAGGCAAGCGCCGCCGACTTGGTCAGCGACAGCAGGCCTGATTTCGTTGCCGCGTAATGGGGTGCGTCGGGGCGCCCGGAACGCCCCGCCACCGACGCGATCGTGACGATGGCCCCTCCGTCGTTGTCGCGCATCAGGTTCGCCGCCGCCTGGGTGGTGAAGAAGACCCCGGTCAGGTTGATGTCCACGAGGCGTTGCCACTGCGCCGGGCTGACCGTGGCGAAGCTGATCGTCTGCATGACGCCGACGCCATTCACCAAGCCGTCCAAGCCACCCAGCTCGTCGGCGGCCCGGCCGGGGACTGCCGCGGCCTCGTCGGCCACACCGAGGTCGGCGGGGATCGTCATCACCTTCCGGGCTCCGGCGGCAATCGCCGCTTCCGCGACCGCGGTCAGGCCGCTGGCATCGATGTCGCTGAGGGCGAGGCAGGCGCCGTAGTGCGCGAGGCGGCGTGCGATCGCGGCGCCGATGCCCCCGGCCGCACCGGTGACAAGGACCCGTCGATCCTCGAGGCTGAGCGCTTCGTTCATCCGCCGTCCCTTCCCGCACCCGGTTTGGTCAATCGGTTGGCTTCACACTGTAGCCACGGATATCACGGGACTTCAACCCGTCTTGACAGAGTTTTCACAGCTAACTAAAGTGCCTGACTCAAACGGTTGACCACCGATCGGGATTGGACAGGAACGCGCTCACAGCGGTCTTGACAAGCAACGAAACACGAATTTAATGTGATGCGATCAAACGGTTGACTTGAATCGATGAGAGAGGCTCGAGCGTTGGCCGACCACGTGCGCCCCGATCCGGCCGGAGGGCAAAGTCACTCCGGCGGTCAGCGGCTGTCCGTCGAGCGGCTCAAGGCGTGGCAGGCGCTGGAGTACGGCATGTTCATCCACTTTGGCATGAGCACCTTCGACGGGGAGGAGTTCTCCGCCGGGGACCGGCCGTCCACCCACTACGCGCCCGACAAGCTCGACGTCGACCAGTGGGTCGCCACGGCGGCCGCCGCAGGCATGCGCTACGCGGTCCTGACGGCCAAACACGTTGCCGGGCATTGCCTGTGGCCCACCGACCTGACCGGCTACCACGTCGGCACGAGCGGCAACACCACCGACGTCGTCGAGGCGTTCGTCAGCGCGTGCCAGCGGCACGGCCTCATGTCCGGCCTCTACTACTGCTCGTGGGACAACCACCATCTGTTCGGCTCGGTCCCGCCGCACCGGGCCAAAGCCCAGGCGGCCTTCACCACCCGCCGCTACCGCGACTTCCAGCTCGCCCAGATCGAAGAGTTGCTGACCCGCTACGGGCCGATCGGCGAGGTGTGGATCGACATCCCCGACGTGCTCGGCGCGGACGGGCGGCGCGAGCAGTACGACCAGATCGCGCAGCTCGCCCCCGACGCGGTGGTGGTGATGAACGCGGGGTTTCGCGGACGCTGGACCGGCTCGCAACCCACCATCGAGGTCGACAAGGTGTGGCCCACCGACGTGCTCACCATCGAGCGCGACCTGCCGCCCTCCTCGGCCGGCGGCTACGAACCCTGGCACGATCTCGAGTTCAGCCTCGACGATCGCGCCAGCTGCTATGTGCCGGCGGAAGTATGCGACCCCATCGGGGCGCAGTGGTTCCACTGCGACGACGACCCGCCACGAAGCGACGCGGAGCTTTTGGGCATACGACTTGTCTGCCGGGAGCGCCAAGCGTCACTTCTGCTCAACGTGCCACCGGACCGTCATGGCCGGATTCCTGACTCATCAGTCAGCGCTCTGGAGCGCCTCACCCACCACATTGACAAATGCCTTTGACACGGAACGATCACTAGGAGCGCGGCTATGTCGGTTGACAAGGATCGAAGCGACCTCATAAGTCAGTTCACGCGCAACAGCATCTCCCGGCGCGATTTCGTCATGCGCGCCGTCGGCCTTGGGCTTTCGGCCACGAGCGTCGCCTCGGTGCTCGCGGCGTGCACCGATGACGAGGGCCCGAGCGGCTCGGGCAACTTCAAGGCTCCCGACACCAAAAAGCGGACGGACGTGCTCTACCCCGAGGGTTATGTCGGCCCGATCGCCTCGGACAAGAGCGTGCTCACCAAGGATCCGGTGACGCTGAAGGTCGTCGTCAAGCAGGACCCGGCGGTCGGCGACTGGGCCAAGAACGCCTTTACCGAGTGGTTCGAGAAGCGCACCAACGTGCGCATCCAGTGGCAGGTCGTCGCCGCCGAAGACACCATGACCAAGGTGAACGCGATGGTCGCCGCCGGCGATCTGCCCGACGTGTTCATGTCGGTGGGCTTCAGCCCCGCGCAGGAGATGCTCTACGGCTCGCAGGGCATCTTCCGCCCGCTCAACAAGTACATCGACGACTACGGCGTCGAGATCAAGCGGGTGTTCCAGGAGTACGGGGACACCAAGCAGATCATCACGGCGACCGACGGCAACATCTACTCGATGCCCAACCTCAACGACTGCTACCACTGCTCGGCCGGCGCCGCGCGGACCTGGATCTACAAGCCGTGGCTGGACAAGCTCGGCCTGAGCATGCCGCAGACGACGGCGGAGTTCGAGAACGTCTTGCGCGCCTTCAAGGCCCGCGACCCCAACGGCAACGGGCAGGCCGACGAGATCCCGCTGATGGGCTACTCGTGGGAGGGCCTGGACACGTACTTCATGGGGGCCTACTTCTACAACCCCGGCGAGCCGTGGCTGGTCCTCAACAACGGCAAGGTGGACGTCACCTTCAACAAGGCGCAGTGGCGCGAGGGACTGCGCTACATCAGCGGACTGTTCAAGCAGGGGCTGCTGTCCAAGGAGAGCTTCACCCAGGACCAGGAGGCGCTGCAGCGCATCGGCAACAAGCAGGGCGAGCCGATCCTGGGCGCCGCGCGTGCCTACTACCAGGGTTCGTTCCTTACCGTCGAGGACAAGGCGGACGCGCGCTGGAAAGACTACGTCACCGTGCCGATCCTCAAGGGCCCCAGCGGTACCCGGATAGGCCCCTGGAATTACTACGGTGCGGTCACCTCCGGCACGATCGTGGTCACCAAGGCCTGCAAGGTTCCTGAGCTTGCCTTCATGTGGGCCGACGCCCAGTACGAGCTGGAGGCGATCCTGCGCTCCACCAACGGGGTGATGGGCGAGGACTGGCG
Source organism: Candidatus Limnocylindrales bacterium (assembly GCA_036377915.1). Lineage (GTDB taxonomy): Bacteria > Actinomycetota > Actinomycetes > Mycobacteriales > Micromonosporaceae > Allorhizocola. The sequence goes on from DASUXL010000373.1 coordinate 34,808, forward strand.
ATGGGCCAAGCAAGGCGAGGAGGGCCTGAGCGGCAAGCAGGCCGTGTGGTACGCGATGAACAAGTACGGGTCCAAGGAACTCAACAACCGCACGTGGGGATTGCTCGGGGTGCAGTACCGCTCCACCGACTTCCGGGCCGGCCAGGCCGTGGTCGACAAGAACAACCCGACCTTCGAGAAGCCCCTGCACCAGCTCACCGAGAAGGACTACTGGCCGTACCGCCAGGACAAGAGCATGCAGCTGCCACCGCTGAACCCGACCGAGGAGCAGGCCGCCCAGATCGGTGAGCTGGCCACGACGATCAACAACCACGTCAAGCTGATGACGCCCAAATTCATCATGGGCGAGGCCAACATCGACGACGAGGCCCAGTGGAACAACTACACCAGCACGCTGGATCGCATGGGGCTGGCCAACTACCTCAAGATCTACCAAGATGCGTACGACAAGAAGTACAAGAAGTAGAAGCAGGGGCCTGATTTAACATGTCGACCGCCATGAACAGGGACACCGGCACAGACCGGGTATTCACTGTGGTGAATTATGTGGTGCTGGGCCTGTTCCTGTTCGTGGTGCTCTACCCGCTGATCTACATTGTCAGCGCCTCGTTCAGCGACCCCCAGGCAGTCATCTCCGGCCGGGTGTGGCTCTGGCCGGTGGATGTCAACCTCTCCGGATACCAGGTCATCTTCGAGCACCGGTCGATAGTCCGGGGATTCCTCAACTCCATGTTCTACGCCACCGTCGGCACGGCCCTGAACGTGACGATGACGCTTCTTGCCGGCTATGCCCTGTCTCGGCGGGACCTCTACGGCCGCAACGGGCTGATGGTCTTTTTCATCATCCCCATGGTGTTCAGCGGGGGCATGATCCCGACCTACATCGTGGTCCAGCAGACCGGGTTGTTGAACACGCGGTGGGCACTGATCGTGCCCTCCGCGCTGGCGATCTGGAACGTCATCATCACCCGGACCTACTTCCAGGTCACGATCTCCGACGAGTTGCTAGAAGCGTCCCGGGTGGACGGCTGCGACGACTTCCGGTTCTTCCTCAAGATCGTCCTGCCGCTTGCCAAACCCATCATCGCGGTCAACGCACTGCTCTACGCGGTCCTGCACTGGAATCAATTCTTCAACGCGCTGATCTACCTGACCGACGAAAGCCTGTTCCCACTGCAGATGGTGCTGCGCGAGATCCTTATCCTCAATGCCTTCGACCCGGCGCAGATGCCGGATCCGGGCGAGGTGCTGCGCCAGCAGAACCTGCGCCAGCTGTTGAAGTACTGCCTGATCGTGGTCGCCAGCATCCCACCCCTGCTGGCGTATCCGTTCGTGCAGAAGTACTTCGTCAAGGGCATCATGCTCGGGGCGGTGAAGGGCTAGCAATGAAGACTCGTGCACCCCAGCGGCGCCCGCAGGCGTGGCGGCAGATCAAACGGGGATGGCAGCTCTATGTCATGCTCGCCCTGCCCGTGCTGTTCCTTGCCGTGTACCACTACTGGCCGATGTACGGACTGCAGATCGCGTTCAAGGACTTCAACGTCGTCGACGGCATCACGGGCAGCCCGTGGGCCGGGCTCAAATACCTCGAGCGGTTCATCGACTCATACCTGTTCTGGCCGATCGTCAGCAACACGCTGATCCTCAACGTCTACGAGCTGGCCGTCACCTTCCCGCTGGGCGTCATGCTGGCGCTCGGGCTCAACTACATGCGGCTGGTTTGGTTCCGCCGGACCGTGCAGATGGTCACCTACGCACCCTATTTCATCTCCACCGTGGTGGTCGTCGGCATGATCTTCATCCTGCTGGACCCCAACACGGGACTGCTCAACTTCCTGCTCGGCACGGTGGGCTTGGAGCCGGTCAACGTCCTCGGCAACCCCGGGTTCTTCCGCCACATCTATGTGTGGTCGGGCGCGTGGCAAAACATCGGGTTCGCGGCCATCATCTATCTCGCCGCGCTCACCGGCATCGACCCCAACCTGCACGAGGCGGCGATCCTTGACGGAGCGTCAAAGCTGCGCCGCATCTGGCACATCGATCTGCCCGGTATCGCCCCGGTGGCGGTCATCGTGCTGGTCCTCAGTATGGGCAACATCTTTTCGGTCGGCTTCGAGAAGGTGCTGCTGCTGCAGAACCCGCTCAACCTCGAGGTCTCCGAGGTGATCGACACCTACGTGTACAAGATCGGGCTTGCGTCCGACATCCCGCAGTTCTCCTACGCCACGGCGATCGGGCTGTTCAAGTCGGTCCTCGCCTTCATCCTGCTGGTCACCGCTAACCGGATCGCCCGTAAGTTCTCCAGTTCAAGCCTGTGGTGATCCCACGCAACCACATCAGTTCCTCACGTCCCCCTGGGAGGAATGGCAATGCTGGTCAAACGATTGATTTCGTTCTCATCAATCCTCGCGATGGTGTCGGGGTCGGTGGTGGCTTTGGCCTCCACCCCCGCCTACGCCGCCACGACCTACTTCGTTGACGCAACCGCCGGCAACGACTCCACCGGCACGGGCAGCTCGTCGAGCCCGTGGAAGACCATCAGCAAGGCGGCAAGCGTCGCGATCGCCGGTGACACGGTGAAAATTCGATCGGGTACCTACCGCGAGACCGTGCGGCCGGCAAACTCGGGCACGGCCGGCGCCCCGATCACCTACGAGCCGGACGCCGGCGCGAACGTGACCGTCAGCGGCGCCAACCCGGTCACCACGCCGTGGACCGTCCACTCCGGCAACATCTACAAGAACTCCCTCAGCCTGCCGATGGGCAGCCTGTACCGGGAACAGATCTATGTCGACGGTGTCGGGCAGAACCTCGCCCGCTCGCCCAACAGCGCGGTCGGCAACCTCTACGACCCCGCGGTGTGGCACTACAACAACGCGGCCTCCACCTCCACCACGCTCAACGATCCGGTCAACCTCAACCAGCCGGACAACACGTGGGCCGGTGCCGTGGTCATCGCGGAGGACCCCGGTGCGTGGAACTTCAGCGGGTCGCTGATCCAGTCGTCGACACCGGGCAACGTGACCCGCAAGACGGATCAGAAGTCCTACTCGTTGCGGTTTTCCAGCTACGACAACAATCTCCAGCTGATCAGTCCAAGTGGCGCTGTGCTGGGTACCCATAACATGTCTGTCTCGTTGAATACCACCTACAACCTGAAGGTGACCGCCACCGGTGGCTCGCTTCAGGTGTTCGTCAACAACGGGGCCTCCCCGGTCATCACGGCGACCAACTCCGAGTTGCTGGAGGGCACCTTCGGTCTGGCCGTCGAGTCCAACAACGGCCTGGTGGGGTCGAAGGCGGAGTTCAGCAACGTCAACGCGGCGGTCACCAGTGCGGACCCGAACCAGGCGATCGGGCGGTTCGCCCCGAACTTCTCCGGCAACATCCGGGGATGGTCGATGCCGCAGGACGCGGGCTGGTGGGAGACGGTCGGGACCACGCTTGTCGGGGCCACCCAGCCGCAGCTGGACAGCGGAATGGCCCGGTACGAGTCGAGCACGACGGCCAAAGACTTCACCTACTCGGCCAACGTGAAACTGACCTCGGCCGCCAACGCCTACATGAGCTTCCGCAAGGAGCGGGGGCAGGGCTGGACGATCGGGTTCGAGAACTGGGGCCTGGGCAACTCCGAGTACTGGATCCAGGGAAAGCTTGCGCTGCTTGACTTCCCCGGAGAGTGGTTCCACGACAAGGCCGCCGGGCAGGTGTACCTGCAGACGACCGCCAGTGACAATCCGGCCAACCACACCGTCGAGTACAAGGCGCGAGACTACGCCTTCGACCTGTACGCCAAGTCCCACACGGTAATCAAGGGGCTCAAGCTGTTCGCCGCGACGATCGACACGTCCAGCGGCTCCAACAACGTCATCGACGGCATCAACGCCAAATACGTCTCCGACTACAACGTTTCGCAGAACTCGCAGACCGGCATCTGCGTGTGCGGCACCAACGACACGTTGCGCAACAGCGAGGTCGCCTTCTCCTCCAGCACGGTCGTGACGGTCAAGGGCGAGAACAACAAACTGGTCAACAACCTGGTCCATGATGCTGGCTACAGCGGGACTGTCTTCAACGCCGCCGTCGACGTGTTCGGGCGCGGGCATCTGGTCAGCCACAACACCATCCACACCGGCGGCAACATCCTGCTCGGTGGGGACTTCTATGCCAGCGTCATCCAGTACAACCACATCCATCACGGCACCGCGCTGGCCGAGGACGGCGGGTTGTTCTACACCGCCCACAACAACCTGGGCTACTCCGAGATCCATCACAACTGGTTCCACGATCCCTTGTATCGCAGCAATGGTGACGGGCTTTTCACCGGCGGCATCTATCTGGACGTGTCATCGTCCAACGCGTTGATTTACAAGAATGTCACCACCAGCATGCAGTGGCTGGGCGTGCTCATCAACGCGGTGTCCAACTTCGTGCACGTGTACAACAACACGACCTACAGCCTGTCGAAGATCAGGGTGTCGGACAACTCCGGCGACGGGTACGGCGACCGGATCGTCAACAACATCGCCACCGAGGAGATGACCACCGGCAGCGCCGGAGCCACGGCAAGCAACAACCTCACCTCCGGTGACCCGTTGTATGTCAACGCCGCCGCCAACGACCTGCGCCTGCAGTCGGGGTCACCGGCGCGCAACGCGGGTGTGTCGCTGCGGGGAATCACCGACGGGCACGAGGGGGCCAACCCGGACATCGGGGCGTACGAGTTCGGTAGCGCGCAGTTCGCCACGGGACACAACTTCGCCAACCCGCCGGTCGTGGCGTACCAAACCGTCGACGTCGACTTCAAGGACCTGCTGGTCAACGGAACCCTTGACCTGAACCGGATCCAGCATCCCACGATGAACAGCCTGTCCGGCTGGACAAGGACGCACTCGCAAACGGCACAGCCCGCCTACGACCACGCCGGTCAGGGCGAGTCGAGCCGGATCGCGTGGAAGACCGGAGTGTCTTTGGGGACAGGGCAGGACGGTATCGAGCAGACGATCACCGGCTTGCAACCCAACACCACCTACAAGATCCGTGGTTTCCTGAAGGCGCACAGCGCCGGGCAGAGCGTGCGGCTGGGCGTGAAGAACCACGGCGCCGCGGAAGCCTTCCAGGAGGTGACGAGCACCTCGTGGACGGAGACCACGCTCGACTTCACCACCGGCGCGTCAAGCACGAGCGCCACCATCTACGGATTCAAGCCGACCACGGGCGGCTACGCCTGGGTTGACGACGTCTCGGTCGCCGCCACGGTGGCCATCGCGCGGCCGGGGCTGCGGGTCGACGACGTCACCCTCACCGAAGGCCACTCCGGCACCAAGCAGGCCACCTTCACGGTCTCGCTCAGCTCGGCCGCCGCCGGAACGGTCACGGTGAACTATGCGACGGCGAACAACACCGCCGTGGCACCGGGCGACTACACCGCCGCCAGCGGGCAGCTGACGTTCACGGCGGGCCAGACAAGCAAACCGGTGACGGTCAACATCGCCGGTGACACGGCGATCGAGGCCGACGAGTCGTTCTCGCTCAACCTGTCCAGCCCCACCGGAGGCGCGGTGATAGCCGATGGGCTCGGGGTCGGCACGATCGTCAATGACGATGCGACCTTGGGTGTCACGTCGGTCAACGACCACACCACCGGGACTGGCAACAACCAGTTCGAGTTCGCCGGGTCGTGGGCGACGAACAGCAATGCGACCGCCTACCAAGGCGATGTCACCTTCGCCGATCAGACGGACGCTTACTATCAGGTGCGCTTCGTCGGTACCCAGATAAAGCTCATCACCGAGAAACATAACGTCATGGGCATCGTCGGAG
>DASUXL010000374.1:0-42176 GCA_036377915.1 Candidatus Limnocylindrales bacterium
GTGGCCGGGCTGGCCCTCACCCACGCGTTGCACGAGCGAGGCATCACCGCCGACGTGGTGGAGCGCTCGCCGCAGTGGCGGCCGGAGGGTACCGGCATCTATCTTCCCGGAAACGCGGTGCGGGCACTGCGCCTGCTCGGCCTCGAGGAGGTGGTGACGGCCAGAGCCAACCGGATCGGGCGGCAGCGGATACTCGATCCGCGCGGGCGCGTCCTAACCGACATCGAGCTGGAGCCGATCTGGGGCGGCGTCGGCGCGTGTGTGGAGATGCACCGTGCGGACCTTCACGAGGCGATGCGCTCGGCTACCTCGAATGTCGCGGTGCGGTTGGGCACGACCGTCACGCAGGTGCAACCGGGCGAGCGGGTCGTCGTCGGGTTCACCGATGGGCGTACCCAGGAATATGATCTCGTGGTTGGCGCGGACGGGATCCGCTCGGCGGTGCGGCGCCTAGCCTTTGGCGCGGCTCAACCGCGATTCCTGAACCAGATCTGCTGGCGTTACGTTGTCGACGGCTTCCCGGACATTACCGACTGGACCGCTCGAGTGGGCACTGGCCGAACGTTTGTGACGCACGCGCTCGGCAACGGGCGAGTCTATTGTTACGCGGATTTCAACACGCGCGATGCCGGCTGGTCCGGCGGGGACTGGCGCGAGCTGTTCGCCGGTTACGCCGAGCCGGTGCCGATGTTGCTTGCTCTTGGCGAGGGCGCCTACCGGTCGCCGATCGAGGAGGTGGCGCAGCCGCGCTGGACCGCGCCCGGCGTCGTCCTGATCGGGGACGCGGCGCACGCGAGTTCCCCGAACATGGCGCAGGGCGCCGCGATGGCGCTCGAGGACGCCTACGTGCTCGCGGAGGTACTTGCGGAAAGTCGTGGTGGACAACCGATTTCCGATGCGTTGCGGTCGTATGAGGACCGTCGGCGCGAGCGGGTGCGATGGGTACAGGATCAGACGCACCGGCGCGACCGCACCCGGCGGCTGCCCGCCGCCCTGCGCAATTTGGCGCTGCGCCGGGCGGGGGAGCGAATGTACCGGGCGCACTATGCTCCGCTGCTGCCGCCTCCCTAAGGTTTAGCCGCTGGCCTGTCCTTCAGGGATGAGCAGATACTCGCGCTGGCGTCGCGCCAGAATCGGCCTAGAGCGCAGCCTGCTGAGATCCGGAGGACTGGCGCATCAGCTGGTACACGCAATATAGCGTGATGAGGCTGAGAAGAACGTTCACCACGCCGCTGAGGATCAGCACCGTGGTGGGCACGTCCGGGCTTGGCGCCCCGAAAGCCTCCCCACTGCCGCCGACAATGATCAGCAGCGATACAACGACGATCACGACGATGCCCACGCCACCGGCGCGGCCAGGCCTCCAGGCCGCAAGGGTGGCCAACGCCAGCACTATGGTCAACACCACGGGTGCGCCGATAGCGGTGCCTCGCAACCACATTTCACCGGCGACGTTGTCGGGATCACCCGCCCCGCCGAACTGTGCCGGCCATCGCATCAGCACGCACAGCGCCGTCGTGACAATATGGAATGTGACCACCGCGATACTGAGCTGAACCAGGCGCCTGCGCCGCTGATCCATCGTCGCTACTCCTTTGACCGCCATCCGCCGTTCAGCAACCCGCTAAGCGTAGGACTCACTGCCCGACACAGAAATGGGAAACGATCCCCGTCCGGGAGGTTCTGCCTTCCCACAGGCGGGAGCTTGAAGGAACGCTGAAACCGTGCCGATAATCGGAGCGACCATTGCCCACGAGCGGAGGCAACCCATGGTTCTACTCGTCCTAGCCGCTGCTCTTGTCGTCACCCTGGCTGCGGTGTTGCCGCTGTCGAGGAGGTGGCGAGAGAGCGCGCCGCGCATGGGCCGAGTGCAACGGCTTGCCGCGGTCGCGGTCGCGGTTGGCACCAGCCTTGCCTTGCTGCCCATGCTCATCGCAGACCGAACCGGCACGGTCGGCATCGCCCTTGTCGCCGGCCCGCCGGTGGTGCTCACTCTTGTCGCCGCAGCTGCGCCCTTGCTCCGTCACCCAGGCGAGGCCATCGTGACCTGGAGCATGACCGCGCTGTTTTTCGCGTACATCATCGTGTACGGGCTGGGCGTGGGTCTGCTTTACTGCCCGGCCGGGTTCCTGCTATTCGTCGTGGCGTTGACCCGGACACGCACCACCCATCTGCCACGCCTACACGAAGTGGGGTAAGCAAGCGAGCCTGGCGGAGTTGGGCACGAACCGGGGGTTGTCGTGCGCCTCCGGTCTCCCCTGTCCACCTGGACGTAGCATCAGCTCGTGCTGATTTCGACCCTGCCGGATCTGCCCGGCCGTACCTTCCAGGTTTTGGGCTTCGTCGTGGCGCACGCCACCCTGGGCGCGATCGGCGGCGGTAACCCGCAGAGGATGATCCAGGAGCTTATCGAGCAGGCGCAACGCTTCGGCGCCGACGCCATCGTCGACGTGAAGACCGTCATCGGCGGCGATGCGGCGTACTGCTTGATGACCGGCACCGCGGTCAAGCTGACGCAATGACCAAGAAGATCAATCTGGGCTGCGGCAGCCGGATTGTATGGTGGTGAGGAGTTCGTGCGCCGGTGACGGTGCCGGCTTCGGCGGATGCACGGGCCTCGCCCAGCGCGCCGGCGATCAGTGTGGACGATTCTGCCGGCGACAGGACGGCCGGCCGGATGCTGCGCGCGCGCTGTACGAGGCAACGAGGCATTCCAGGTTGTGCCGGCTGGGGACCAGGACAAGGCAACCCGGCGCGCCGGGCAGGACCGGCCGGACGTGTTCGGCGGCTTGCGCGTTGTCCAGCACGATGCTGACCAATGTCCTGGAGCGGAGAGCGCATCGAGGAAGCCGTGGTGTGTGAGGCCGGCCGCGGCCGACTGGAGCTTTAGGTGATGTTGATCCGGCGGGGGCGGCTGGACTCGGCTCGCGGCACGGTCACCGTCAGGACGCCATCGGTGTACCTAGCCGTGATCTTGTCTGGGTCGACTCCGCCGGGCAGGGCCACGCGGTAGTCGAAGCCGCCGGTGCGCCGGGTGCGGTGGCGCATGACGCCGGTGCGCTCCCTTTCCCCGATCTGGCCATAGATGTGCAGCTCCTGCTGCCCGACCTCGATGTTGATGTCGTCGCGCCGCACGCCCGGCAGCTCGAACTCGAAGATGTCCCCCGGGTCGCGCCAGGGTGAAACCACCTGGCCTTCGACCGGTGCGGGCGGGTTGCCCTCCCGCTTGATCGGGACTCGGTCGTTCATCAGTGCCGTCCCCTTTCACGCGGTTGCCGTACTCCCTGAAGGGTATCGAGTGGAGGACCTGAACCGCCGCAGTCGCAGGCTGTTGGAGACGACGAACACCGACGACAGCGCCATCGCCAACCCGGCGATCATCGGGTTGAGCAGGCCGGCCGCTGCCAGGGGCAGGGCCGCGACGTTGTACGCGAACGCCCAGAACAGGTTGCTCTTGATGGTGCTCAACGTCCTGCGGGACAGGCGGATCGCGTCGACCGCGGCCATCAGGTCGCCGCGCACGAGGGTGAGATCGGAGGCCTCGATTGCCACGTCGGTGCCGGTGCCCATGGCCAGGCCGAGGTCGGCCTGGGCGAGCGCGGCGGCGTCGTTGACGCCGTCACCGGCCATCGCGACGACTTTGCCTTGCGCCTGAAGGCTTTTTACCACTTCCACCTTGTCCTGCGGCAGCACTTCGGCGATGACGTCGTCCGGGGCGATGCCGACCTCGGCGGCGATGGTGCGGGCGACGGTCGGGTTGTCGCCGGTGAGCAGGACCGGGGTCAGGCCGAGTTGGCGCATCGCGGCGACCGCCTGCTTGCTGGTGGGTTTCACCGCGTCGGCGACCGACAGTACGGCACGCACACTGCCGTCCCAGCCGACGAGAACCGCGGTGTGGCCCTTGGTTTCCGCCTCCTGTTGCGCCGACGAAACGGCCTGTGGCACGGTCAGCCCGCGCTCGGCCAGCAGGCGTGGCCGCCCGGCGATCGCCTTCTTGCCGTCGACCGTCCCGGTCACGCCGAGACCCTCCACATTGGAGAACGCTTCCACCGCCATGTCCGACGGAGCCGCCGCGGCGATGGCTTTCGCGATCGGGTGCTCGGACGCGGACTCCAACGCGCCCGCGATGCGCAGGACTTCCTCGCGATCCTCGCCCTCGGCCGCGGCCACGCCCACAAGCGTCATCTGACCGGTCGTCACGGTGCCGGTCTTGTCGAGCACGATGGTGTCGACTGTCCTGGTCGACTCGAGCACCTCCGGGCCTTTGATGAGGATGCCCATCTGCGCACCCCGGCCGGTGCCGACCAGCAGCGCCGTCGGCGTTGCCAAACCTAGCGCGCACGGGCAGGCGATGATGAGCACCGCCACGGCGGCGGTGAACGCGGCGGCGACGCCGTTTCCGGTACCCAGCCAAAAACCAAGTGTGGCGACAGAAAGAGCTATGACGATGGGGACGAAGACGCCCGAGATCCGATCGGCGAGCCGTTGCACCCGCGCCTTGCCGGTCTGCGCCTGCTCCACCAGCTTGGCCATCTGGGCCAGCTGGGTGTCGGCGCCGACCCGTTCGGCGCGCACCACCAGCCGGCCGCTGAGGTTGACGGTGGCACCAACGACGCGGCCGCCCGCGGTGACATCGACCGGAACCGACTCGCCCGTGATCATCGAATTGTCCACACTGGACAGTCCCTCGGTGATTGTGCCATCGGTCGCGATTTTCTCACCGGGCCGCACCACGAACAGATCGCCCACGGTGAGCTGCTCCACCGCGATCCGTGTCTCCACACCATTTCTGAGCACCGCGACATCCTTGGCGCCCAATTCGAGCAGCGCCCTCAGTGCCGCACCGGCCCGCCGCTTGGAGCGGACCTCGAAGAACCGCCCGGCCAGAATGAACATCGTGACCCCGGCGGCCACCTCGAGATAGATGTTGCCGGTGCCGTCGCCGCGCGCGACGGCCAGGCTGAACGGATGCGTCATGCCCGGGTCGCCTGCGCTGCCGAAGAACAGAGCGTATGCCGACCAAGCAAAAGCCGCGAGGGTACCCATAGAAATCAATGTGTCCATGGTGGCTGCTCCATGGCGCAGGTTTGCCCAGGCAGCCTTGTGGAACGGCAGCCCGCCATAGACGATAACGGGCGCGGCGAGGGTGAGGGACAGCCACTGCCAGTTGGTGAATTGCAGGGCCGGGATCATCGCCATCGCAATCACCGGCACCGACAGCACTACCGAAACGATCAGCCGGGTGCGCAGCGAGGCCAACTCGTCAGCCGGTCCGCTCGCCTCCTGCTCCGCCCTCACCGCCGGAAGCGTCGCGGTGTAACCGACCTTCTCGACGGTTGCCACAAGATCTTGCGGCGTAAGGGTTTGCGGGAAGCTGACGCTCGCCTTCTCGGTGGCGTAGTTGACTGTCGCCGTGACGCCGTCAAGTCTGTTGAGTTTCTTCTCGATCCTGGCCGCGCAGGTGGCGCAGGTCATCCCGCCGATCGCCAGCTCGATCCGCTGCGTGGCCACCTTCAGTGGCTCGGTGGCGGTTGCCATCAATGCCTCCCCCTGTCAATGTCCATGGCCGGCGGAGCCCGACGGGCTGGCCGCGGGTGCCGCGGGTGCGGACACGCCCTGTGTCGCCGCGGTGAAATGCGCCGTGCGGACCGTGCCGCCGTGCTGGAAGTCAAGGTACAGACCGTAGGTGCCGGCGCTTGGAACCTCGGCGTAGAAGACGATCTGCGGACCGGCGGTGCTGCTCTCCTCCGGGTGCACGTGCAGGTAGGCCAGGTCGCCGTCGCGCAGCGCCACCAGGTGGCCGAAGGCGCCGAGGTACGGCTCCAGGTCGGTCACCGGGCTGCCTGCCCGGGTCACGCTCAGGGTCAGCTTGGATGCGGTCCCCGGGGTCAGCTCACCCTCCAGGGTCACCGTGTATTCGCCGACAACCGTTGTCCGGTTTGGTTTTTCCGGGGGTACCGGTTGGAAGTCGCCGGGTGCCGTGGCGTCCGCGCCGAGGATCAACCCCTCCCCGCGGCCGGCCGGCTGGAAGTCGGCGAAGAGGCGATACGGCCCGGGGGCGGTCACCTTGAGCGGCACCGACCACACCCCGCCCTCGCCGAGCACCGGGTGCACGTGCTGGAAGCCGGTCAGATCCCGGCGCACCAGCACCAGGTGCAGATCCTTCTCGTGGGCGCGGGTGTACGCGGTCACCGGCTTGCCGTCCGGCCCGATTATCTTGAACGTGAACGGCTGGCTGTCTGTTGTGGACAGTCCGGCGGAGGTCAGCTCCAGCCGGTAGCCGTCCTGGGCGACCTGAAGCCCGCCGGGCGTCTTTGACTGCGCTTGCACTTGCCCCTCCTCGTGCTGTTCTCCGTGCCCGTCACCGGCCTCGCCGGGCGTACCGGTGGTGCTGGAACCGGCCAGCGAGCCGACGCCCCACGCTGCCGCGAACGTCACCGCCAGGGCCAGCCCGAACAGGCCGAGCTTCACCGGTGTCCTCACGCTCTCACCACCTGATAGCCGGCCTCGTCAACCGCCGCCGCAATTGCCGCGTCGTTGAGGGGCTGCTCCGACTCAACCGTGACCGCACCGGTGGCCAGGTCGACTTTTACCTCACGGACACCGGCAAGCCTGCCGATCTCGGTGCTGACGGAGCTGACGCAGTGGCCGCAGGTCATGCCGGAAACGGTGTAGGTCGTTGTCGTCATCGCAAATACTCCTCTTAAGTTTGGGTTCACGAACGGACCAGGCGGGCGATCGCGTCGGAGGCTTCCTTGATCTTCGCGTCGGCCTCGTCGCCGCCCTTTGCCGCCGCGTCCACCACGCAGGTGGCCATGTGCTCGTGCAGCAGCTCTAGCGAGAACGACTGAAGCGCCTTGGTGGCGGCGGACACCTGGGTCAGCACGTCGATGCAGTAGGTGTCGGCCTCGACCATGCGCTGCAGGCCGCGGACCTGCCCCTCGATGCGGCGCAGCCGGGCGAGGTTGTCGGCTTTCCTGCCGGCCTTGTCCATGGCGGGTACCTCCTTCACCGCTGAATGTACCCCTACCCCCCTCGGGTATCAAACGCCGCCCGAGTGACATCCCTCATACCCCTAGGGGGTATGAGGCAGGCGGACGGTCACGCTCAGGCCACCGCCCTGCAGCGGTGCGGCCGTCGCCTCCCCGCCATGGGCGCGCGCCACCGCCCGCACGATCGACAACCCCAGCCCGGTGCCCTGGCTCGCCTGCCGATCCGTGCCGGACAGGCGGCGAAACGGCTCGAACAGTCCGGGAATCTCGTACGCCGCGATGGCCGGGCCGCTGTTGTCGACGGTGAGTTCGGCGTTGCCGTCGCCCGCCACACGCGTCCGTACCCCGATGTGGCCACCCTCGGCCAGGTTGTACCGCACCGCGTTGTCCACCAGGTTGGTGACCAGCCGTTCCAGAAGCACCGGATCCCCGGTGACGGCGGCGGGCCGCAGATCGGCCTCCACGTGAGCGTCAGCGTCAGCAGCAGCGGCGTCGAGTACATGCCGTGCGACGTCGGCGAGGTCGACCGGCTCCCGCTCGGTGACCCCCTGCTCGCTGCTGGCCAGGGTGAGCAGCCCGTCGATGAGGCGCTCGTGGCGCTGGGTGATGGTGAGCAGCGTGGTGCCCAGCTGGCGCGTCGCCGCTGGCGTATCCGGGTCGTCGAGGGTGACCTCGATCAGTGTGCGGTTGAGCGTCAACGGCGTGCGCAGCTCGTGCGAGGCGTTGGCGACGAAACGGCGCTGGCTGTCGAACGACCGGTCGAGGCGCTCCAGCATGCCGTCGAACGTGTCGGCCAGATCTTTGATCTCATCGTCGGGGCCCTCAAGCGCGATCCGCTCGTGCAGGCTGCGGTCGGCGACCCGGCGCGCGGTGGCGGTGATCTGATGCAGGGGACGCAGCGCCCGTCCGGCCATCCACCACCCGAACCCGGTCGCGGCCACGGCCACCAGCCCCAGCGAGATCAGTGAAGCGATCAGCATCGCCCGCAGGATGTGGTCGTGTATCTGCTTCATCTCGTCCGGGGTGTGCCGCAACCGCATGTGGGGCGCGGAAAGCTGGCCGTCGAGCGCGTGCCCAAGGTACAGGTACAGCAGCGCGATCAGGATGGACCCGGCCAGCAGCAGCGCCAGCGCGTAGTGCACGGTCAGCCGGACCCGGATGGTGGAGTGCCAGCGTTTCATGGCAGCCGGTACCCCGAACCCGCGACGGTTTCGATCAGTGGCGGATCACCGAGCTTGCGGCGCAGGTTCATCATCGTGAACCGCACGACGCTGGTGAAGGGGTCGGTGTGCTCGTCCCACGCCTTCTCCAGCAGCGCTTCGGAGGACACCACACCGCCGTCGGCGCGCAGCAGCTCGGCCAGCACGGCAAACTCCTTGGGCGACAACGCTACCGGCTGCCCATCACGGGTCACCACATGCCGGTGCTGATCGAGGCTGACGCCCGAGCGCCGCAACACGGGCGGTGCGGCGGGCCGGCTCCGCCGCCCCAGCGCCTGAATCCGCGCGGTCAGCTCGGCGAAGGCGAACGGCTTGGTCAGGTAGTCGTCGGCGCCCAACTGCAGGCCGGCCACGCGGGCGCTGACCGCCCCGGCGGCGGTGAGCATGAGAATCCTTGCGGGGTTTGCGTTGGCCACCAGCGCGGCGCACACCTCGTCGCCGGAAACCTTGGGCAGGTCGCGGTCGAGCACCACCACGTCGTAGTCGTTGACATCGAGCCGTTGCAGCGCTTGGTCCCCGTCGTATGCCACATCGACGGCCATCGCGCGCCGGCGCAGCCCGGCGGCGATCGTGTCGGCCAGCAACCGCTCGTCCTCCACCACCAGTACCCTCACCTGCTCATCCTGCCAGCAGCACCGTTAGATCGGCGTTTGGCCGGGCCCTCGCGCTGATCTAACGGGCCGTGCGCTGGAATGAACGTATGAACGAACCTCGGATGCCGGGCTGGGTGAAGTGGCCGGGAATCATGCTCGCTGCCCTGATCGTCGTGTTCCTCGTGCTGCGCCTGTTCGGTGTGGAGCACGGCCCCGGCATGCACCGATGAACCTGCCGCCTCCCGCTCGCAAGACTTTCCTCGTCATCCATGTGGCCACCTCGGTGGGCTGGCTCGGTGCGGTGCTTGCCTACCTCGCCCTTGACATCACCACCGCCACCGGCTCCGGCGTCGCCACCGTCCGGGGCGCCTATGTGGGCATGGACCTCCTCGTCCGCTACGCCATCGTGCCGCTGGCACTCGCGTCGGTACTCATCGGGATTGTCAATGCTCTCGGCACGCCGTGGGGGCTGATGCGCCACTACTGGGTGCTGGTCAAA
This sequence comes from Candidatus Limnocylindrales bacterium, assembly GCA_036377915.1. GTDB lineage: Bacteria > Actinomycetota > Actinomycetes > Mycobacteriales > Micromonosporaceae > Allorhizocola. Next base: position 9,305 of record DASUXL010000374.1, read on the forward strand.
CTCGTCCTCACCCTGATCGCCGCGGCGGTCCTGCTGGCCGAGACGGCGACGGTCGCCGCCCTGGCCGACGCCGCCGTCGCGAGCCCCGACCCGCGCCAACTGGCAAGCACCCTGCCGCACTCGGTCGGCGGACTAGTCGTCCTGACCACGACGCTGGTTCTATCTGTGTTCAAACCTCGTGGCCTGACCCGCTACGGCTGGCGCAAGCGGCGCCGGCCGGACGGCGTGAAAGTGTAGCCAGTCCCAAATTTTCGCGATAGATGAGTCTGCCTGATCTATCGCGACGCACCGCCGCCCGCCTACGGTCTGTGCACTCGAAGCGGGGTGGTGGCGACGGCTGGGACACTGCTGAGCTCGACCGCGGTCCACGTGATCGACGATCACAGGCTGTATCGCGGCGCACTTGTGCGCGCTCTGGATGCGGCGCCGGGGCTGCAGGTGGGTGTGGCGGTCGGTTCGGTGGGTGAGTTCGCCGGACTCGCCAAGTCATTCAGCCTGCGCAGGAACGGGGCGGTTGTCGTGCTCGGTCTGCGGCAGCCGCCAAGGGTTGTCGCCGGTGCGGTGGCGGCCATCTCCGACATGGGTTTTCGCGTGGTGATGATTTCAGTCGCGTGTCGGCAGTCGGAGCTGTTGGAGGCGTGGGCGGCCGGGTGCCGCGGCTGCGTCGACCGTCTTGCCGACCTCGATGAGCTTCACCGGGCCATCAGGCAGGTCGCGGCCGGGCTGCGCTACCTGTCGCCGGTGCCGGAGGGGGATTTCGGCCCGCAGCCGCCGGTCGAGCTGCTGTCCAATCGCGAGCGAGAGGTGCTGGCGCTGCTCGCCTCGGGCGAGCGTGACCGGGAGATCGCCGTCCGCCTGTCGGTGAGTGTGCACACTGTGCGGACTCACCTTGAACACATCCGGCGCAAGACCGGCCAGCGGCGGCGCGCTGAGCTGACCCGCTTCGCCGTGGAGAGCGGAATCGTGCATGAACGATAAAGATGAATCTGACATAGTTACAAATGGCGAATTGATGTAGTGCCACACGTCACGCTTGCTCATGGTTAGTGCCATGACTAGCGGGATCAGGTTGGCGGCCGTACTCACTGCGCTCACACTCACACTGTCCAATCTTCCGGCCTCCGCGCCCAAGGCGCCCGGCAGGTCGGCCCCGGCCGGGAAGTCAACGGCCACAAGCGAAGTCCAGGAACTGGTGTGCACCGCGGTGGTGAGCACGCCGCCGGAGGAGAGCGGCCCGGCCTTCCAGCCGGCCGACCACCAGGAGATAGTGAGCCCGACCGACGCCGGGGCCAAAGTCATCGCCCACGACGGGGCGAGCGTGAAGGTCAAGCCGAGCGCGGTGCGCCTGCCGGTGGGTATCGGCCTGACCGCCCTGAGCGCCAAGGAGTTGCCGACGCTCGACCCCGGCATGACGAACGTGACCGGCAAGACGCGCGCCGGCGTCCGGTTCACGCCGCACCCGATGCAGTTCGCCGAACCGGTCGAGATCTCGATGCCGTACGACCCGACGATGATCACCGACGGGTTCACCGCGCAGGACGTCTACACCTACTTCTTCGACGAGCTCGGCTCGTGCTGGAAACCGCTCTACCGCGTCCGCGTGGACGAGGTACAGCACGTCGTCGTGTCCTACGTCGACCACTTCACCGACATGATCAACGCGCTGGTGATGGCGCCCGAGCAGCCCGAGGGCGGAAGCTTCAACCCCAACCAGATCAAGGGGATCCAGGTCGGCGACCCGGCCTCGCGGGTGAACCTGATCGGCGCGCCGATGATGTCCAACCAGGGCGACAACCGCCTCACCTACCCGATCGAGGTGCCGCCCGGCCGCAACGGGACCGAGCCCGACCTCGCCCTGGTCTATGACTCCGCCAAGGGCAACGGCTGGATGGGTATGGGCTGGGATCTGGGCGCGCCCGCGATAACCATCGACACCCGCTGGGGTGTGCCGCGCTACGAGGACGCGACCGAGACCGAGACCTACCTGCTCAACGGGGAACAGCTGACCCCGCTGGCGCACCGGTCGGCGCCGCCGCCGCGCACCGCCGAGAAGGTGTTCCACACGCGCACCGAGGGCGGCTTCGCCCGGATCGTGCGCCACGGCAGCACCCCGGTCGACTACACCTGGGAGGTCACCGACCGCTCCGGCGCGGTGTGGGTCTACGGGTCCGGCGCCGACGGGCGCCTCACCGACCGGGACGGCAACGTCTACCTGTGGATGCTGCAGGAGATGCGGGACACCAACGGCAACGTGATCCGGTATAGGTACGCCAAAGTGGACGACGCCGGAACCCAAGGGGCGCAAGAGCCGGGGAGCAACATCTACCTCCAGCGCATCTCCTACGCCGGCCGGGCCGGCAGCGAGGGCCGCTACACCGTCACGTTCATCCGCGACCGCGAGCTGGCCGAGCCGTTGCGCGTGGACAAGCAGATCGACGCGCGGGGCGGGTTCAAGCGGGTCACCGCGGACCTGCTGCGCAAGGTCGAGGTGGCGCTCGACGGCGGCCTGATCCGCCGCTACGAGTTCACCTACACCACCGGCGCGTTCTTCAAGTCACTGCTCGCCTCGGTCAAGCAGTTCGATGCCAACGGGACACCGTTCAACACCCACACGTTCGACTACTTCGACGAGATCCGCGACGGAACCGGTGCGTACCAAGCGTTCCAGCCGTTGCCGTGGACGTCGCCGGACGACGGGCTCAACAAGGGTGAGCTGAACCTGACCGGTGTGGATGCCGGCCGGGCCAGCGCCATCAACGCCAACACCAGCACGGGTGGAGGCGGCCACCTCTACACCGGCTTCGGGACGATTCCCAGCAAGTCCAACTCGATCGGGCTCAAGACCGGGTTCAGCTTCAGCGACGAGGACGGCCTGCTGGCCCTCGTGGACGTCGACGGGGATTCCCTGCCGGACAAGGTTTTCCGGGACGACGGGGCCACATGGTACCGCAAGAACCTCTCCGGTCCCAAGGGCCAGCCGCGCTTCGACACCACGCCCAGGCGCCTGACGCTGCCGGGCATCCTTGACGAGAACTCCAGCACCGTCAACCTCGGCATCGAGAGCTACTTCGGCGTGGCGGCCCAGCTCAACTTCGTCAACACGTTCGCCACGACGAGCCAGTACTTCACCGATGTCAACGGCGACGAGGTCATGGATCTGGTCAACGGATCGTCTGTCCTTTTCGGACGGCTGGGAGCGGATGGGGTACCCGTATATGGCATAAGCGGCGACACGCCGGTGCCGATCGGAGCCGGGACAGTGAATCCCGGCGGGCTGTTCGGTGACTTCGCCGCCGAGCGGGAGCGGTTCATCGACTCCTTCCCGCTGCTCGACACGGTGCGGCGCTGGGTCGCGCCGTTCGACGGGCAGGTCGAGATCCAGGGCGCGGTCAGGCTTGCCACGCCTTCGGCGACCGGCGACGGTGTCCGGGTCGCGATCCAGCACGAGGACAGCGAGCTGTGGAGCGCGCAGATCGGCCCCCAGGACACCGCCGAGCGAGTGCCGGCCGGGGTGTCGGCCGTCAACGTCACGCGTGGGCAGCGCCTCTACTTCCGAGTGCAGTCCCTTTTCGACGGTGCCAACGACGTCGTCAGCTGGGACCCGGTCGTGACCTACCGCAACCTGCCGAGCGGCACCGACGCCAATGGCCTTGACACGCACCGGTTCCGGGCCTCCCGCGACTTCACCCTGGGCGGTCGCACGGCTCAGGTCGCCATGCCGCTCAACGGGACGGTCCGCTTCACCGGCAACGTGACCAAGCTCGGCCCCACGACCGACGACGTCACCGTCGTCATCACCGCCGACGGGCTCCCGATCTACCAGCGCATGCTGGTCTCGAGCTTGGCGGGGGTCGCGGACATCGACTTCACACGCGCCGTACGGGCCGGACAGGTGATCAAGTGGCGGCTGGAGACGAGCTCACCCATTGACCTTGGGCAGTTCAGGTGGACGCCGCGGGTGCACTACACCGCGGCCGAGGGTGTGGAGCGGGTCAACGATCCGCAGGGCAACCCGCTCATCGCGTTCAACCCGCCATACGAGACCGACATGTACCCGGTCAACGACCTGACCGCACCGCAGGGTTTCTTCCACGCCAACGCCACCGCCGAGGTTCCGGTCGACCCGCGGCTGACCTTCAGCTTCTCCGAGGGGGATCCGGTCTGGGGCAAGGTGACGTTCACCGTCAAGGCGCGCGGTGTGATGCGCGGCAAGGCGACCTTCATCATCGAGGACGGTGTCGTCACCTCACCCGGAGTCATCGACCTGCCGTTCCACGCGGGTGACGACCTGTTCTTCGACTTCAGCACGCCGGATCCGGCCATTCGCGACGCCATCGTCAGCCACACCGTCGACGCCGGTGGCATCCGCGTCCCGAGTGCCTTCCACAGCACCGCGACCGAGGACGCCTTCCCGCAGCCATACCGGGGCTGGGCCGCGATCGGCTACAACGGCAACCGGGCACGGGCAAACGCGCCCATCGCCCAGGCCGATCTGGTGGTGGACGACGACTTCTTCACCCAGCTGCCCGGCACGCTCGACCCGCAGGCGCAGCGCGACGCGTTCGCGGCCGATCCCCGGGTCAACCCGCCGAAGGCGACGCCGTTCCTGCCCGACCCGGGCAACGACCGGTGGGGTGCGGGGGACCGCTCGTGGGTTTCGCGCGACTCGGCCAGCAGCAGCCGGCTGGGTACCCCCTCAATCCAAACACCACGCACCGCGGACGTCGCGGGTATCGGTGTCCCCAGAATGTCGCGCTCCCAGCAGGTGTCGCTGACCGGCGGCATCGGCCTGCCGGTCGGCTCCGTGGGCGGCAGCGTGGCCACCGGCGACAGCACCGGCCAGCTCGACTACCTCGACCTCAACGGCGACATGTTCCCGGATGCCGTGGGCGCCAACGGGATCCAGTACAGCGAGATGTTCGGCGGGCTCGGCGCCACCCGCGGCGTCCTGCCCGACGGCGCGGTTCGCAAGAGCAGCAACGTTTCCGGGAATGCCAACGCGGGCAGCGCGGCCCGCACCCTCTCCACCGGTCGCGGCAACGCGGCGCCGACCGCGCAGTCGCCGGCGAACACCTCCCGCTCCGGCAACGACATGCCGCCGCTGGGAGTGGGCGGCGGCCTCGGGACCAGCACCTCCGACGGCACGTTCGACCTGCTCGACGTCAACGGCGACGGGTTGCCCGACCGGGTCCACGCCGACGGGCGCGTGGCGCTCAACCTCGGTTACAGCTTCGGCAGGGCCGAGCCGTGGCGCAACGCCGGCGAGCTGAACGACGGCAGCGGCAACAACTTCGGCGTCAACATCGGCTTCAACACCGACTTCTACGGCTTCGCCGGTGGCGCCTCCTACAGCGAGGGCAACAGCTCCACCGCGATCTCGCTGATCGATGTCAACGGTGACGGGCTGATGGACCGGGTGTTCGCCGGGACGCCGATGCGGGTGGGCCTCAACACCGGCAACGGTTTCGAGCCACCGGTGCCGTTCCACGGCAGCCTTGGCCAGATCGCCGCGGACCGCAACGCGTCCCTGGGCGGCGGAGCCTACTTCACCATCCCGATCTGCTTCCTGCTCATCACGCTGTGCCTGATCATCAACCCGGGTGGGGACTTCTCCACCGGCGCCAGCCGCAGCGAGACCAGCCTGCGCGACATCAACGGCGACGGGTACGCCGACCACCTCGCGTCCAGCCGCGACAGCGAGCTGACCGTGGCGAGCAACAAGACCGGGCGCACCAACCTGCTGCGCGGCGTCAGCCGGCCGCTGGGCGCGCGGATGGAGTTCGACTACGCGCGTGACGGCAACGACTTCGGCCAGCCGCAGTCGCACTGGGTGCTGACGCGCTACACCGTCAACGACGGCCGGCCGGGCGACGGACCCGACGTCCAGCTCGTCACGTACGAGTACGCCGGTGGCAAGTACAACCGGCTGGAGCGGGAGTTCTTCGGGTACGGCACGGTCACCGAACGGCACCGGGACACCGGCAACGGGGAGGCGATCTACCGCAGCGTGGTGCGCGAGTTCCGGACCGACAGCCACTACACCAGGGGCCTGGTCCAGCGGGAGACGAGCCTTGACTCCGCCGGGCGCCCGTTCATGCAGACCGAGCACACCTATGCACTGCGGGACGTGGCCACCGGCGCCGCCGCCGACGCCAACAGCACCACGGCGACGGTCTTCACCAACCTTGCCCGCACCGACCGCCGCTACTTCGAAGGGCAGGCGAACCCGGCCAAGTCCGATACGGCCACCATGGAGTACGACGAGTTCGGCAACATGACCCGCAACGTGGAGCTGGCCGATGCCGGGCCCGAGGACGACCTCGACACCCAGGTCGGTTACACCGCAAGCGATCCGGCGTGCCGCGAGCGCAACATCATCGGTACCGCACGCACGATGCGGGTGGTGGGCAACGGCACGGTGATGCGTGACCGGGAGTCCACCGTGGACTGCGTGACCGGCAATGTGACGCAGGCGCGGGCGAAGCTCGCCGACGGCAGCGTCGCCACGACCGACCTCACCTACTTCGACGACGGCAACCTGCGCTCGGCGACCGCGCCGCCCAACCGACACGGGCAGCGGTATCGCATGGACTACACATACGACACGGTGGTGCAGACCTATCTGCAATCCATCACCGATTCCTTCGGGTACCGCTCCACCTCCACCCACAACCTCAAGTTCGGTCTGCTGGAGTCCACCACCGACTTCAACAACCAGACGGTCCGCTACACCTACGACACCGTCGGCCGGATGGTCCGCGTGGTCGGCCCGTACGAGGCCGCGCTCAACCAGGTGACGATCGCCTTCGAGTACCACCCGGAGGCGCCGGTGCCCTACGCGGTCACCCGCCACATCGACCGGGAGGCGAACGGGACGGCGCGCGCCGACACCATGGACACCGTCATGTTCGTCGACGGGCTCAAGCGCGTGCTGCAGACGAAGCAGGACGCCAGCCTCCACAATGGACCGGATGTGGCCCCGGCCGCCTCGATGGTGGTCTCCGGGCGCACCGTGTTCGACTTCCTCGGCCGCCCGGTGCGCCAGCACTATCCGACCAGCGAACCGAAGGGCGCGGGCAACACCACCTTCAACCCGGCCTTCGACTCGGTGCAGCCGACCGTCACGCAATACGACATCCTCGACCGGACGGTCCGCCTGACCTACCCGGACAACACGGTCTCGACGGTGTCGTACGGCTTCGGCCCGGACCGGGCGGGCGTGACCCGCTTCGAGCAGGTCACCACCGACGCCAACGGCAAGAGCAAGCGCACCTACCGGGACACGCGCCAGCTCACCACGGCGATCAAAGAGTTCAACCCGGCCGGTGGCCAGCCGGTCATCTGGACCAGCTACGCCTTTGACGCGCTGGGGCAGGCGACCGCGGCGACCGACGACCGCAACAACGTCACCCGGGTCACGTACGACAACTTCGGGCGCCGGACGCTTGTCGACAACCCCGACGCCGGGCGCATCCGGACCGACTACGACCTCGCCGACAACCTCATCCGCAAGGCGAACGCGAAGCTTGCGGCGCAAGGATTGGCGGTCGAGTACGACTACGATTTCAACCGGATGCGCGGGATCCGGTACCCCCTGTTCCAAGCGAACAACGTCAGTTACACCTATGGGCCGCCGGGCGCGCCGAACAACGGCGCCAGCCGGGTGACCGCCGTCAGCGACGGGGCCGGGACGGTCACGCGCGAGTACGGGCCGCTGGGCGAGGTGGTGAAGGAGACCCGCGCCACGACCATCCAGGGTGGACAGAGCCGGAGCTTCACCACGCAGTACAGGTTCGACAGCTGGAACCGCACGCTGTCGATGACCTACCCGGATGGTGAGGTGCTCACCTACCGCTACGACTCCGGCGGCAAGCTCGACTCCGCGACCGGTGTCAAGGGCCAGTTCACCTACCAGTACCTGCAGCGGATGGACTACGACAAGTTCGGCCAGCAGGTCATGCAGGTCACCGGGAACGGCACGAAGACGACCTACGCCTACGACGCGGCGGATCGGCGCCTCGCCAACCTGAAAGCCAATCTGGCCAACGGTTACGAGTTCCAGGACCTGCAATACCAGTACGACGACGTCGGCAACCTCACCTCCATCCGCAACGACATCCCCGTGCCTTCCACGAATGTGGTCGGCGGGCCGGTGACGCAGACGTTCAGCTACGACGACATCTACCGGCTCACGCACGCCGAGGGCAGCTACTCGCCGCGCACGCCGGGCACCGACCGGTACCGGGCGGATTTCACCTACGACAGCATCCACAACATCACCCGCAAGTCGCAGACGCACGAGAACGTCAAGAACGGCAACGTCCAGACCATCGGCAAGACGACCTACAACTACTCGTACGCCTACGCGAGCGGGAAGCCGCACGCGGCGAGCACCATCGGGCCGTTCACCGTCGCCTACGACCCGAGCGGCAACCAGATCAGCCGCGAGCAGCAGCCCAGGCCGCGGCGCCAGATGATCTGGGACGAGGAGAACCGGCTGGCGTGCAGCCACGAGAACGTGCAGAGCCAGACGCTGCCGCAGACACCGGCGTCGTGTGACAACGCCGGGGGTACCCCCAACAACGCCCGTTACAAGTACGACGACCAGGGTGAGCGCGTCGTCAAGGACGGCAGCCAGTTCCACCTCTACCCCAACCGCAACTTCTCCACCCGCGGCAACCACGAGTTCAAGCACATCTATATCGGCGAGTCCAAGCTCCTGACGAAGATCGTGGAGCCGCAGCAGCGGGAGGAGGACCGCCAGTACTACTCGCACGCCGACCACCTCGGATCCACCGCGCACGTCACCGATGAGCGTGGCGAGCTCTCCGAGCACCTGCAGTACTTCCCCGGCGGCGAGACGTGGGTCAGCGAACACCCGTCGCAGCCGGTGCCGCATCAGTTCACCGGCAAGGAGTTCGACCCGGAGACGAACCTTTACTACTTCGGGGCGCGCTACTACGACCCGAGGACGCAGGCCTGGCAGACACCGGACCCGGTGGTCGAGGTACTCCTCGAAGCGCACCCGAACGGTGGTGCGTTCCATCCGGCGAACCTGGCGCTGTACACGTACGGCTACAACCATCCGATCAACCTGACCGACCCGATGGGCATGCCGGACTGGAAGACGCGGGCATGGGGAGCGGTCAAGCTCGTCGGCGGCGTCCTCGAGGCGGGTGCGGGGGTTGCGGCCGGCGCCGCGACCAGCTGGACCGGGGTCGGCGCGGTCGTCGGCGCCGCGGTCGCCGTCCACGGCTTCGACGTCGCCTACGCCGGTGCGCGCCAGCTCATCAGCGGCGAGGAGACGAGCACCTTCACCAGCCAGACGTTGCAACGGGCCGGCGTGTCCAAGGACAAGGCCGAGTTCATCGACGGGGCCATCTCCGTCGTGGGCACGCTCGGCGCGAGCGGGGTGGTGCGGGGCGCGGCGGCCGGTGCCAGCCGGGCCGCGGCGCCGGCTTCCCGGGTCCCGTCGCAGTTCATCGAGGGGCGTGCCTGGGAGAAGCTCATGCTCGCCAGGTTCGGCCTGAAACCGAACTATCAGGTCCTGAGACCGACCAAGGACGAGGTCGGCAGCAAGCTGTTCCAGATCATCGTCGGCAGGCCGGAGTTCACGAAGAAGAAGCTCGAGTTCGTGGGTACCCGGTTCGACTCCATGACCGGCGGGCTGTGGGAGATCAAGAGTGGCACGGAGGTGCTCGAGCTGACCGGGAGGGTGGGCTACCAGCTGCGGCTGCAGGTCTACTTCGCGGTCACGAGGGGCCAGCAGATGACCCTGATATCCGGGGCTCCCATCGCCGCCGAGGTGGAGCAGTTCCTGGTTCGCTTCGGAGTGAAGATCATCAGAGTGACGAAAGTGCCGGGACCGCAATAGAAAATCCGGGTAAGGGACCGGGCCGCTGAGAAGCGGCCCGGTTTCTTATTGACCCTCGCCGCAGGAGTGCACTACTATCCCTATCGAGCCGATAGGAATTAGGGAGTACTTGTGCGTCTACTTGGGATGGTTGCGGTCGGCCTGCTGGCGGTGGGGCAGCTGTCCGCGTGCGGTGATGCCACGGCCGGTGAGGCCAGTGAGCTGCGTCTCGGTTATTTCCCCAACATCACCCACGCCCCAGCGCTGGTCGGCGTCGAGAAGGGGATTTTCGCCGAGAAACTGGGCAGCGTGAAGCTGTCGACGAGCACCTTCAACGCCGGCCCGGCGGCGATCGAGGCCCTGTTCTCCGGGGGGATCGACGCCACCTACATCGGGCCCAACCCGGCCATCAACGGCTGGGCCCAGTCGCAGGGCAAGGCTTTGCACATCATCGCCGGCAGCACCTCCGGCGGTGCCGCTCTGGTGGTCAAGCCGGGCATCGCGTCCGTGGCCGACCTGAAGGGCAAAAAGATTGCCAGCCCGCAGCTGGGCAACACCCAGGATGTGGCGCTGCGGTACTGGCTGAAGAAGAACGGCCTCAAGACTGACGCGCAGGGCGGCGGTGACGTGTCGATCCTGCCGACCGCCAACGCCGACATCATCACCGCGTTCGGCAACGGCAACCTCGACGGCGCGTTCGTGCCCGAGCCGTTCCTGAGCCGGCTGGTGCTCGAGCACGGCGGCAAGGTGCTGCTGGACGAGAAGACGGAGTGGAAGCAGACCGACGGCAAGTTCGTCACCACCCATCTGATCGTGCGGGCGGAGTTCCTTGAGAAGAACCCGGGTGCGGTCCGCAAGCTGCTGGAGGGGCACGTGGCCGCGGTCGAATACCTCAACAGCAGCCGCGCCGAGGCGGAGAAGACGGCAAACAAGCACATCGCGGCGCTGGCGGGCAAGCCGCTTCCGGACAAGGTGGTGACCGCCTCCTTCGACAACCTGACGTTCACCGCCGATCCGATCGCCGCTTCCCTGTACGACAGCGCCAAGCATGCCGAGGAGGTCGGGTTGCTCAAACCCGTTGACCTGAACGGCATCTACCGGCTGGAGATCCTCAACGAGCTGTTGAAGGCGGCGGGCAAGCCGCAAGTCACCGGAGGAAAACCATGAGCATCGCGACCCAGCCGGTAGGGGCGGAGGCGGCGCTTTCGAGCGCGGCCATCCGCCTCGGCGGCGTTTCCAAAAGGTACGGCCGCGGCCCCGGATCGTTGCTGGCCCTTGAGGGAGTGTCCCTGACCGTCCAAACGGGACAGTTTGTGTGCCTGCTGGGCACGTCCGGCTGCGGCAAGAGCACCCTGCTGTCGATGGTGGCGGGCCTTGACGCCCCGACCGGCGGCACCATCGACACCGGCGGACACCGGGTGGCGATGATGTTCCAGGAGTCGGCGCTGTTCCCCTGGCTTTCGGTGACCGGCAACGTGGAGCTGGCGCTGCGGATGCGCGGCGTTCCCCGAGGTGACCGCCGGGCTCAGGCCACGGAACTGCTCAAAATCGTGCGGCTGCAAGGGTTTGAGCGCAAACGCCCGCACGAGCTTTCCGGCGGCATGCGCCAGCGGGTGGCGCTGGCCCGCGCGCTGGCGCAGGGCGCCGACGTGCTGCTGATGGACGAGCCGTTCGGTGCGCTCGACGCGATGACCCGCGACCTGCTCCACGACGAGCTGGAGCGGATCTGGCGGGAGCAGTCGCTGACCGTGCTGTTCGTCACGCACAACGTGCGCGAGGCGGTGCGGCTGGGCGATCGGGTGGTGCTGATGTCAAGCCGGCCGGGCCGCATCCTGGAGCAGTTCGAGGTGGGGATCGACCGGCCACGCCGGATCGACTCCGCGCCGGTGGCCAACCTCGCCGCCACCATCACCGACCGGTTGCGAGCGGAGGTGTCCCTGCATGGCCACTGACACCGCCACTGACACTGCCACCGACACCGGGGTCGAAACCAGGCGGGCCGTTCCCTCCGCGATCTGGCAGGGCTTGTGGCCCAAGCTTCTGGCGGTCGCTCTCGTGCTGCTGGTGTGGCAGCTGGTCTTCCTCAGCGAGTGGAAGCCGTCGTGGTCGCTGCCGTCGCCGCTGATGGTCCTGGGGGACCTCGGAAATTACGTCTTCGAGGCCCAATTCTGGGGCGCCATAAGGATTACGATGCAGCGGGCGCTGCTCGGCTTTGCCTTCTCGGTGGCGCTTGGCACGGCCATCGGGATCGCCGTGGCGCGGTTCCGGCCGCTGCGGGCGGCGATCGGCTCGATGATCACGGGGTTGCAGACGATGCCGTCGATCGTGTGGTTCCCCTTCGCCATCCTGCTGTTCACCTTGTCGGACAAGGCTATTTTCTTCGTGGTGGTGCTCGGAGCCACCCCGTCGATCGCCAACGGCCTGATCAGCGGCATCGACTACGTGCCACCGGCGTGGCGGAGGGTCGGTGCGGTGCTGGGCATGCGCGGGCTGACCCTGTACCGCCACGTGATCATGCCAGCGTCGTTGCCCTCGTTCATCTCCGGGCTCAAGCAGGGCTGGGCGTTCGCGTGGCGCAGCCTGATGGCCGGTGAGTTGCTGGTGCTGGTCCCGGGCTACCTGTCGATCGGCGTGCTGATGCAGAACGCGCGGGATTACAACGATGCCAATCGGCTCATCTCCTGGATGATCGTGGTGCTGTTCATCGGCATCCTGGTGGACATGACGTTCAACGCGGTGGACAACTCGTTGCGGCGCCGCTGGGGACTGACGCAGTCCTGATGCCGTCCATTTTGGAGCTTGCGGCCGCGTCCCTGCTGGGCGCGGCCGCCGCCATGGTGGGGACCCCGACCGGCGTGTCCGGTGGGCTGCTCCTGCTGCCCGTCCTGATCACCGGCTACGGACTGCCGGGCAGCGTGGCCAGCGCCACCAACCTTGTCTTCAACGTCGTATCCACGCCGTCGGCCCTGATCCACTACTTGCGCGCCAAGGGGATTGACTGGTCCCTTGCGCGGATTTTGGTTTTTCCGGGGGTACCCGCGGCGGTGGCCGGTGCGTTGGTAAACGTGCTGCTGGTCGACGACCCGCGCCTGTTCCGGACGCTGGTATCCGTGCTTCTTGCGGTGGTCGCCGTCGCGCTGCTGCTACCCCGGCCGGGTGGTGCGGGGGCGCCCGTTCGTGCGGCGCGAGTTGCTTTGGCGTTGACCGCGCTGGCCAGCGGTGCGGTCGGCGGCTTCTACGGCCTTGGCGGTGCGGTGCTCGCCGCGCCGATGTCGATCCTCATCACGCGGCGGCCGGTGCGTGAGGTGGCGGGTGCCGCGTTGGTGGCGACGGTGTCGGTGTCGGTGGCGGGGTTGGCCACCTACGTCTTGCTCGACCTCGCCGGCCATACGGCGGTGCAGACCCCGAACTGGCCGCTGGCGATCGCGCTGGGCGCGGGCGGAGTCGTCGGCGCGCGGGTTGGTCCGCTTGTGGCGCAACGGGTACCGGATCGGGTGCTGCGCGGCGGCCTGGCTGTCTTCGTGGCGCTGGCGGCTTTGCGGCTATCCGGCTAGCGCAATCCCTATAATGCCGATAGGATATCGGGAAAGGTTAGGGGGCAAGCATGAGCGACATCCGGCCGGCGGTCGTCGTGGGCGGTGGAGCCGGTGGAGTCTTAGCCACCGTCCAGTTGCTGGCCGCCGGGTGGCCGGTGGTGCTGATCGACCCGAGGACCACCCCGGGACGCGGTGTCGCCCAAGGCTTCGCCTCGCCCTGGCACCTGCTCGGCTCGCCGGTCGACGAGATGAGCGCCCTGCCCGACAAGCCCGATGACTTCCTGCGCTGGTGCCGGATGCGCTGCCCGCGCACTCAACCGTTCGACTTCGTGCCCCGCGGCTGGTACGGCGAATACCTCTCGGAGACGTTGCGGGCGGCCGACTCCGGGCGGCTCACCGTGCACCGCGCGAGCGTGTCGCGCATCTTCGACGCGCCCGGCGGCGGGTTCACCGTCCTGCTCTCCGGCGGTGTGGTGATCCCGGCCGCGCACGTCGTGCTGGCGCTTGGAGAAGCCGCGCCCGCCGACCCGCTGCCGCTGCCCGCCCCGGTGCGGCAGGCTCCCTCCTACATCGGCGATCCGGGGGAGTTCGCGGCGCCGGTCGTCGCCGCCGGTGACGGGCCGGTCTTGCTGATCGGCACCGGCCCAACCGCCGTCGACGTGACGCTCGCCCTCGCCCACACCCATCCGGGCATCTCGATCCTCGCGGTGTCGCGCCACGGCCTGACACCCCAACCGCACCGCCGCCGCGACACGGCAGCCGGGCGCAGAGTCGAGCCGGTGCTGGCCGGGTCGCTGGCGCGGCTGCTGCGTACGCTGCGCAGCCAGGCCGCCGAGACCGGCGACTGGCACGCCGTCATGGACGCTCATCGTCCACATTGGAACCGCTTGTGGGACGGGCTTTCCGAACCGGAGCAGCGGCGCTTCCTGCGCCACGCCGCCCGGTTCTGGGAGGTGCACCGCCACCGCGTGGCGCCGGCCGTCGCCGACCGGATCGCCGCATTGCGCGCCGGTGGGACCCTGCGCGTGGCGGCCGGTGAGGTGTGCGGCCTGGCAGCGGATCCCCACGGCCTCGTCGCGACGATTCGCTATCGAGGCGGAGACGTTGCCACCCAACGGTTCGCCGCCGTCGTCAACTGCACCGGCCCGGGCCGCGTCGTCGAGTCCAGCCCACTGGTGCGTTCACTGATCGCGGAAGGCATCGCCCGCCCGGGACCGTACCGCCTGGGGCTGGACACCGACGCCCACGGCGCGCTGGTGCGCCGGGACGGCTCGGTCAACCCGGCGCTGTGGACCCTCGGGCCGCCGCGGCGCGGGGTGCTGTGGGAGACGTCGGCGGTACCGGAGATCCGGGCTCAGGCGCAGGCCCTCGCCCGGCGCCTGACCGCCGCCTGCGTGAGAGCGTCGATAGCTTCCGGTGCGCGCGAGAACCAGCCCTTAGGAGGAGCCAGACCATGACCATCGTCGACCCGTCGCCGCCGCTGACCTTCACCTTTGTCCTCGACGGCCCCGAGGCGAACCTTGTCGCCGATCGCCTGGCGAGCATCCTCAACGAAAGCGGCACCACCGTACCGAGCACGGATGTCGCCGTGCGCGGCCCGGGTGTGCTCATCGACCTCGTCGCGCGCGAGGTCTATGTCGACGCGGACCCGATAAGGCTCACCCGGCGGGAGTTCGACCTCCTGCTGCACTTCGTGGAGAACCCCGGCGTCGCGTTCACGCGCTTGCAGTTGCTGCGCGCGGTGTGGGGGCACGAGTTCAGCGGCGAACGCACTGTCGACGTCCACATCCGGCGGCTGCGTGCCAAAGTCGGCACCTACAGCCGCCAGATCACGACGTTGCACGGCTGGGGGTACCGGCTGGAACCCGGCCACCACTTCAGCACACGGCACGGTGGAGGAGCCTGAGGGGGTCGCGGGACCACTCCCGCGCGGCCGCTCCCCCCGGTCGATTGGGCGGCGGAGGATCGCCATACCCCGCCAGACCTATGTCGAATCTCCTCCGCCAAATCGTGCACCCACCCCCGTCCCGCCGCCAAGGACCACGGGCGGACGGGCACGACGGGTATCATCGCCCGCCATGAGGCTGTGGCGGCCGGGCCTGGTGCTCGGGGTGATCGGGGCGCTTGCGTTGACCGCGTGCACGGTGCGGGAGACGTCGCCGCCCGCAGCCGGATCGCCGGTTGGCCAGCCTCCCGCTCCCGCTCCCGCTTCCGCGCCGGCGGCCACGCGGCCGGCATTGTGCGACGGATCGCAGCCGGCCGAGCAGACGCCGTTTCCGTTCAACCGCGATTCGGGGCGGCGCGACACGATTGCGGGCGCGGGAGCGCGTTACCTCGGTGGGATCAGCTACTTCGAGGACCTGGACGCGGCGGAGCTGGCAGCCCTGCTGGACGAGAAGTTTATCGATCCCCGCGACCAGCAGAACCTCGCGCCGAGCGCATGGGCCATTTTCCGGTTCCTATGCGAGCATCCGACGGTGCGGGCGATGGGGTACGTGGTGAGCCCGGATCGCGGCGACTACCGCACTTCGATCACGACCGTGTACGCGCCCCGCGTCGACGCCGGCCTGCGGGCGGATGCCCAGGCGTTCTGCGTCGACGCGGAGGCGACCTTTGACGGGCACCTTGAGTGCTTCTGGGACTGAGGCTGCGGTGACGTTCAGACCCGGATGAACTTGACGGCGTCGGCTCGGGCGTACCCGTTGTCGCGCACCAGTTTGACCGAGCCGCTCTCGCCTTGCGCGAACGACCAGGTACCGAGCTTGACCCAGCCGTTGCTCCCGGTGCAGTAGTCGACGTGCACCGTCGCGGTGCCGCCGGCATGGGTGATGTCGAAGCGGGAGTTGGTATCGCAGGCGACGTTCACGATCTTGTAGACGTAGACGTCGTAGGTGCCGGCGGCGGGCACCCACGCACCCCAGGTGGCGGTGGAACCGGCGGTGGTGGTGTAGCGGGACGTGTTCTCCAGCGTGTGTCCGATCAGTGAGCTTGCGACCCACGCCCCCGTCTCGCTGTAGCGGTACGCGGTCGGGCCCTCGTTGTCGGTGTAGCCGTCCTTGGCGTAGTACCGGAAGTAGTCCCACTGGACCTGGCCGGGCAGCGAGGATTCGTCGACGCCGGGGCTTCCCTGCAGGTCGATGGCGATGGCCGTGAGCCACACGTTGGTCCAGTCGTGCTGGGTGCAGCAGAACGGCGAGTACGGTGCGGCGTACTTGAACACACCGTCCACGAAGTACCTGACCTGGGTCTCGGTCCACTCGAAACCGTAGGTGTGGAACGCGGCCGAGGTGTCGGTGAGCAGGTCATAGACGCCGCTGGTGATGGGCGTGTAGGTGCCGTTGGGCTTCCACGGGATCACGTTGTGCCGTAGGCGTTCCGGCTGGTGCGAGTCGATCTCGAACCCGTCGATCTCGGTGCGGCGGTCGGGCGGAAACGAGGTGACGCCGTTGCCTTTCAGGGTCCAGAAGGCGCTGTGCCAACCGGATCCGACGTTGGTCTTGACCCTGGTCTCGTAGTAGCCGTACCGGAAGGGCGTCTTGCTGACCAGGCCGCCACCGGTGTAGGCCTTGCCGCCGAACGACTCCTTCTTCAGGTGAATGGTCATGAGCCCGCCGCCGACGGTGACGTTCTGCGCCCGTTGCGCGCTCCAGCCTTTGATGTCGGTGCGGTGGTTCCATTTCGCGGTGTCGACCGCGGTGCCGTTGAACTCGTCGGACCACACGAGGGTGTACTGGGACGAGGGCGGGGCGGCCGCCGCGGGTGCCGGCGCCACCAGGGCGGCGCCGGCGATCAGTCCGATGACGACGAGAGGGGCGAGCTTCTTCATCCGATGCTCCGATCGGGAATTGACCTTGCGTGTGACGCGAATCTATGCCGCTATTTGCAAGCCGTCAATCCCTATCCGCAACACCCTCCCGGAAACAAGACGAGGCTCAGGGCACAAACCTGTATAGGTTGACGTCGTTGTAGTAGTAGACGTCGCCCAGCTGGTCGACCGCGATACCCTTCGCCCCCGAGGCGATCTGCGTGACCGCCAGGTTCGCCTTGCTTATGCGATAAAGCGCATTGCCGATGGTGACGTAGACGGAAGTCGTGTCCTTGGGCGTCACCGCCATCGCCGCGTCCCGCCAGCTCCCGTACGGCCGGTAATCGACGCTGAACTTCTGGACCGGCGCCGTGCTGAACCGGCCGGCCGCCGGGTCGAACACGAACAGGAATCCCTCGGCCAGTCCCCAGATCCGGCCGTCGACCGCGGCAAGCGCAGTGACCGCGGTCGGCTTGCGCCCGCCCGGCAGCACCAGCGGGTACTCCGTCTTGGCACCGGTCACCGGGTCGTAGGCGAAGAACTTGGCCTCGGCCGCCCGCGGTTGCGTGTCGACCCCGAGGCCGCCCCGGATCGTGGTGCCGCCGTACACCTTGCCGCCCAGGTACGCCAGGGCGATCACACCCTGGTCGGCCACCAGATTGCGCTTGACGGTCGTCTCGCCGGTGGCCAGATCCAGCACGCTCAGCGCCCCGTCATACGCCCCGTACTTGGGGACTGTGCCGACGAAGAGTTTGCCGCCGCCCGCCGCCATCGCGAACGGACGGTCCTGCCCCTGCGTGCCGAGCGTGGCCATCAGCCTCGGATTGCTTGCGTCCCAAGGCAAAGCCGAGTCGTACTCGTACACCCGGGCACTTGAGTAGGTCCCGAAGTAGGTCTTGCCCTGGTACCCGAGGATGCTGTCGGTCTGGGTCAGGCCGCGCTGGACCAGTTCCGGGGTCGCGTCGTTGGTGTCGCCGTGCAGCGGGTGATAGACGCCGGTCCCGCCGGTCAGGTACCCGCCGGTGTAGACGCGCCCATCCGGTCCGGCGCCCACCGTCTGCAGGTCGGTGGCGTTCACCGGGGCTCCGGCGACGACCGCGGTGCGGGTGGCCCCGCTGGCCGGGTTGTACTTGAACAGGTGGGTGCGACCAAGGTAGGTGCCGACCATGACCAGAGTCTCGCCGGGGAAGGTCACCTGGTCGGCGAGGCGGACCCAGCCGAGTTTGGTCGGCGTGAGGTCGAAGTCGACTCCGGTCGAGTCGAAGGCGCGCGCAGCGATGTCGTAGGACTGCAGCATTCCGCCGGAGATGAGATACACCTTGCCGTCACGGGCCGGCGAGATGTGCGGGCTCTGCAGCAGTCCCGACGCCTCCTCGACCGGAGTCACGCTCCCGTCCCCGTTCTTGACGATGTTGAGCACGGTCAGGCTCCCCGAGGCCATCACGGCGAAGAGCCTGCCGCCGGTGAACTGCAACCCACCGACCATCGTGTTACCGGCATACCTGGCCGGGAGCACGTCCTGCTTGGCACCGGTCACCCGGTCGTAGCGGATCAGCGCGGCATTGGTGCCGACTCCAAGGTAGGTGGCACCCTGACTTTCGTCGAAGGCGATGCTGCGGACGTACTCCTTGCCCGGCCAGATCGGGGTGCTGCCGAGCGTGGCGAACCCGCTGCCCGGCTCGTACTTGAAGTAGCCGGCGCTCTTGTAGGTGCCGCCGTATATCCGGCCGTCGGTCCCGGCGGTCAGGCACCAGACGAAAGTCTCGCCCGGGATCGGCGCGCCGAGGCTGGTGACGGTCCCGCTGCCGGGCACATGCCGGTAGACGGTGCCGTTGCTGTAACTTCCGACGTAGACGCTGCCGTCGGTCGCCGTCGTCGCCCCCCACGCCCCGGTCGCCCCGGCCAGCGGCGCGGGCGTGCCCACCACCCGCTCTGTGTCGACATCGATGGTGGCCAAGCGCGGCGGGTTGGCGGCGTTGGATCCGGTGAAGACCCCGAACACCTTGTTCTGGTTGGCGCCCAGCCCAAAAGTCGTAGCGTTGATCATCGAGTTGTTGATCTGCACGCCAAGGTTGGTCAGGCCCTTGGTAATCGAGACATCGTCGAAATAGGACGTGCCGATGTTCGCGCCGGCCGAGTAAATCAGCACCGAGACTTTAGTCGTGCCCGCGGGCGCGGTGCCGTCGACGCTGAGCGTTGCCCAACTCCCACCGGTCGGCCCACCGGTGTTGCGGGAGTGGTTGCCGACAAGCGTTCCGGCCGAGTTGTAGAAGCGCAGATACAGGCTCGCGCTGCCGGAGGCCACGAACACCCGCGCGACGGCGGCGTACTTGCCTGCCGCGGCGCCGAGCCTGCCGCTCTCCAGCCCGGTCGACGTCGTGCCGCTCGAATCCACCAGCTTGGCGCTCCTTGCACCCTCAAAGGCGCGCTCGGTCGTGGCGGTGACGACGCCCGCGGCGCCGAATCTGGTCCAGCCGGACAGCTCACTTTCAAAACCCCGATTCGGGGGTACGACATCAGCCGCCACCCCCTCGCCCGAAAGCGGGGGTGAGCCCAGCGCCAGCGCGGTGACCGCAAGCAGCGCGAGTCCCATCCGTACCCGTGAAAATCGCATGGGTGTGGACCATACAGTCCTGACCCGTCCCGCCGCTTGGATCGCTTAGCGATTGCTTAGCGGCGCTCGCCATGCTCGGGGTCGCTTGCGTCGATCCGGGGAGGCTTAGATGACGGGCGCTGTACCACATAAAGTTCGCATGCTCGCGGGCGTGACTTCGGTCGTGCTGGCGGTCACCCTTCCGTCCGGCACGGCCGGTGCGGCCGTTCCCAGCACGCGGGGCGGGCTTGCGGCCTCACCGGCTCAGGCCGACAGGTCGGTGCCGGTCACCGCGGTCCCGGTCCGGCCACCCGCCGCGGATCCCGTGGTGGACGCGGCTCTGCGGGCCGCACCCGCGGCGGCGGCGTGGCCCAAGCCGGGATCGTCCGATGTAGACGTCTCGGCGAGCGCGAGGCAGGCCGGCGACCTTCCGGTGTGGGTAAGCGGCGCCGCACCGATGCGCGTGCGGGTCGAGCTGCTCGACTCGATGATGCTGCGGATCGACCGCACCGACGGCGTTGCCGCACCGGGCCAGGTCACGGTCGAGCTTGACTACTCGGGATTCGCGGACGCGTTCGGTGGCGACTACGGGTCCAGGCTGACCATCGACGGCGTCCAGACGCGCAACAACCCCGCGACTAAACGGCTTTCGGCCGTCGTGACGACGGGACCGCAGACCTACGCGGTGACGGCTGCCGCCTCCGGCGCGGGCGGTTCCTACAAGGCCACGCCGCTGTCGCCCTCGGCGACCTGGCAGGCAGGCGACTCGTCGGGCTCGTTCGCCTGGTCCTACGGGTTCACCTCGCCGCCGATGCCGGGGCAGGTGCCCAGCGTCGGCCTGGCCTATTCGTCGGGCAGTCTGGACGGGCGCACCTTCGCCACCAACAACCAGCCGTCCTGGGTGGGCGAGGGTTTCGACCTGAGTACCGGATACATCGAACGGTCCTATGTGGGGTGCGCGGACGACATGTCCGGCGGGAGCAACACTTCCAAGACCGGGGACCTGTGCTGGTCCACCTACAACGGCAAGCTGGTGCAGAGCGTGACCCTGGTGCTCGGCGGCAACGGCGGTGAGCTTGTCCGCGACGACGCGACCGGCACGTGGCGGGTCGGCGACGACGAGGGCTGGCGGGTGGAGCTGCTCGCCGGCACACCCGAGTACTGGCGGCTGACCTCTCCCGACGGGACGCAGTACTTCTTCGGGCGGTATGCCGACGCCCAGTCGACGTGGACGGTTCCGGTGTACGGCAACCATCCCGGCGAGCCGTGCCGCGGGGCGAGTTTCGACGCCTCGTGGTGCCAGCAGCCGTGGCGGTGGAACCTTGACTTCGTCGTGGACACGCACGGCGACGTCATGTCGTACCACTACCAGGGGGAGACCAACTACTACGGGCGCAACAACACCGCGAGCAAGGGCACCCCCTACACCCGCGGCGGCTACCTGACCCGGATCGACTACGGCACGCGCGACCGTGCGGCGCCGGCACCCGCCCGCATGGTGTTCACTCCCGCCGACCGTTGCCTCACCGCGGGAGCCGACTGCGTGCAGTCCAAACCGGCGAACTGGCCGGACGTGCCGTGGGACATGCACTGCGCCACCACCACCTGCACCGGCAAGCTCGCGCCCACCTTCTGGACCACCAAGCGCCTCGCCCGCGTCGCCTCGCAGCTGCGCAAGGCGGACGGCACCTACTCCGATGTTGACTCGTGGACGCTGTCGCACCTGTTCCCCGCGACCGGCGACACGCTCAAAGCTGCGCTGTGGCTGGAGAGCATCGTCCACACCGGACACGTCGGCGGCGAGGCTCGCCTGCCGGAGGTGAACTTCGACGGGGTACAGCTGGCCAACCGGGTGGACGGCAACGACATGGATCCGCTGTTCCTCAAGTGGCGGGTCAACCGGGTCCGCAACGAGACCGGTGGCGAGCTCAACGTCACCTACTCGGGGCAGGACTGCGCCAAGGCCTCGCTTCCTGTGCCGGACAGCAACACCCGCCGCTGCTTCCCGCAGTACTGGACGCCGGAGGGCGCGATCAACCCCATCCTCGGCTGGTTCCACAAGTATGCGGTGACAAAGGTCGCCGAGGTGGACCGCACTGGCGGCGCCGTGGACGCGGAGACCCACTACGAGTACATCGAGGGCGGCGCCTGGCACTACGACGACAGCGAGCTGACCCCGGCCAAGTACAAGACCTGGGGGCAGTGGCGCGGGTTCGGGCTGGTGCGGGTGATCGGCGGCGCGCCCACGGCGGCGGATCGCACCGTGACCGAGACCCGGTACCTGCGCGGGATGGACAACGACCGCAAGGCCGATGGCACCCGCAAGGACGTGTGGGTCGGCGACTCGCAGGGCGGCCGTGTCGAGGACCATCAGTGGCTGGCCGGTCGCGTGCGGGAACAGGCAGTCCTCAACGGGGTTGGCGGTGCCGAGCTTGCCGGGACCGTCACCGACTGGTGGTTCTCGGCGCCGACCGCCTCGCGCGCCCGTGCCACCACGCCCGTTGTCGCGCGGATGGTCGACACCGGCGCCCGCCGTACGCGTACCGCGCTCACATCGGGTGGCGCGCGGCGCACCGAGGTCAGGCACGAATACGACTCCTACGGAGTCACCACCGCGACCGAGGAACTCGGTGACACCGCGGTCTCCGGTGACGAGTCGTGCGGGCGCACGAGTTTCGCCCGCGACACGGCCCGCTGGATCCTGACGCTTCCGGCCGAGGTGCGCAACGTCTCGGTGCCGTGCGCCGCGACCGCCACCAACGCCGATGTGGTGTCCATCGAGCGCCACTTCTACGACGGGTCCACCGCGCTCGGCACGGTCACCGGGCCGGGCAACGAGACTCGCGAGGAGGAGCTTTCGGGGTTCAGCAACGGCCAGCCGGTGTTCGTCACCGCCGAGCGGGCCACCTATGACGCTCACGGCCGCGTCGTGGACGCCTATGACGCGCTGAATTACCGCAACACCACCACCTACACCCCGGCCACGGGCGGGCCGGTCACCGCGGTCACCAAGGGCAATGCCCTGGGTCACGCCAACGTGTCCTATCTGGAGCCGGGATGGGGTACCGAATCGGCGGAGGTGGATGAGAACGGACGCCGCACCGATCTGGTCCACGACCCCTTGGGCCGCTTGGTGAAAGTGTGGCTGCCGGGCCGTGACAAGACGTCAACCACGCCCAACCTCGAGTACTCCTACACCATCCGCACCGACGCCCCGAACGTCGTCACCACCAGGTCCCTGCGCGCCGACGGCGGATACAACACGAGTTACGAGTTCTATGACGGGCTGCTGCGGGCTCGCCAGGCGCAGGAGCCGGCGCCCAACGGCGGCAGGCTGGTCACCGAAAGCAAGTACGACTCGCACGGCCGTGCCGCGATCGCCAACGGCGAATACTTCAACTCACTGCCGCCCGCGGCGGCAATGGTGACAGCCGCCGACAATGCCGTGCCGGCGCAGACTCTCACCCTGTTCGACGGTGGCGGGCGCGCCCGGGCGTCGGTGTTCCGCTCGCTGGGCGTCGAGAAGTGGCGTTCCACCAACGGCTACGGCGGTGACCGGGTGAGCGTCGACCCGCCGGAGGGCGACACCGCCACGATGCGACTGTTCGATGTGGACGGACGGGTGACGGAGCTGCGCCAGTTCCACGGTGGCGCGCCCACCGGACCGTACGACTCGACCAGCTACGGGTACACCCGTTCCGGCGAGTTGTCGACGGTCACCGATCCGGCCGGAAACGTCTGGCGTTACGACTACGACCAGCGCGGGCGGCGCATCTCGGCGTCCGATCCGGACAGTGGAACCTCAACAATGGGCTACGACGACGAGGATCGGCTGGTCGAGTCCACCGACGCGCGCGGGGTCAAACTCGCCTTCACCTACGACGCGATCGACCGGCGAACCGGCGTGTTCCTCGGATCGACCAGCGGCATGCGGCTGCTCGGCTGGACCTTTGACACGCTGGCCAAGGGCGAGCTGACGTCGTCGACCCGGTACGTCAACGGGAACGCTTACACCACTTCGGTTCTGGGCTACGACGCGGCCGGTGAAACCACGGGTGTCGCCTACACCCTGCCGGCCGCCGAGGGTGCGCTCGCCGGGCGCTACGAGTTCCAGACCGCCCACGACATCACGGGCCAGGTCAGCAGCATGACACTGCCCGCCGCGGGCGGCCTGCCGGCCGAGACGCTGACCTACGGCTACGACTCGCTCGGGTTGCCCAAGAGCCTGACCGGCCTGGCGCCATACGTGCGAGACATGAGCTACACCGGTTACGGCGAGCCCCTTGAAACCACTTCAGGATTTGACGGGTACCGGATGCGCCTCACCCGCTTCTACGAGGAGGGGACGCGGCGGCTGACCCGGACCCTCGCCGTGCGGGAGAGTGCCGCCGATCCGGTGGTGGCGGATGTGCGCCTGCGCCATGACGCCTCGGGCAACGTGCTGAGCATCGCGGATACGCCGTCCGGGCAGGCCGCCGATGTGCAGTGTTTCCGCTACGACTATCTGGGCCGGTTGACCGAGGCGTGGACGCCGGGTGACAACTGTGCCGGCGACCCGTCCACCGCCGGGCTTACCGGTCCGGCGCCTTACTGGCATTCGTACCGCCATGACGTGGTGGGCAACCGCACCCAGGAGGTCCGGCATTCGGTGTCCGGGGATCGGACGTCGGCCTACACCTACCCGGTGCCGGGCAGCGCCCAGCCGCACGCCCTGCGGCAGGTCACTTCGACCGGTGGGCAAGTTGACGAGTTCGCCTATGATCCCGCCGGGAACACGTTGTCCCGCAAGGTCTCCGGAGTCACGCAGACACTTGAGTGGGACGCTCAGGGCCAGCTGGCCTCGGTCACGGAGAACGGCAAGACCACGTCGTTCGTCTACGACGCGTCCGGGGAGCGGTTGCTGCGCCGCGATCCCGACGGGGTCACGTTGTATCTCGGCGAAACCGAGGTGTATCTGCACAAGGCGACCGGCGTGCGGTCGGGCACCCGCTACTACGGCCACGACAGCAGCGGCGACGTCGCGGTCCGGACGACTGCGAACGGTCTGCACTGGCTGGTCAGCGACCACAACGGGAGTGACATCGCCTCGATCGACGCCGAGGACCTGAGTGTGACCCGCCGCCGCTACCTCCCGTACGGGGAGCTTCGCGGAACCGGGGCGGACTGGTCCTCCGAGCGCGGTTTCGTGGGCGGCACGGTCGACGCGTCGACCGGCACCGTCCACCTTGGAGCCCGCGAGTACGACACCGGGCGCGGTCGCTTCACCTCCGTGGATCCGGTGATGGATCGGGGCGATCCGCAACAGATGCAGGGGTACGCCTACGCCAACAATGCCGCGCCGACGCTGTCCGATGCCGACGGCCAGCTGGCGTGCGGATGGTTCAAACGCTTCTGCAGCAAGGCACGCAAGGCGGCCCAGGCGGTGCGGGCGGCCATCATGCGCAAGCTTGCCAAACACAAGGCGTTCATGCGGTTCCTGGCGAAGCTGAAGGCGATCGCGAAGGCTGCCCGCGAGCGGGCAAAGGCCCGTGAGCGTGCCCGCCAGGCGCGCGAACGTGCCCGCGCCAAGGCCCAGTGGCGCGCCGCCATCGAACGCGCCAAGAAGGCGTGGGGCAGGACGAAATCGATCCTGACGAAAGCGGCAGCCGTGCAGAAGGCCGCCGCCAAGGCCGCCGAGAAGAAGTTCCTCGCGTGGCGGTGGAATCGCAACGCCGATGCGACCGGCTGGGCGCTCAACGAAGCGCTGACGCACGGCGGCATGTGTTCGGTGCGCAACGGACGCATGTATGTCTGCACCGGGGTCAAAGGCTCACTCTTCGTCCGCAAGGGCGGCGTCACGGTCGGAAGCGTCTTCATGACCTGGCGCAGCACGGTCACCGACGAAATGATGCAGCACGAGGATGTGCACGCCACGCAGGCCGCTCGGGCCGGGAGCAAGGAGAAGTATCTCGCGCAGTACCTGTGGGCGGTCAACAAGTCGCGCAGCGAGTACTACAGCAAGGGATCCAGGCGCGTGGGCAGCGGCTGGTGCCACGACGCCGACGCTTGTTACAACTGGATGGAGGTCCAGGCCGGCCTGGAGCGAGGCGGCTACGTCGATTACAACCTCCCGCCCGACCCACCGATCCTCAACGGTTAAGCGAGCGGGAGAGTCCGGATGAGAGTGTTGCGTGTCGTGGTTGCCGTCGCCTGCCTGCTGCTGTTGCTGCTGCCCGCGCCGGTGCCGGTTTCGGCCGGTGCGGAGGCGGCTGACGAGCGGTCCGCCCTCGCGCTGGCGCGGCGGCTGGGGCGGCCGGTCGAGGTGACCGGGCTGACCACCGAGACCACGATGGTGCGGGCCAGCCCGGGTGGCACACTGACGGCTGAGATCCACCGCGAGCCGGTCCGGGTCCGCAGTGGCAATTTGTGGGTACCCACAAATGCTCATCTGTCCAAAAGAGACGACGGAACGATCGCTCCGCTCGCCTCCCCGGTCGGTCTGGTGCTCAACGGCGGCGGCGACGGCCCGCTGGCCCGCCTGGGTCGCGACGGCAAGACGTTTGCGTTGACCTGGCCCGGCCCGCTGCCCCGGCCCCTGCTCGACGGTGTCACGGCGACCTACCCGGAGGTCCTGCCCGGGATGGATCTCGTGGTCACGGCCGGCGCGACCTCCTTCTCCGAGGTGCTGGTGGTCAAGAATGCCGCCGCGGCCCGCGATCCCGCCCTCGCCCGGCTGCGGTTCGGTGTCGCCACAACGGGTTTGCGCGTCGAGTCGGACGAGGAGGGCATCCGCGCTGTTGACGAGCGGGGTGAGGCGGTCATCTCCGCCGCACCGCCCCGCATGTGGGACTCCAGCGGTACAAGGGTTTCGCCGGTCGGCGTGAAGATTTCGGGGCAGGAGATGGCATTGCTGCCCGACCTTGCCATGCTCGCTGATCCCGCAACGGTTTTCCCGGTCTACATCGACCCGACATTCGGGGCGGCGAAGCAACACTGGACGCTGCTGTGGAGTCTGACGAGCACGCCACAATGGGACCACGCCGACACTGCGGACGGCTATGCCCGCGTCGGTTACGAGACCGCGACCGGCGGCAAGTCCCGCTCGGTGTTCCAGATGAACACTTCGCCGGTCAACGGCAAGCACATTCTCCGCGCCACGTTTCGCATCCTGGAGAAGTGGGCGTACAACTGCACGCCGCGGCCGGTGGAGCTGTGGGAGACGCTGGGCATCAACTCCGGCAGCACCTGGGCCAACCAGCCGTCCGGCATGTGGGTGGCGAAGGTCGCCGAGACCAGCGCCGCCAAGGGATACGAGCCGGGCGGCTGCGCCGACGGCAACGTGGAGTTCAACGCGACCGCAGCGGTGACGAGGGCGGCGGCGCAGAACCGGCCACATCTGACGCTGGGACTGCGCACCGTGGAGACGAGCTTCGCCTACTGGAAGCGGTTTGGTACCAACCCATTGCTTGAAATCGAATACAACACCGTGCCCGCACCGCCCACCAGCCTCAGGACCGTCCCAAACTCGGCTTGCGTCACCGGGATCGCCCGCCCCTACCTGTCAAGCGCCACACCGGAGCTGCGCGCGGATCTGGCCGACGACGACGGTGCGGTGGGCCAGCAGGTGACGGCGCAGTTCGAGTACGGCGTGCCGGGAAGTGGGTCGGGATCGCAAGTGCTGACCCAGGGCCCGAGGGCGGTGCCCAACGCTTTCTCCGTCAGCATCCCCGCAGGGGTGTTGCAGGACAACGGGACCTACGCGTGGCGGGTGCGCGCCCACGACGGCGTCGACGCCGGCCCCTGGTCGGGCTGGTGCGAGTTCACCGTCGACGTGACCGCGCCGTCCGCCGCGCCGGCCGTCACCTCCGCCGACTACCCGGAGGATGCGTGGGCGGGAGCGGTAGGCATGCCCGGCACGTTCGCCTTCGGCACGGCCGGCGTCCTCGATGTTGTGTCCTATGTGTACGGTCTCAACGTTGATCCGCCGGTGACCTCGGTCCAGGCGAGCACGCTCAAGGGTGGGGCATCGGTCACGCTGACCCCGTCCCGCGACGGCGTCAACACCCTGCGGGTCTACAGTGTCGACCGCGCCGGAAACCGCAGCCCCACCCGGACCTATGTGTTCTACGTCAACTTCTGAGATTCTCAACGGTCATCCTGCTTGCGGCGCCGCGGCAGCCAGAATCCTGGCCAGCCGCCGCGACCGCGCCGAGCTGCTGAGCACCCAGCACAGGACCGGGACGGCGGCGATCGCGCGACGCGCGAAGCTCGATCCGGACACGGTCCGGAAAATGTTGGGGAGTAAGGAACTCGCGCCCGGATCGGGGATTCCCCGGCCCGGCAGTGGTTCAAGGTCATGCGCTACCCGCTGACCGACCGTGAGGCCGACGAGGTCTTCGGGTTGCCGTGCGCGTCGGCGGTGGATCTGCCCTATGTCCTGGCAGGCCCGGAAGGCGAACTCGTGCGGCAGGTGGCGGTTGTTCTGGGCCGGTGCGCGCGGTACGAACTGGCCGAGGGCTACAGCTGGGACCTGCCGACCGCGTGGGAGTGGAGAACATATTCGGAGCCGCGTGGCTGAATGGGGAGACGCACGTGGAGCGTTCGTAGCACTATTGATACAATCGCTCCGTGTCGAGACGGACCGCGTTGGCCGCGATCAGCCCGGTGGCGGCCGAACAGTGGGGCATGATCACTACCGGCCAGGCGCGCCGTCTCGGTGTTTCACGTCTGGATCTGAACCGGCTTGTCGATGATGGGACACTTGTTGTCGCGCCTCAGGCCGCGCGGGTTTATCGTCTCGCGGGCGTACCCGAAGACCCCAACCTTGACCCGTTGCGGGCGGCCTGGTTGCAGCTCGGCGGTTCCAGGTCGTGGCAAGAGCGCGTCGCCGACCCAGAGGTCATCATCAGCCACCGCAGCGCGGCCCATCTACGAGGGCTAGGTGACTTGATTCCCCATGAGCACGAGTTCTACGCAACCACCAGACAGCGGCCACGCCGCGATGACATCAGGTTGCGAGTGCGTTCGGCGATCGCCCCAGAGAGCTGGGAGATCTGGGATGGACTGCCGGTCCGCACGGTACCGGCGATCATCGATGACCTACTCGGCGACGGTGAGGACGAATCAGCGGTTTCCCAAGTCGCCCGAGATGCATTTGAACGCCGTCTCCTGCGCAGAAGCACACTCCGGGCTGTCATCGAGCCTTATGCGGTTGCCTACGGCCACTCAGACCCAGACGAATTTCTCCGGATCCTCAGCGGTGAGGCGGAACAGACGTGACCGAAGCCAAGTTTCGTTATGGAACGCCCTCGGCGTTCAGGCAAGCGCTCAAGGACCTTTGCGGGCAGATCGCCCGGGAAGATCAACGCTACTCACTGGACGAACTCCAGCGCCAGTTCGCCTACGACCGCGCCCTGGCCCGGCTGTTCAGCTCCGACGACGCCGACCGGTGGGTGCTCAAAGGTGCTGGGGCGCTCTTGGCCAGGCTCGCCGTGGCCGGCACAGCAAGGATGTCGATGTCTTCTTCAGTGACCATTTTGACTTCGACGTCACACGGGGTCGCACCGCTGCAGGAGGAGGCCAAAGGAGCCCGCCTTCACCTCAACGCACGCCTCGGCCCGACGCTGTTCGCTACCTTTCATATCGATGTTGTAGTGGGCACAGCCATGACAGGGATACCGGACGCTGTCGCCCCACTGACGCCGTTGGAGATCGAGGGACTCGTCAGGCGCAATATCGGGTCTTCCCGATTGCCGACCATCTTGCCGACAAGTTGTGCGCGATGATCGGCACCTACTCACGAAACGGGCAACCGGCGAGCAGTAGCCGGGTCAAGGACCTCGTCGACATCGCGATCATCGCCATCACGCAGACTATCGACTCCAAGGCCTTGCGCACTGCAGTCGTTACAAACGCGGCCATACGCAGACTCGAGCTTCCCCAACGTTTCACCGTGCCCGACCAAGTCGGCTGGGCCACACGCTATCCGCGCGTCGCCGCTGAGGCACCCGGCCCCGTCCCCGACTACGACACGGCCGTGACCATCGCTGGCCATGTCTTCGATCCGATCCTCGACGCAACAGCCGGTGGCACATGGCAGCCAGCGACGCGCGCCTGGCTGGAACCTTTGTAGGTTCTGGTATCGGGCTTGCACCGGCACTGGCGCCACCGCGAAGAGGCAGCCGGGTGGACCTTGGCCGCGGCGGGTCGATGACTAACTACGCGCCGGGACCTTTGCCCGGATGGCGTTTCTGCGCTCCTCGAATCGCGTCGCGTTCTTGTCCAATGTGGACATGAAGTTGGCGAGCTCGTCGCGGGCCGCTTCGCCCTCGCCCGAAAGCCCTTCGCGTTCGAACACACCGAGGTTACGCACGATCGGCATGACCACCTCGTCGTGGTGGATCCGCAGGTCGTAGATGCCGGCCATGGCGATCTGGACCGACTTGCGGGCGAAGTTCTCGATCCCGTGCCCCGGCATCTGGAAGCCTTTGATGACGTCACAGACGGCCCGCATGGCCTCGTCCGGCGCCAGCTCGAAAGCGGCGTTGAGAAGGTTGCGGTAGAACACCATGTGCAGGTTCTCATCCGCGGCGACCTTGGCCAGCAACCGCTCGCAGATGGGGTCGCCGCTGATCCGTCCGGTGTTGCGGTGCGCGACCCGGGTGGCAAGTTCCTGGAACGACACGTAAGCGATCGAGCTGAGCGCACTGCCGGTGTGGTCCGATACGAACCCGGCGCCCATGTGGTTCATCCGGGCGCGCTCGAGCTCGATCGGGTCAACCGCCCGGGTGGTCAGCAGGTAGTCCCTGATGGCCACGCCATGACGCCCCTCCTCCGCCGTCCATCGATGCACCCACGTGCCCCAGGCGCCATCGCGGCCGAACATCATCGCGATCTCATGGTGATAGCTGGGCAGGTTGTCCTCGGTCAGCAGGTTCACGATCAGCGAGGTGCGCGCGACGTCGGACAGCTCCGACTGCTCCGGCTGCCAGGCCTGCCCGCCGAGCGGCCCGTCGAAGTCGCGTCCCCGGCTCCACGGAACGTACTCGTGTGGAAACCACTCTTTGGCGGTTGCTAGGTGACGGTTGAGGTTGGTTTCGACGACTGGCTCGAGGTCGTGCAACAGCGAAGCGATCACCGTACCGACGGTACCGTAACCTACGGTCCCGTAGCCACCGGCGCACTACCCCCCAAATGGGCAGGAAGCCACCATTCATCGTCCGGGCCGGACGGCTTGTCCGGATACTCGTGCTGGGCACGGTCCAGCAACTCGGACATCCGCCGGTGCAACAAGCCCGTCGCGTCATCACGCCGGCCGACCGTCAGCGGCTCCCCGATGAGGATGGATATCGGCACATGTCGTTGCAGCAGGCGGCGTGGCCGACCCTTGGTCCACAGCCGTTGCGTCCCCCACAGCGCCATCGGCACCAGCGGGACCCCGGCCGCCCCCGCCATGCGCGCCGCGCCGTTCTTCAGCTCCTTGACGGTGAACGACTGGCTGATCGTCGCCTCCGGAAACACCCCGACAACCTCGCCGCCTTTCAGCGCGGCCAGCGCCGCCTTGTACGAGGCCAGGCCGGCCTCACGATCAACCGGAATGTGACGCATCCCTCGCATCAGCGGGCCGGCGATCCGGTTCTCGAAGATTTCCTGCTTGGCCATGAACCGGACCAGGCGCTTGGACGGCTGGGCGCCGAAGCCCGCGAAGATGAAATCCAGGTAGCTGACATGGTTGCAAGCCAGCACCGCACCGCCCTCCCGTGGGACCTGCTCCCCTCCCACGACGGTGATCCGCAGGTCGAGGGCGCGAAACAGGGTCTTGGCCAGGGCCACGACCGGCGGATACACAAGTTCAGGCATTTCAAAAAGATAGCCGGTGAAGCCGGCACGCGAACCCGCATGCCGGCTTCAAGTTTTTGTGTACCGGGTCAGGTCACCGGCGGTCCGGGGATGTTGAAGAACGGCGTGAAGCCGCCGACCAGGTTGAGCTGGATCCGGCTGCTGATTCCGTTCTCCCGCGTGCGGGTGATGAACTGGTCGACAACCGTCCGCTGGTTGACCGCGCCTCCGCCGCTGGCGGCGATGTTGCCGGTCAGGACGCCGCCGAGGTTGATGTAACCGCCGAAACGCCCCCCGGGCGGGCGCCGGTTGAGGTGCACCGCGTTGTTGATTCCGCGGACGTGCAGGTGCAGTCCGTTGTCGGAGGGGATTGAAACGGCGATGTCGCCGATGATCCTCCCGCCCAGGCTGACCCAGCCGGGATTGTCGAAGTTCCAAGTCCACACGGCCGTGTCCGGTCCGCGCACGAACACCTCGTTGCCCCGTGCGGAGAAGGTGGAGCCCTCGTTGGCAAGCGTCGGGTTGCTCGTCGTGACAAGGCCCGGGAGTACCGCCCAGGGTGACACCGTGGCGCCGCTGGAGTTGTTCAGCACCATGGCATACAGCTGGTTGTCCCCGCCGCGGACCACCACGCGGATGTTGGTGGTGATGTCGGCCGAGGGGAGGATGGCCGCCGTGATCTCACTGGTGATGAAGCCGCCGAGGGCTGACCCAGCCCTGGGGGACGCCCTCGACGAGCAGGTTGGTCCAGACCGCCCCGTCGTCCTCGCCGCGAGCGAAAATCCGGATCATCGGCGGCAGGGAGCCCCTGGGCGGTAGCGCCACCGCCGCGATATCGCTTGAGATGAACAAGCCGGGGATCACCTGGAAGCCGGTGGAGAAGGCGTAGGAGACCACCAGGTTGGTGACCGCCTGGTTGCCTGCGCGGGCAAACACCTGGGCGCCTTGCGGTGCCACGACGCCGGTCGGGTCGCCGGTGATCTGACCTCCGATGGAGAAGAAGTTGCCGTAGCTGTTCAAGAATGGGGTACCGCGGCTGAACAGGATGGTGTGGTCCATGCCGCGGGTGAGCAGGAACAGCCCGGATGGATGGATCAGCGGGGTGCTGCACTGGGTGACGTCTGCCGGAAGGGGCGGTGCCGCCGCCGCGACCGGAGCCGCCGGTACAGCGAAGCCGACCGCCGAGGCAAAGGTCGCCGCGGCAAGCGCGCGCACCAACGCCTGGCGTTGGGTGAGGTGTTGCATTGATTACCTTCACTTTGTAGGAG
>DASUXL010000375.1:0-2551 GCA_036377915.1 Candidatus Limnocylindrales bacterium
ACCTATTTCTCGAGGCTGTGAATAAGCCTCCTAGTCCCCGGACGCTGAATGCTGGATCACCAGCTTGGAAGACTGCCCTGAGGGCCGCTCCCCTGGCTCTGTCGTGCGGCATCGGATGCATCGGCATGTACTCGTTGCCCGGCGTTCGCCCTACGTAGTTGCACGCTAATTGCATGCCACAGCGTAAGCATTCAGCCGGAGTTCGCGGGATAGCGTGATCACCGGTCGGCGGGTGGCCTCCGGTGGGGATGGGTCGCGGGCTGTGATCAGGTGGCCGCGGGTAGGTCTGGCATCCAGGGGCGGCCGAGGAACGCGTCGCGCAGGACGGTCAGGGCGTTGTGCCCGTGCTTGATCGCGGTGGAGACGTAGCCTCGGATGGTGTAGCGATCTTGGGTGCGGGCCTCACTGGTGAGTCGCCCGGAGGTGTTCTGCTGGCACTTGCTGGGCCGCAGGTCGCGTTCGGCCTGGTTGGAAGTGGGCGGCACGGCCAGGTCGTGGGCGAAGCGCAGCACGTCGGCCTGGCGGTCGCGCAGGACCTGCAGCAGCAGCCGGGCCTTGCGTTCGCCGGGACGGCTGCCGTGGCTGGTGGTGTCGGACAGTCCGACCAGCACCCCATGGCGGAACCGGGTGATCAGCGCGTCGCGGACGTCGGGGGCGATCGCTGCGTGGCCGGCGTCGCGGGCGAGGTTCGCGTGGTGGATCAGCTCGCGCAGCGCCCGGGAGACCTGCCCGGGCCAGACCGCGTCGGGGTAGACCTGGGCGGCGTCGTCAAGATCACGCAGCAGATGCGCGCTGCAGAGCTGGTGGATCAGCCCGGCGAACTCGCCGGAGTCGTAGTTCTGGTAGCGGTCGTGCACCACGATCGAGCCGCGCACGGCGCGATCGGCGAGCACCGAGGCCTTGAAGGTGTCCAGGGAGCGGTCGCCGAGCAGGTAGTGGGTGTACAGCTCGGTGCAGGCCACCAGCAGGTACCGCTCGGCCTTCTTCTTGCCCGCCTTGGGGGTCTTCGGGCCGACCTTGAGCGGGGTCTCGTCACAGCACACCGCGTAGGCCAGGGTGATCAGGGCGCGGATCCGGTCGTGCACGCCGGCCAGCAGCCCGGCGGTGCGGGCCAGCAGGCCGTGCACGAACCCGACCGACGGGGCGGTCCCGGTCAGCGACTCCAGCAGCGCGACCACCCGGTGCGCGGGCACGAACTGCACGACCATCAGGTAGACGGCGAACGCGGCCAGGTTCGGCCCGTACCCGACCGGCCCGGGCCGGGCCCCGTCGGGTCGGGCCGCGGTGTGGGCCCGACCGCATCCGCAGCACGCCACCCGGTGCTGGTCGTACTGGGTGACCCGCACCGCGACCTGCGGGATCTCGTGGGACTGGTAGGAGTCGACCACCCCCAGATCCGCCGCGTCGGCCAGGTCGTTCCCGCAGTCACAGCGACCCTGCGGGAACCGGTCGCGGCGCTCATACGGGTCGTCGGTCCACGCCAGATGTGAACCCGGCGCGCCGGGCTGCTTGCCCCGCGACCGCGCCGGCCCGGTCCGGCCACGCTTCTTCTCCGGCGCCGCGGGCTTGCCCGGGTCGTCGTCGCGCGACGGCGGGCTCGAGGAGTTGCCCGAGTTCCGCGAGAGCAGATGCTCCAACCGGGCCAGCTTGTCCGCCAGCGCCTCGTTGACCTCCATCAACTGCGCGAGCTGCCCGGCCATCTCCGCGATCTGCCGATCCTGCACCGCGAGCCGCTCGGCCTGGCGCGCCACCACGACGAGCAGCTCGTCGCGTGACATCTCCTCCGGCGCGGACACCCGAAGATCCAACCGCAGCCCAGCCGATCACCCTGTGGTCGACACGCCGTCGTTCCGCGAGGCACTCAAGATCAAAGCAGAGGGCGCTCCGGGACCCAGTGGTGAATGTTTACCGGCGAGAGTCTAAGGAGTCTGAGAAGATGTCGATGAGGAACGGCGACAAGATTGTCCAAATGGTCCCAGCGGCTGGGTACTATGCGGCATATCGGCATGGCGACGAGATCGCCTATAAGTCGGTTGCGGCGTGGATTGTGCTCGAGGATCTACAGGGTCGTCAACGCGTGGACGGCGTCGATCCGAGCGGCAGCAACTGGGATGGAGCACCATGCAGCTACGCGAAAGACTTTGTCGAGTTCGTCGACCGCGACGAGCGAGAACACCGCCGGTGAGTTAGTGGGTGGCCGAGTCCGAAGTCGCCCATTCGATCGTCAGACGGTGGCGGCAACTCGTTAACCCGTGACCGACCAGTTCAGGTTCGGCGGCCGCGATAGGGGTGTTCCGGTGACGCTGGGGTGCCGAGGCGTGGTTGCTTGGGCCCGGATTGTTCGGGTTCTCCGGCGTCGATGTGACCGGGTCGGTGTGCTCGTCGGAACTACCTGACGGACATCGTCGGAACGCGCAGATTGCGCGGCCTGACCGCAGCGTCGGCAGGAGGCGACGGCCACGAGGCGCCATGTATGTCGCACCCGACGAGCCCGGCCCGTCACGCCCTAATTCCGGGCGACTCGCGGTTCGCCCCGGAGGAACACCGTTAT
>DASUXL010000376.1:0-28116 GCA_036377915.1 Candidatus Limnocylindrales bacterium
GATCGCGACGGTTCGCCTGCTCGTCTACAGCGGGGCGGACTTCAAGGCGGCAGGGCTCGACCCGGACCAGCCCCCGAAGACGTGGCAGGAGGTCAAGGCCGCGGCCGACAAGCTCACGCAGCGCGCGGACGGCAAGATCTCCCGGGCCGGCCTGGTCATGCCCAGCGATCCGATCGGTGCCCAGCAGACCTTCTCCACCCTGATCTGGTCCAACGGCGGCGAGCTGCTCAGCCCGGACGGGCGCAAGGCGGCTTTCAGCTCGCCCGAGGGCATCGCCGCGCTGGAGTACCAGGCCGCGCTGTACAACGGTGCGACCGCGGTGGACAACACCCTGGGCGGTACCTGGACCACCGCACCCCCGGCGCAGCAGCCGATCGCGACCGGCAAGGCCTCGATGCAGTTCGCCGGCTCCGGTGACATCAAGAAGTACCAGACCGCCGCGCCAGATCGCGACCTGCGCCTGATGCCGCCGGTCGGGTTCGGCTCGAAGAAACCACAGACCTTCGGCGGTGCGGCGAACGGCCTAATGATCAACAAGGACACCGCCGACGCGGACCTGGCGTGGAAGTTCGTGGCGGCCATGATCGGCAAGGAGACGGGTCTCAAGTACTCCGAGGCGCTGGGAGTGCTGCCCGTGCGCGCCTCGGCGGTCGACTCGCCGTCCGTGTCGTCAAACGCCGAACTCAAGAAGGCCGTTGCAGCGCTTCAGTTCTCGCACGGGAACCCGAACGTGCCGGGTTGGATCCAGATGCGTGACGCCCTGGGCAAGCAGCTTGAGCTTGCACTGCATGGAAAGGCGAGCGCGTCCCAGGTTCTGAACCAGGCGAGCAGTGAAGTGGACAAGACCATTGCAGCAAGCTCTTGACAGCGATTCCGCGGTGCGCCGGCCGGCCCTAGAGCCGGGCGGTGCGCCGCGGGCCGGCCGGCGGCCACGGAGTTCGTCCAGGCGCCTTGGCTGGATGGGCCTGCTGTTCGTGGTACCGGCGGCTGCCTACGTCGTCTTCTCCCAGCTCGGGCCGGTGGTCTACGGTTTCGTGCTCAGCTTCACCAAGTACAACCCGCTCAGCAGGTCTGGCCCGCAGCCGGTGGGCCTTGACAACTACCGCTCGCTGCTCGACGACCCGGAGTTCGGCCAGGCGCTGCTGGTGACCGGCCGCTACGTGTTGCAGGTCCTGCCGGTCACCGTGGCCCTCGCGATGGGCCTTGCGCTGCTTGCCAATCACACCTTCCGCGGGGTCGGCCTCTTCCGGACCGCGCTGTACGTGCCGCACGTCGTCTCGCTCACCGCGGTCAGCATGATCTGGCTGTGGATCTACTCCGACCAGGGCCTGATCAACCAGATCTTTGACTTCTTCGGCCTGCCCGGCCAGCGGTGGCTGACGAGCGAGGGCTCGGCGCTCAACGCGGCGTCCGCCATGCGGGTCTGGAAAGCGTTGGGCAGCAACATGGTCCTGCTGCTCGCCGGGTTGCAGACCGTGCCCCGCGACCTGTACGAGGCGGCCCGCGTCGACGGCGCCAACGCCTGGCAGCAGTTCCGCGCGGTCACCCTGCCCGGTATCCGGCCGATGCTCACCTACGTCGTCGCGATGGACATCATCTACCTGGCGCAGGGGTTCCCCGAGATCTACGTGCTGACCCAGGGCGGTCCGGTCGGCAGCACGACCACCGTGAACTACCTCATCTACACCGAGGCGTTCCAATACAACCAGATGGGCAGTGCGTCGGCGATGGCCTTCGTGCTGTTCGCCTTCATCGCGGGGCTGTCGGTCGTCGCGATCCGGCTCGGCCAGGGGAGGCGGCCGTGAAGACCAACTGGCATCGCGTTTTGACCCTTGGAATCGCCACCGTGCTGGTGATGGTCCCGTTCGTGTGGATGGTGACGCTGGCGTTCACCCCCGAGGAGGACGCCTTCACCTCGGCCCGGCTCATCCCCGAGAACCCGACGCTGGACAACTTCGTCACCGCGTTCGAGGCGGCCAACCTCGGCCGGGCCTTCGCCAACTCGGCGATCGTCACCTGCCTGGCCGTCCTGACCAACTGCGTCGTCGCGATCCTTGCCGGGTATGCCTTCGCGCACTTGCCGTTCCGCGGCGGCAAGGTGGTGTTCTACGCGCTCATCTCGACGGCGGCCATCCCGGTCTCGGTGACCCTCATCCCGCTTTTCCTGATGGCGAAGAACTTCCCGCTCGCCGGCGGCAACGACGTGTTCGGCGACGGGGGCAGTGGCCTGCTCGACAGCCTTGGCGGGCTGGCCATCCCGTACCTCATCGGCACGATGAACATCTTCGTGGCACGGCAGTACTTCATGAGCCTGGACCGGGATTTCGCGGAAGCCGCGCGGATCGACGGCGCCGGCGAGTGGCGCATCTTCTCCCGCGTCTACCTGCCCATGGCCAAACCTCTCATCGCGCTCGTCGCGGTCTTCTCCTTCACCGGCGTCTGGGACGACTTCCTCTGGCCGCTGGTGGTGTCCACATCGGAGCGGAGCACCACCGTCCAGCTGGCGATCACCACCTTCACCTCTTCCGGAAACGTCAAATACGGCGCGCTGATGGCGGCGACGATCCTCGTCAGCATCCCGGTTCTCATCGTGTTCCTGGTCAACCAGCGAGGCTTCATCGCAGGGCTGTCCGAGGGCGGGACGAAAGGCTAACCCCACGTGACCCAAAACCAACCAGACGTCCTCATCATCGGTGGTGGACTGGGCGGCGTCGCCGCCGCGCGTGCCGTCCTCATGCTTGGCCGGACCGCCGTTCTCACCGAAGCCGGGGACTGGCTCGGCGGTCAGCTCACCACGCAAGGGGTACCCCCGGATGAACATCCCTGGATAGAAACGGACCTCGCTTCTGCCGGCTACACCGAACTGCGCACCCGCATCCGCGACTACTACCGCCGCAACTATCCGCTGACGAGCCAGGCCCGCGCCGACGAGCGGCTCAATCCCGGGGGTGGCTTCGTCTCCGCGCTGTGCCACGAGGCGCGGGTCGCCGCCGCGGTCCTGCCGGAGATGCTGTCGCCCTGGGTCGCCAGCGGCGCCCTCACAGTCCTATATGGACACCAGCCGGTCGCCGCGACCCGTGACGGCGACCGGGTGACCTCGGTGACCGTGCGCGACCGGCACGGCAACGACAAGCGCCTGACCGGGCGGATCATCGTGGACGCCACCGAACTCGGCGACCTGCTGGAACTGGCCGGCATCCCGCACGTCATCGGCGCCGAGTCGCGCGCCGAAACCGGCGAACTGCACGCGCCCGACCGGGCCGACCCGATCGACCAGCAGGCGATCACCTGGTGCGCCGCCGTCGACCACCGCCCCGGCGAGTCGCATGTCATCGCCGAACCAGCCTCCTATCGGGACTGGCGGGACACCATCGACCCGCGCTGGACCGGCTCGCAGCTGTCCTGGACCGACGTGCACCCGATCACCCTTGAGGAGCGGCACCGGCCCATCTTCGACGGCGAGCCCGAGGCCGCGGTCCACGGCTTGGAGCGCGACCTGTGGCACTACCGCAGAGTGTTGGCGCGCAAGCACTTCGACCACACCTTCGGCGGCGGCGACATCACGCTGATCAACTGGCCGCAGACGGACTACTGGCGGCTGCCGCTGCTCGGCGTCGACGACGCCACCCGGCGCACCGCGCTGAAAGAGGCGCGCGAGCTGACACTCTCGTTCGTCTACTGGATGCAGACCGAGGCCCCGAGGGCGGACGGCGGCCGTGGCTATCCAGGATTGCGGCTGCGCGGTGATGTTCTGGGTACCCACGACGGGCTCGCCAAGGAGCCGTACATCCGTGAGTCGCGGCGCATCAAGGCGCTGTTCACGGTGACGGAGGCGCACATCGGCCAGACCATGCGCGGTCGCGGAGCCGGTTCGGAGGTCTTCGGCGACAGCGTCGGCATCGGCTACTACCGCATCGACCTGCACCCGTCCACGGCGGGCCGCAACTACGTGGACATCGGCTGCTTCCCGTTCCAGATCCCGCTGGGCGCGCTCATCCCGGCCGGCGTCGACAATCTCTTGCCGGCCAACAAGAACATCGGCACGACGCACATCACCAACGGCGCGTACCGCCTGCATCCGGTGGAGTGGTCGATCGGCGAGGCGGTGGGCGCACTCGCCTCCTACTGCCTCAGCGTGGGGCGCAGCCCCGCTCAGGTCCGGGGCGACAGCGCCGATCTGCGCAAGCTGCAGGACCTTCTGGCCGGCCCGCTCGGCATCCCGCTGGCCTGGCCCGACGACATCCGCTGCGGCGCGGGGACCGAGGACGAGTGAGGCGGTGACTCCGCTGAACAGCGGCAAAGCTGCATAAGCAGGTCGGGACCGATTTTCATCCGGCTGTCTTGCCGCGCAGCGCTATCCTCTCACCAATAGCATTGAAGACTGGCAATCTTTGGCGGGCGAAGGGGTGGGTCGAACGTGGCCGAAGACGGCTCTGGGCAGGAGCGCAAGACCGCCACCGCGCGTACCACGGTCACCTCGAAAGTAGTGGCCATTCTTGTGGCCAGCGGTGCCCTGGCGACACTCACCGGCCTGGTCCTGAACCGGTTCTTCGACACCGCCCTGGATCAGGGCGCCGATGCACTCGGCGCGGCCGCCATCCGCTCGTACCCGCAAGCCACCCGGTGCGAGAGTGCCCACCTCGCGCTTACCGCGCCGCTGTCACCCACCATCGACATCGGAAAGACGGCACCCAGGCCGGCGAACACGGTCTGCGTCGGAAATCTCGTCACGGATGTGGTCATCGAGGGAAACCGCAACGAACAGATTCTGATCACTGCCATCAACGCCGTCATCCACCGCAGCGAACCCATGCTGACCACGGGATTGATCCACGTCCCCGAGGGTGGACCCGGACCCGGACCGGTCCTACTCGGATTTGACTTCGACAGACCCGATACCGCGGCGATGGCGCTCGGCGACGACGGGAAGCCGATCGATCAGCCCTTCCTCGACAGGACCAGCCTGACCCTTGCCTACGCGGAGAAGCTTCGGCTCAGGTTCGCCGGGCGCACCGCCGCCAAGTACGTTCAATGGTCGATCAAAATCGACTTTCTCGTCGGTGGGCAGGTGCAGACCGTGCGCCTGTTCGACGAGGAACCGCTCCAGGTGACCGGCTTCGCCCCGCTGACGCAGTACCGGGAACGCTATGAGGCGCAAGACGGAACGCTGACGAGGACCGCGTGATGGCGCCGCGACGTTCGCCATGGATCATTGCGGCGGCGGCAGTGATTCTTCTCGGGCCGTCGACCGCGGTAGGGCTCATCGTCTCGTACAACCGTCATGCCGACCTGCGGGTCAAAGGGCCTACGCCGCGCGAAGGCGTCTCCCTCGCCGTCGATCTGCGGCCCCACAAGCAGATCGCCCTCGAACCGTCCCGGTTCACGTCGCCACCTTCGGAGCCCGGGAGGGCGCCGCCAGGAAACGGTGGTTGCACCGAGGTCCTCAACGCCTGGCTCTCGCGGGGTCACTCCCATGTCGCAGGGGTAGGCCTGCTCACGTTCACCGTTCGGGCGAACTCCACCATCCAAATCGACGTTCCTAAGATCACTATTCGAAAACTAAGCGAGACCCAGCTGTCAGATGTCGCCGACTACGCCTCGTGCGGCACCAGTGATCGGCGAGACATGTACGAACCGACAGCCTCGGATTACCTGGAGGCCGACCGCCTGCCGAAGGATTTTCGAGTCGGGACGAGCCGCGTGCATCTCACCGAAGGACTGGTCGGCCTGTCCTCGGACCGCCAGGAGGTGCGGTTCGCGGCCACCCCACTGCAGGAGGAGATCGACTACATTCTGCTGGAGCCGCATCAGCCCGCCGCCTTTCCCGTGAGCGTCGTCGGCTTCTCCGACATCGAACCCGGCCACGGGGCTTTCCCTTCGAACGGCACCGTCGCGACATTCCAGGTCGACGTCGAGATCAAAGTGAACGGGGTCACCAAACGGGCAACCTTTCCCGGCGGCGGAAAACACTTCACCCTCTACCCCGGCACCAGGTACTACACCGATACCACGGGGATCACCCATTTCGAGTGGCTTCAAGACACCACCACATGGGTGACCGGCCGCACCACCTCCACGCTGCCTCCGCCGCCGGGACCGACCACCGGAGACTGCCGGCTGGTGACCGTCCCTGAAGTCATGTCGCTGCTGCTGATCGGTTGGGCGCAGATACGGGTCTACGTTCATCAGACCTCATGCGAGTGGCACGGCGCGGGCAAGTCGGTCTATGCCTCGGTCAGTTCCAGCGAAAGTGAAGCGGCGGCCGGCGAGATCCTGGCCCACCTCCGGCTCGCCGGGCACGGAGAAGCTTTTGCGATGCCCGGTACAGACGATGCTCAACACTTCTCCGGTAACGCCGGCGGGGGCAGGCAACACACCATCTACCTCCGCAAGGGCAAAGAAATTCTCGATGTCAGGATCCTGGCCAGTGTCGGCGATTCAGATCGTCTGACGGACGAACGTGCAAGGCGGTTCGCCGAGACTGTCGCTCGTCGGTTGTGGGGGCCGCAGGGCTGATACACGCTCTTAGAGTTCAGGCTCGGGTGAATACATCGGATGGTGTACCGTCATGGCCGTGTTGGTGGTTACCCATGGCGAGGTGCTGGCCCGGTTCGGCCACGCCCTGTCCGATCCGACCCGAGCCAGGCTGCTGCTTGCACTCCGCGAAGGCCCGGCCTATCCGGCCGACCTGGCGGATCTGCTCGGCGTATCCCGGCAGAGCACGTCCAATCACCTCGCGTGCCTGCGGGGCTGCGGGTTGGTGGTCGCTGCGCCGGAAGGTCGCCGTTCCCGCTACGAACTGGCCGATGCCCGGCTGGCGCATGCGTTGGGGGATCTGCTTGGCGTGGTGCTGGCGGTGGATCCGCAGGCTTGTCCGGCCGCCGACACGGAGGACTGCTGCTGATGCCCGCGACCAAGGTGCGGCTCCCGCTGCTGCCCGAGCGGCGGGCACTGCTGAACCGGCGCAGTCTCGTGCTCGCGTATGTCACCGCGGGATACAACCTTCTGGAAGGTGTGGTCGCCGTCGCTGCCGGGGTCGCTGCTACCTCAGCCGCGCTTATCGGCTTCGGGTTGGACTCCTTCATCGAGGTCTCCTCGGCCCTGGTGGTGATCTGGCAGTTCCGGTCGCGGCTGCCCGAGGCTCGCGAACGCACCGCCTTGAAGCTGATCGCGGTATCGTTCTTCGCCCTGGCCGGTTGGATTACGTTCGACTCGATCCGGCACTTGCTCGGCGCCGAACAAGCCGAGGTTTCGCCGATCGGCGTTGGCGTGGCCGCTGTCTCCGTGGTGGTGATGCCGTTGTTGGTGTGGGCCAAACGTCGCACAGGCCGCGAGCTTGGCTCGGCCACCGTGGTGGCGGATAGCGTGCAGACCTTGCTGTGTACCTATCTTTCTGCGGTGCTGCTGGTTGGCCTGACGCTGAACTGGGCTTTCGGGTGGACGTGGGCCGATCCTGTTGCCGCGCTTGTCATCGCGGGTGTCGCGGTCAAGGAAGGCGTCGAGGCGTGGCGCGGCGAGCACTGCGACGACTGCGGAACGTAAGAGGGACTACCACCATCGAGGGCTGAAGCTGCCGAGGTTCAAACTGGATCGCATTCTCCGTCGTCCAGACTCAGCCGCTCGTCGGCGACTGCCAACACCGCAGCCGGTTGGACCTGAACCAGGGCGTGCAGCGGCGTTGTCCAGCTGCCCAGACCGAACGCCTGCGCGATGAGCCGGCGGGCGCGGCCGGGCTCGACCCTCTTGACGAGCGCGCACAAGGCGCGCGCCCGCCGGTCCCGATCGGCGATGCGGTTGGCCAGATCCTCGGCGAGGTCTGTCAGAGCAGCGGCCCGACCGTGGTCGTAAGCGTCGGCAGCCTTGTCGGCCAGACTGGCCAGCGCTAGAGACTGCGCGTACGGGTTGGCTATGAGGCGGGCCGCCTGTTCGGCCTGATCGAAGTCTCCGACGCGGGCGAGGGCGGTGGCCATCGCAGTCAAGGCTGCCACCCGCCGCTCCGGGTTGGTGATGGAGCGGGCTATCGCGGTGGCGCGGTCATGGTTGCCGAGGGCTGCCACGACCGCAGGCAAGTCCGCCAACGCAAATGACTGGAAGTATTGGTCGGTGATGGACTTGGCCACCCGCTCGGCGTTGTCGACCAGCGCGGCTGCCCGATCACGATGGCCGGCACCAACCGCTAGCTCCGCCAGGTCGACCAACGCCTCCGCCCGCAGGTGCGGCTCGGTGATCGCGTCGACCAGACCGGCTGCCCGGTCGTGGTCGCCCAGGTCAGCCACGACCGCAGCCAATCTGGCCACCGCCCATGACGCCTCACTCCAGCGGGTTGAAGTCGCAAGCGGCTCGGCTCGGTCGACCAACGCGG
Organism: Candidatus Limnocylindrales bacterium; assembly: GCA_036377915.1. Classification (GTDB taxonomy): domain Bacteria; phylum Actinomycetota; class Actinomycetes; order Mycobacteriales; family Micromonosporaceae; genus Allorhizocola. The sequence goes on from DASUXL010000376.1 coordinate 8,363, forward strand.
CCGCCTGATCACGGCGTCCGGCATCAGCCGCTTCCTTCGCCAGGTCGATCAGCGCCCGCGCCTGCTGGCTCCGGTCACCGATGGCGGCGACCAGTGCTTCGGCCCGGTGATGTTCGCCGAGCCGGGCCAGTGCGATGACGACTTGTCGTTGCCACCAGGCGTCGACGTTGGACTGGGCTAGTTCCGCGGCTTGATCGGCCAGCTCGATGGCACGACCATGATCGCCGACAGCGGCGACCACCGGCACCATTCTGACCAACTCCCAGACCCGCCAGGACGGGTCGGTGATGCGACGGGTCAACACGGCGGCCCGGACGAGCACCGCTGCGACCCGGTCGCGGTCTTCGGCGGCAGCGACCGCCTCCAACAGGCTGACCAGCTCGCTTGCCCGCTGGTGCGGGTTGGTGATCGAGCGGGCTACCGTCTCGGCCTGCTCGGCCAGCGCGCCCGCGCGGCCGTGGTCTCCGCGGCCGGCCGCCATGCGGGCCAGCGAGCTGAACACCGCTGCCTGCCGTTGGGAGTCGGTGATGCGAAGGGCCAGGGCCTCGGCCCGGTCGTGGTTGCCCTGGCCGGCCAAGATTGTGGCGAGGTCGCCCAACGCTCGCGCCCGGAGATCCGGGTAAGTGATGTGCTCGGTGAGCGTTTCGGCCCGGTCAGCCGACGCAGCGACGAGGTGGTGGTCACCCGCCCTGGCCGCCACCGTGGCCCGATTGATCAACGCCTGTACTTCAGGGTGGCTGCTCGTGTCTGACCCTCGTACCCACGTCCGGCCCTGCTCGTCTGGGCTGATGTCGGGCTCGGGCCCATCATCTACCTCACTCGCAGCGGCGATGCGTTCCTCCGCCCATGACCATCCGAGGTCGTCCGTGTCCGTGTCCGTGTCGGAGCTGAGTCCGGGCGAGATCTCGCCGAGTTCGTGCTCGCGCGCCGCGAACCACTGCAACATCCACGCCTCGTCCTCCTCGGTCGGGTCGGTGTCGTCCCAGGTCATGTCGTCGTCCGGATCGGCGTCGGCCCACACCACCTTCTCGTCGTCTTCGTCCTCGTACTCGTACTCGTAGCCGTACCTGTACTCGTCCTTGACCCCGGTCTCGTACTCGGTCTCGTCCTCATCCTCGTCCTCGGGGAACCTGTTCGCCCATGCCAGCTCATGCCCGTCCGGATCGGCGTGGGCCCACACCACCTTCTCGTCGTCTTCGTCGTCCTCGTCGGCAGCGTCGGCGAGCTCCAACGCCCACGCCCATCCCAGGTCGTCGGTGTCCGGTGCGGTGCCGACTTCCACACCGGTCCCCGCCTGCTCGTCGGTGCGCGCCCTGGCCCACTCCAGTGCCCATGCCTGGTCTTCATCGCTCGGGCGGGTGTCGTCGCATGCGTAGATCTCGGTCCGGTCGCTGACCCGCTGCCCGGCCAGCACCGTCCACACATAGGCCCGTTGCTGCTCTTCCGGGTCGGTGATGGATCTGGCCAGAGTCCGGGCTTGCGCGTGGTCTCCGCGACCGGCCACCTCCTTGACCAGATCGGACAACGCCCTGTCCCGCCTTTGTGGGTCGGTGATGGCCCGGGCCAGCGCCTCAGCGCGGGTTGGCTGCCCGATCGCGTCCCATACCGCCGGCAATTTGGTGGGTATGTTGGCGTAACGTTCGGTCAGGTGATCGCGGTGGACAGCCAGCCGGCCCATGAACTCCAGGTCGGGCATCTCCTGGGTGCATATGGCATCCATGGTGACGGCAATCTCCGTGAGCACGGCGGTGTCGTAGCCGGTCAGGTCCAGCAGGCGGCGATGGCGGGCCTGGTCGGTCGCGCAGTCCACCATCCTGGGGCAGGACACCGGCGTCGTGCAGCATGCTGTGGTATCCGCGCAACAGGTACTCGGGAGTCCGTTCCGGCCAGCCCTGATCGCGATAGCGATCGGCCCGGGTGTGCAGGCGCCCGCGGTAGCCGTCCAACCGCGCCGCGCCGAGGAAACGGATGGCGGAGATTCGTAGTTCTTCGTGGCCGAGCAGGTACACATCGGATCCGGTGCCGTCTCGCCAACCGGTGCCCAGCCGGGCGAAGGTGCGTCCCGCGACCGTGTGCAACTGCCGGTCGACCTGCCGCGGTGACCAACCGGTCAGCTCGGCCAGGTCCGCGCCGGACAGGCCACCGCCGGCGGCGGTGATCAGGCCCAGCAAATCCTGCTCGGCCGGAGTTCCGTCCAGCAATCGGTCAAGTTCGCGCTCCGCATCCGTCCTGATCACTTTGGCGTGTGGTGACTCGTCGAGGACCCGCACGATCCCCGGATCCCGCAGCGGATGATCGTCGGGGACGTCGGCAGGAACCGGCGGGTTGGGCCGACCCGCGACGATTACGCGCATCCCGGCCACCGGCCGGCTCGGCAGGACCGCGGCGATGCTGTACGCGTCAGGCCCGGCCACCACGCCGGTATCCTCATCCAGACCATCGACCACCAGCACGAGCCGCTGCCCGCGTTTCTGGCAGACCCGCGCGGCGTCGCCGAGCATGCCCAGCAGGTGCGCGTCTCGGGTAGCCGGTGTCACAAACGCCGGCATCGGCCGCTCCAGCAACTGCGCCAGCTGCTCCATGAGTACGTCGGCGAACGCGGTCCGGTCGCTCTGGCCGGCGAAGCGAGCGGTGATAAAGAACGAGACCACCCGTGTCCTGAGTGGAGGGTGAAGAACGAACCAAGACATCAGCGCCGATTTGCCGGCCCACGCCGCGGCTCGCCACCACATGTACTGCCCACCATCGGGTGCGGTACAGAACCGCTCGAGTTCGCGTAGCTCGTCATCGCGACCCACCAACCGAGGCGGGGAGATGCGCCGTACCTGCTCCAGGTACGCCGAGCGCACCGGCACTGCCGGTCGGACAGCGTTGTCGGTGTCCCCGCGCGCCGGGCGGACCCGGTCGGCCAGGGCACGGTCGGCATACCGGCGAAGGTGCTTCTGCGTGTTCGGGTCTGCGCCCAAAGCCTTCGCGATCGAGGCCGCCATGTCGCCGCTGGGCACCTTGCGACCATTAAGGACGTCGCTGACGTGACCCGCGGACGTGGGCGTGCGGCGGGCGATCTCCCGGTACGACGGATTGCCACAACCGGCACGCAGCTCAGCCAGCCGGTCGACCAACTCCCGGTGGTACCCCACCGTGCCGCTACCGCGATCCACCGCGCCAGGATATCGACGCCGGTGCCCTGTTCGCCCGCTCGCCAACAACCGGCGAACAGCACGACCACCAACCAGGACACGACATCCACCCACACAAAGCGCTCGCCACCAAGCCGGCGAACATCCTCTACTGGGATCTGCTGGGTCGCATGAGATCGGTCTGGATACAGGTACTCGCAGGATGTGCTGGTGTAGGCGTGACCTGGCGTGCCCTCGTGCTACCGGCGGGACGGCGCCTCCTGCTCACCATGATTACGGCCGCGGTTGTCGTGTGGGCCATGCGAGAGCGCCGTTCACCGACCGAAAGGAAGTACGCCCTGCAGTTGGTGCGCACACTGACCGACCGACAAGATCACTCAAGTCCGGCCGCACCCTGAACCTCGAAGCGCTGCTCGTCGATGCGCCGCTGGAGGTACCACGAAAAGTAGCCGTGGTACCTGGCTTGCAGCTCACGCAGCATCCAATCGCGACCGTCGATGACGTTGCGGCAGGATCCGGTGCCGCACGAGCAGGCCATCCGGCCGTCGTAGTCGTCGAAGAGCGCGTAGTCGGTGGTGAGCTCCGCACCGGCCGGGATGTCGCGCATCGCCACCAGCACGACGTTTCCGGCGAAGCCCACGTTGGGCTCGCACGAGTGGTTGATGAACAGCATGACCGCCTCGTACTCCTGCGCTGCCAAGGCGACCAGGTGCAGCCCGTCGGCGATCTGGATCTCCGAGTTGCGCAGTTGCTCGGGCAACTGGGCAAGGTTCTCGGTGGCCACGATATGGCCACCCTTCACGGCGACGACCTCGCCGGAGGCGATGGGCGAGACGGCGACCAGGCCGCGCCCGGCGATAGTGCTGGTGACACCCTTGTGCGCCTTTGGTGTGATCCAAGACGAGACCATTTGGTACCCCTTATGCGCGCGCGGCGACGGCCAGGAACCGGTGTTGCGCGTCATCGTAGGTCGTCAACCGCCATCCGGTGGCCCGCATCGCGGTCGCGAGCGGGTTCTGGTCGAGGGGCTCATCGGGTCGCAGGGCGCGGCCGTGGCGCGCTGCGAGGGCGGCGCGGCCCGAGGGGTGGAAGAGGATCAGGACACCGCCGGGCTTGGTGACGCGGGCGAGTTCGGTGAGGCCGGCGCGGGTGTCGGGTAGGTGGGTGATGAGCCCGGCAGCGAAGATCGCATCGGCGGTCGAGTCGCGCAGCGGCAGGTGCAGGGCGTCGGCCTGGAGCAGCATCGCCATTCGGGCGCGGCCGCTGGCGCGGGCGACATCAAGCATTTCGCGGGTGTAGTCGATGCCGATCACGATCCCCGCGGGACCGACGGCGTCGCGAAGGGCGGGCAGGGCACGGCCGGTGCCGCAGCCCAGGTCGATCGCTGTGCCGCCGGGTTTGATCTGCCCTTCGGCAACTGCCGCCGCGTAGGCGGGACGGTCGTCGCCGAACCTTGCGTCCCAGGTGGCTGCCCGGATTCCGAAGAAGGCTTGGCTTTCGGTGCGGTACCACAGGTTGTGTGCTGCCAGGTCCGGGTCGATGTGGCGGATGACGGGCCAGGTGCCGTCGTGCAGGTCGACGATGACGGCGGCGCCGTCGTCCCGGTGGTCGGTCGGCTCGCCGGGCGTCGCGGGCGTTCGCAGCCAGACGACCGTGCCGGTGCGGAAGGCGGGATGACTCCGCCAGATCTGCCCAGCGGCCACGGCGAGAAACGCGGGGTCGGCGGAGGCGGCGGCCGCGCTGGAGGCGGCGGGGTCGGCGGCAGGGTCGGCGGGGTCGACGGGGTCGACGGGGTCGACGGGGTCGGTGGAGGCGGCGGGATCGGCGGAGGCGGCGGGGTCGGTGGAGGCGTCGGTGGAGGCGTCGGTAGAGGCGGATGCGGGATTGGCGGAGGCGGTGAGCCGGATGCAGCGCCGGCCTTGCCGCTGGGCGGCGAGGGCGAGCCGGTCCGCGAATGCGGCGGCAACCTCAGCCCTATGGCTGTCGATCACGACGGTGCCCACGTCCTTGAGCGCGTTGGTGAGTGTGGCCAGCACGTGGCCCCACCGCTGAGCGGTCATGGTCCCATCATGCACTTACGGCACTGTTTCAGGTATCCGCCCAGAGGATGCAAGCGAGAAGCGCGCTTTCCACTCGCAGATGCGGCAGGTAGTCTCCCCGTTGTGACATCGTTTCGGATTGGCGAGGCCGCGCAGCTGCTTGGCGTCAGCGCCGACACGGTGCGCCGGTGGGTCGATGCCGGGCGGCTGGCGGCGCAACGCGACGAGCACGGGCACCGCACGATCGTCGGCTCGGACCTGGCGGCGTTCGCCCGGTCGCTGGCTGCCGAGGCCGACGAGCTGGGTGAGGTGTCGTCGGCGCGCAACCGGCTGCGCGGCATCGTGACCGGCATCGTCAAGGACACGGTGATGGCGCAGGTCGACATCCAGGCCGGACCGTTCCGGGTGGTGTCGCTGATGAGCCGCGAGGCCGTCGACGAAATGGGTCTGGAGGTCGGGTCCCTCGCGATCGCGGTCATCAAGTCGACGGCGGTCGTTGTGGAAAAGCCCGGACGTTTGTGAGGGAGGGCATGGCGTTGAAGATGAACCGTTTCCTGGCGGCGGTCGCCGCCGGCGGAGTCATGCTGCTGGCCGGCTGCGGCCCAAGCCCATCGGGCATGGGCGATGTGACGGTGTTCGCCGCCGCATCTCTGACCGAGTCGTTCACCAAGATTGGCAAGGATTTCGAGGCTGCCAATCCCGGGGCGAAGGTGACGTTCAGCTTTGCCGGCAGTTCCGCCCTGGCGACGCAGATCAACCAGGGTGCGCCGGCCGACATCTTCGCGTCGGCCGCACCGGCGAACATGAAGGCCGTCACCGATGCCGGCAACGCCGACGGCACCCCGGTCACGTTCGTCAAGAACCAGCTGGTCATCGTGGTACCCAAAGGAAATTCAAACTCGATAAAGGGCTTGGCCGATCTGACCAAGCCGGGGGTCAAGGTGGCGCTGTGCGCTGAGCAGGTGCCGTGCGGCGCCGCGGCCAAGCGGGCCCTTGACGCGGCCAAGGTGAGCCTCACGCCGGTGACCCTGGAGCAGGACGTCAAGGCCGCACTGTCCAAAGTGAAGCTTGGCGAGGTGGACGCCGCCCTGGTCTACCGCACCGACGCCAGGTCGGCCACGGCCGACGTGGACGGCATCGAGTTCCCCGAATCGGCGGGGGCGGTCAACGAGTACCCGATCGTGCTCCTCCGCAACGCCCCCAACAAGACCGCCGCGCAGGCGTTCCTGACCTACCTCCGGTCCGACAAGGGGATCGCGGTCCTCACCGCGGCCGGGTTCCAGAAGCCCTGATGACTCCACGCCGCCACACCCGATCCCGTATCCCCCTGGCGTTACTGCTGCCCGCCCTCGTCGGCCTGGCTTTCCTCGTGCTCCCGCTGGCCGGGCTGCTCATCCGCACTCCGTGGACCACCTTGCCGCAACGCCTCGCCGAGCCCGGGATCCTGACCGCGCTGGGGCTGTCGCTGCAGACCGCCACCCTGGCGACCCTGCTGTGCATGCTGTTCGGGGTGCCGCTGGCGTGGCTGCTGGCCCGCACCGATTTTCCCGGACGGCGCCTGGTGCGAGCCCTGGTGACCGTCCCGCTCGTGCTTCCCCCGGTGGTCGGCGGGGTGGCGCTGCTGCTCGTGTTCGGCCGCCGGGGCCTGATCGGCTCGTGGCTCGATGCCGCGTTCGGGATCACGCTGCCGTTCACGACGGCCGGTGTCGTCCTGGCGGAGGCGTTTGTCGCGATGCCGTTCCTGGTCATCGCCGTGGAGGGCGCGCTGCGGGGGGCCGACGCCCGCTATGAGGAGGCCGCCGCCACGCTCGGCGCCACCCGCTGGGCAACCTTCACCCGGGTCACCCTTCCGCTCGTCGCCCCGGGCATCACCGCGGGGGCGGTCCTTTGCTGGGCAAGGGCTTTGGGCGAGTTCGGCGCGACCATCACGTTCGCCGGCAACTTCCCCGGCCGTACCCAGACCATGCCCTTGGCGGTCTATCTCGCTCTCGAAACCGACCTGCAGGCCGCCATCGTGCTGTCCCTGATCCTGCTCACCGTTTCCGTGGCGATCCTTGCCGCGTTGCGCGACAAATGGATAGCGAGCCCATGACGATTCTGGATGCACGGCTGAGCGCCGATCTTGGCGGGTTCCGCCTCGACATCGAGCTGGAAATCGCCGCCGGGCAGGTCGTTGCGTTGCTTGGCCCGAACGGCGCGGGCAAGACGACCGCGCTGCGCGCGCTGGCGGGGCTGCGGCCGCTGTCGGCGGGGTACATCCGCCTTGCCGGGCAGACTCTCGACGAGCCCGGCCGCGACCTGTTCCTCCCGGCGGAGAGGCGGCCGATCGGCGTGGTGTTCCAGGATTATCTGCTGTTCCCACATCTGTCCACGTTGGACAATGTCGCGTTCGGGCCGCGCCGCCAAGGAACCTCGAAGGCGCGAGCCCGCGAGCTTGCCGCCGAGTGGCTCAAACGGATGGACCTGTCCGAGTACGCCGGCCGCAAGCCGCGGCAACTGTCCGGCGGGCAGGCCCAGCGCGTCGCTCTCGCCCGCGCGCTCGCGGTCAACCCCAAACTGCTGCTGCTCGACGAACCCCTCGCCGCCCTTGACGCCCGCACCCGCATCGACACTCGCGCCGAGCTGCATCAGCACCTGCACGACCACGACGGCGCCACGCTGATCGTCACGCACGATCCGCTCGACGCCATGATGCTCGCCGACCACCTCGTCGTCATCGAGAACGGTGGCATCGTCCAGCAGGGCGACGCCGCCACCATCACCGCCCGGCCCCGGACCGACTACATCGCCCGCCTGGTCGGGCTCAACCTCTATCAGGGCGTGTCCACCGGCACCTCGGTCACGCTGGCCGGGGGATTTACCCTTACCACCGCGGAGCCCTTGACCGGCGATGTCTTCGCCGCTTTCGCGCCGGCCGCCGTTTCCCTTTACACCGGCCGGCCCGAAGGCAGCCCGCGCAACACCTGGCAGACGACGATCACCGGTATCCACCGCCACGGCGACAACCTGCGTATCCAGCTCGACGGCCCGATCGCCACCGCCGCCGACGTCACCCCGGCCGCCGCCGCGCACCTGCGCCTGAGCCCGGGACAGCAGATCTGGGCGGCCGTCAAAGCCACCGAAATCAGCGCCTATCCCGCTTAAGGTTAGGCAATGCGCAAGGTGATAGTGCACGAATACGTCTCGATCGACGGCTTTGCCGCGGACATGAACGGGGATCTGGACTTTCTGGGCGCGGTCTCCGGTGAGGTGGACCGGCTCATGCTGCGCGAGCTCGAGGGGATCGACACGATTCTGTTGGGGGCCAGGACCTATGAGCTGTTCGTGGGGTTCTGGCCGACGCCCGACTCCAGTGATGAGCTGATCGCCGAGCGGTTGAACGCGACACCGAAGGTGGTGTTCTCGACGCGGCTGCGGAGTGCGCCGTGGGGGGATTGGCCGGCGGCCCGGCTGGATTCCAGTGGCCGCGCCCGGGACTCGGTCGCGGAGTTGAAGCGGCAGCCGGGCGGATCGATGATCGTCTGGGGGAGTATCTCGCTTGCGCAGATGCTGATGGACACGGGCCTGGTCGACGAGGTCTGGCTGGGGGTGGCGCCGGTGGCGCTGGGCGAGGGGCGCCGGCTATTCGTTGGCCACAACAACTTGGAGCTGATCGGCGCGGAGAGCTTCGCCGATTCGGGGATCACCATGCTGCGTTACCGCCCCGTGGGCGTCGAGAGCTGACCGGACCGACTCGGCCGCGGCGGGCAGCAGGGGCAGGCGCACATCGGCGGTCGGGATGCGGGACTGCGCGTGCAGTACCCCCTTGATGACCGTCGGGTTGGGTTCGGCGAACAGGGCGGCGGCCAGGGGCGCGAGGCGGTGGCCGAGGGTCCGCGCGTGCCCGGAGGAGCCTGCTCTCCAGGCGCTGGCGAGTTCAGTGAAGTGCCCGGTGGCGACGTGGGCGGAGGCGGTGATGCCGCCGTGGGCGCCGAGCGCGAGCAGCGGCGACAGGAACTGGTCCTCCCCGCCGAGGATGGCGAAGCCTTCCGGCGGATCTGCGAGAAGTTCAATGGTGTCGGCGTCGATCCCACCGGCCGCCAGCTTGATCCCGATGACGCCGGGGATCGCGGCCAGACGCCGGATCGCTTGGGCGGAAAGGGTTTGGGCCGTGCGATAGGGCACGTGGTAGATGACGAGCGGGACCGGGCTGGCGGAGGCCAGCGCGGTGAAGTGGGCGATGACGCCCTCCTCGCCGGGGCGGACGAAGGGCGGCACGACACTGAGCGCCGCCGTGATCTCGGGGCGGCCGTCGAAGGCCGCATCGGTGCCGACGATGAGCCGTGCGCGGCGCTCGCGGCATACCCGCGCGGCGACGTCGACGACGTCACGCCGCTCGGCGGGGGTCAGGGAGCCGGGCTCGCCGGTCGTGCCGAGGGCGACGAGGCCGGCCGCGCCCGCGGAGAGCACGTCGTGCGCAAGGGTTTCGAGGGCGGGCAGCGCCACCGCTCCCGCGGCGTCAAACGGGGTGATCAAGGGGACGAATAAGCCGGTGAGGACCATGACCTCAGCATGGAGCTGCGGTGACCATTAGGTCCAGTTCACGTTCCTGGCGGGATACGTAAGCTGTTCTTATGCTCGACCCTAGACGCTTGCGGCTCCTCTGCGACCTGAGCCGGATGAAGACGATCGCCGCGGTGGCGCAGGCGAACACCTTCACCCCGTCCGCCGTCTCCCAGCAACTGTCCGCATTGGAGCGTGAGGCAGGCGTCCGGCTGCTTGAACGTACCGGCCGCGGTGTCGCCTTCACCGCCGCGGGCCGCGTCCTGGTCGAGCACGCCGAGGTGGTGCTTGCCGCGCTGGAGCGCACGACGTCGGCGCTTGCGGCGGTCGCCGACGGGCTGTCCGGGCCGCTTCGCATCGGCGCTTTCCCCACGGCCGTGCGGACCCTGCTGCCCGGAGCCCTGGTGGCGCTGGGGCGGCGGCATCCGGGGCTGGAGCTGATGGTCACCGAGCTGGATCCGGTCGCGGTCCCGGCTGCGCTGCTCGAGCGGCGGCTCGATGTTGGATTGATTAATGACTATGATGTGGTACCCACAAAGCCTGACTCCACATTGGACACCGCACCGTTGCTGGAGGAAACGGTCTTCCTGGCCGTTCCGGAAACCGCCCCGATCTCAAGCCTGCATGAAAGCCAAGACACCGCTTGGATTTTGGCCACTCCGGGAACGCTGTGCCACACCGTGACGCTGCACGTGTGCCGCGCCGCCGGGTTCGTGCCCCGCGCCCGCCACCACGCCGACGATTTCGCCACCGTGCTAGCGCTTGTCGCGGCCGGTCAGGGGGTTTCGCTCGTGCCGGAGCTGGCGACCGCCCACGCCAATTTGCCTGGCAATCGCCCCCTGAGTCGCCCGCCAACCGGGCGATTGCCTGGCAATCGCCGCCTGAGCCACCCGCAGACAGGGCGATTGCCTGGCAAATTGCCGGATCACCCGCCGGGTGTGCGGCTGATCCCGCTGTCCACGCGCAGGCGGACGCGCATCGCCTGCCGCAAAGGCGCCGCATCCCACCCCGCGATCTCCGCCTTCACGGAAGCGATACACCGCACGGCCGCCTTCACGGAAGCGATACACGGCACGGCCGCCTTCACGGACGCGACGCACGGCACGGCCGCCTTCACGGAAGCGACGCACGGCACGGCCGCCTTCACGGAAGGGACTCGCGGCGCGGAGTCTGGGCCGCTGCGGGCTGGCTGAGCTGGGCTGACCGGGCCGCCTCGCGCACCTCCGGCGGCAGCCGCAGGGCGCTTACGACAAGGTTGCGGGCCTGGATCGGGGAGAACTCGAAGCCGGTCTCGCCGCGGCACGGGCCGTCGGACTCGCCCGGCCGTTTGATCCACAGCAGTGCCGCGGTCTTGACGGCCAGGGCGAGGGTGGTCGGCGGATCGCCCAGCGCCTGCAGGTGCGGGTTGCACCACTCGTCCTCGCGGTACGGGTCGTCGGGCGGCGGACCCAGGCCGTTGCGCGAGGTGTCGATGACGAACTCCCTGTCACCGACCAGATTGGACAGTTCCAGTCCGTAACGCTGGCTGCTCTCGGTGGTCTGCCGGTTCGCTACGTTCAGGGAGAAGCCGTTGGCCTCGCGAATCCCCGCGATCAGCAGCCGTCGCGCGGCCTCGGCCGTCGTCAGCCACCGGGGGTGGCCGGCGTCCAGATAGACATAATGCCCGCCACCGGTGAGCTTCTTGACCCCGGCGGCAAGCATTTCCGCACGCTGTTGATTAAAACATTCAGCGGGTACCGCATCCGGCTCCATGATCACGACGGCCGGTGTCCTTCCAAGCGCCTCAAGCACCCGATCGATCCACGAAAGGTAATGCCCGGCGGTGTCGGCGCCGTGGCCGCCGCAGTCCCGGTTGGGGATGAAGTAGGTGACCACCACGAGCAGCGCCTCCTGCTCGCTCGCCTTGCGCACCAGCGTGGGAAGGCGCGTCAGATCCCACTCGCTGGTCAGCCAGACCGCTTGCGGCGTCTTGGTTATCGGGTCCAGCCAGCCCGCGCCGTGCTTCGACTGCCAGTGCGCGCCGGCACTTTCACGGTCGAGGAACAGCTTGGCGTTGAGGAACGGATGCCGCTGCCAGACGTAACCCTCAGTCGGGTTCACGTGCACCTCTCCGGACGCGGGCGGCGCGCATCCGGTACCCGACAAAGCTAAAACCAATGCAAGAACCTTGCGCATCACGGTCTCCAGTACCAGCTGACCCGATAGACATGCACCGCCCGGCTCCCGGTGCCGAACGCCGCGACCTCGACAGCGTGGTCGCGGGCGCGCAGCAGCGTCGGATAGGCGGCCGGATCGCTCGTGCGGTAGTACGACTCCGGCACCACGAGATAATCGATGCGGGTCAAGGTTTCCCGCACCTGCGGGTCGTGGTCGAGCTTGTCCGCCATGATCGGGTGCGGGGAGAACCCGTAGCGGTGCACCAGGTCGGTCCAGATCGCGTCGTGCACCACCAGGACCTTGTCCCGCGGCACGTGCGAGCCGATCCAGTCGGTCGCCTGGCGCAGCGGCTGCGGCTCGCCGGCGGTGGTCGCGGCGCGGATCGGGCCGTTCCACACCAGGGCCGTGCCGATCAGCAGGATGACGCCGAGCAGCAGCGTGTACCAGCCGCGCACCACCCGCCCGATCCACCTGGTGCGCACCCGAAGCGGGCTGCCGTCGGCGATGCGGCGGTTGCCCGACAACGCTTCCAGCACCCCGGCGACCATCAGGGCGCTGAACGGCAGCAGCACCACCACATACATTGCCGGGACGTGGCCGCCTCGGGCAAGCATCAGCCACGAGATGACCAGGGCGAGCGCTGCCGGGCGCAGGCGCGGCACGGCGAACGCGACGGGCACCGCCACGACCCCCGCCACCAGCAGGTACGGGTCCACCGCCAGCCACTGGTCCAGCAGCGCCCTTACTCCGCTGCCGCCCTCCCACAACCAGCCGGACGAGGGCCGCCCGGCCAGCTGCCACGCCGCTGTCCCGAGCAGGCTCGTCTGCCCCGAGCGCGGGAACAGCTCGCCCTTGTACAGCGCGAACAGTGGCCACATCGCCAGCGCCAGCACCCCGCAGAAGATCGACACGGTGAGCACCTGCTGGCGGTTGCGCCGGTCAAGGTTGCTGCCCAGCGCCCAGGCGAAAGCGGGCAGCAGCACCAGGGCCGTCTCCTTGCTGAGCACCGCCATGGCAAAACACAGCGTCGCCCCGGACGCGGCCCCGATGCTGCGCGACGGCGCGTAGGCGAGCACGAACGCGGCGAGCAGCCAAGCGATCATGATGTTGTCAAGGAACGCCGGGCGGCCGAGGGCGATCGCGAGCGGGCACAGCCCGAACAGGACCACCGCGAGCGCGGCGCCGGGGCGCGAGAAACCGAGCCGCCGCCCGAAGGCGTACAGCATCGCGCCCGCCGCCAGCTTCGCCAGCAGCATCACCTCGGCGCCGAACTCCATCGCCGACCGGTACCGGTTGAAGCCGCCGGTCAGCGCAGCCCACATGCCTATCTGGATCCAGCCGCCCGGCGCGTGATCGTAGAAGTAGGTGTACGGCGACAGGCCGCCCTGATAGGCCACGGCCCACGCCTGCGCCAGGTAAACCCCCGAGTCGTCCACATAGGATGGCCAGCTCCGCGCGCCGGTGATCTGTACCGCGGCGACGAACCCCAGCAACGGCAACAGGATCGTCAGGCTCACCGCGTGCCGCCGCAGCCACTGGCCGATCCACGCCACCAGCGCCCGGCTCATCGACCAGCTCCCGCGCAGCGCATGCCGCGCGGGCAGCGCCACCGCCGTCATGTGTGCGCCAGGTGGACGCCGTGGTGCGTGGTCTTCACCCAGTTGTTGCGGCCCATCAGGTGGCGGGTCAGCGCCCACGCCCCGGCGACGGACAGCACGATCTGGTACGGGTAGGAGCCCACGATCAGCCCGAGATAGTCACGGAACCTGACGCGCTGCCCGAACGTGCGGCCGAACTGGCCCAGCATCTGCACGTCGAGGATCAGGTTGAGCAGGGTCAGCGCGAACGGGACCGTGGCCAGCAGCGCGATGCCTACCGGCGCCTTGTGGTTGAGCGCCAGGAACAGCGCGATCGGGGCGAACACCGCCGTGAACGCCTGGAAGAACTGGAATCCCAGCACGTAGACGGCGATGGCCCGCTGGCTCAGCGAGCGCAGGCGGCGCCAGTCGCCCTCGGCGAAGACGTAGATGAATCCCTGCATCCAGCGGACCCGCTGCCGGATCAGGCCGTGCAGGCTCGACGGGGTCTCCTCCCGGGTCACGAGGTGCTCCAGGTAGACCACGTCCACCGGGCAGCCCAGCACCGAAGCCAGGATGCCGATCTTGCAGTCTTCGGTGAGGCAGTCCTCGTCCCACACCGTGCCGTAATGCTTCTTGACCAGGTCAAGAAAGGCGCGGCGGAAGAAGACAGTGTTGCCGCCCAAGGGCATCACCCGGATCGCGGCCTGAAGCTTGAGCCGGGATTGGAACCACTTGTAGTACTCGAGCACGTTCGCCGCCCGCCACCAGGCGCTCACGTGCGCCGACGCCCAACGGCGCAGGTGTTTGAAGGGCCCGCGCGGCAGGCGTGCCGAGGCGGGGTCGGTGCCGAAGTTCATCAGCTGCACACCGCACTGCACTACCGCGGCACCTGTCACCCGAAAGCGGTAGTCGATCATCTGGAGCAGGTCCGGGTGGAACAGGTCCTCCGCGTCGGCGATGCCCACCCAGTCGTACTCGACACCCGCGGCATCGAGGTACTCGATCGCCGCGTTGAGCCCGATCGGCTTGTTGTGGACCGAGTTCTCCTCCGGGTAGGGCGCGACCAGGATCCTGTGGGGGAACTCCTCGGCCGCCCGGTGCGCGATCGCCGCCGTGCCCGGATCGTCGGGATGATCGATGATCGGGACCACGCAGTAGCGCGGGTGATTGAGGTTGGCCAGTCGCTTGAGCGTCTCGCCCGCCACGACCTCCTCGTGGCGCATCGGTACGAGGATCACCCCGGGCAGGCGGGGTGCGTCGGGCACGCCGTAGCGCCCGGGGTCGTTGTTCTCCGGCCGCCACCACTTGTAGAGCTGGAACACGAGCGTGGTCACGGCGACGGCGAGCATGAAGACGGACGTGGCGGCGATGAAGCCGCTCAACCAGAACACGGCAAGCTCCGTGACCGCGATCAGCAGGCCTGCCGGGACCAGGACGCGCACGGCGTCGAATATACCGGCGACTGTCTTATGTGGAGCGATTCAGTCATGGTCACTCTTTGGGGGAGTGAGTGCCCATGGGCGGCCTGGCGGCCGCCCAAACTCAGCCGCTCCAAGGCGGCTGTGATGGTCGCACCGCAGCCGCCCCCCGTTCGACGTAGATTCTGGGCGGCACCGGTTGCACCTTGGTTGCGTGAAGAGCGTCGATATCAGGTAAGCGGTGGCGGATTTCAGGGGCTCGTCCGCGTAGTGGAGTCCGGATATTTCCCGGCTTATAGCGCCATCGAATAACAGACCGCACGACTACCGTTCGCTCGCCGGCCGCGGCTGAACTGGAACCCTGGTGGGGGCCGGGTAAGGGGTTCGTAATTTCAAGCGGCCGACAAATCATGACCGAACAGGTACAATTCCGCGTGTCGCAGGCGAGCCACGCTGACAGGCTTTTGCGTTTGCGCATCCCTGTGGCACGATCCTTCTAGACCTATGACTTCCGACTGCTTTTGATCTCGCAGGAGTTGACATGCGTACGAACAGGCTTAGCCGCTGGATCATCAGTGGTGCCCTGGTTGCGGCGGGTGTCGCGGCCGGGTTCGGAGGGCAGACGGCAGCAAGCGGCATGGGGGTTCAGACGCTGGCCGTCGAGACCCAGGATGACGGTGACACCGCCGTTGCCCCCACTACCGAGCCGGAGCAGGTAGCATCGCCCGCGAGCGCGGTGTGGGACTGGCAATAACGGGCCAATATCGGGCCGTTTAGCGGTTATCAGGATGAGGTGACGGTTGCCGGGAGTGGATCGGACGACCCGCCGGTCGTCTGAACTTGTGTGGCTCCTCACGGGGCCACTCGCCATCTTGTTGATGGTTCTCACCGGCTACATTGCTGTCACCGTTGAGGACCCTGTGGGCGACTGGCCATTGGGCCTGCTCGTTCTCGGGATGCTCGTTCTTGCCGATCTCTTCCGGCTCTCGTTCGATGTCCGCCGGCAGATGATGACGATTACGCTGTCCGAGATCCCCTTCCTTCTCGGCCTCTACTTCCTGCCGCCGGTCACTCTGACTGTCGTGTTTGTCATCGCGGCCGCGATCATCCAATTGCGACGGAAATCGCCCCCGGTGAAGGCCGCCTATAACGTCGTCATGAACGGCATCATGGCGGTGAGCGCGATGCTCGTCTGGTATGCCTTCGGTCCCATCCCGGCCGACCGGCCGGCGAGCTGGCTCCTGCTCGCGATCGCGGTCCTGACCGGCACCCTGATCTCCCTCGGTGGCGTCATCGGCGTCATCACGCTCGTCCAGGGCAAGATCCCGTCGCAGCAGATCGTCAGCATCGCCGTCCCCGGTCTGCTGATGAACGGGGTGACCACGGCTGTCGGGTTGCTCATCCTCATCGTCTTGCAGCAGAGCGGCTGGGCGCTGCTGGTCATCGCCATCCTGCTGCTCTTCTCCGTCCTTGCCTACCGGTCCTACACGCAGTCCCTGCGCCAGCACCGGACATTGACTCAGATTTATGAACTGACCCGCGCGATCTCGGACGCACCGCACGACGGCACCCTGCCCGACATCCTGCTCGGCCGGATTCGCCAGCTCCTGCAGGCCGAGTTCGCCACGCTATGGCTTCCCGCGCAGGGCCGCCATCCCGAGGTGCTGCTCAGCTCACGGATCGACGACAAAGGTCTGCTCGACATCGGTGCCGTGCCGGAGGGCCTGCGCCAGCGGGCGATCAGCGGCGGCACCACTGTCGCGGCCGGTGTACACATCGGCGACGAACAGCTGCGGGCCGAGCTGCGCGGCACCGGGATCAAGGACGCGATAGTGGTTCCCTTGAGGGCCGGCTCCGCCGTGATCGGCACGCTGGAGGTCGCGGGCAGGCTCGGCGACCTCGCCCACTTCCACGACGCCGACGTGCGGCTGCTGGAGGCGGTGGCCGCGCACGCGGCCGTGGCCGTCGAAAACAACCGGCTTGTCGACCGGCTGCGCTTCGACGCGTACCACGACGCGCTCACCGGCCTGCCCAACCGCCGCCGCATGATCCAGGCGCTCGACGAGGCGGTCCGGGTACGGACCCACGGCGAGGTCGTGGCGATCCTGATGTTCGACGTCGACGGCCTGCGCGACGTCAACGACTCGCTCGGGCACGCCGCCGGTGACCGCCTGGTCGCCGAGGTCGCCACCCGCCTGCGCGCGATCGCGCCGCCCGCCGCTCTGGTCGGCCGGGTCGGCGGGGACGAGTTCGTGGTGACCCTGCGGGCACCCAGCGCCGAAGCGGCGGTCGCGCTTGCCACGAGCTTGCGCACGCAGCTGCAGGATCCGATGACGATCGGCACGCTCACCCTCGACGTGGATGCCGCGGCCGGTATAGCCCTGCACCCCGACCACGGGACGGATCCGGCGATGCTGCTGCAGCGCGCCGACGTCGCCACCCACGCCGCCAAGTCCGCGGCCAACGGCGTGCAGCTGTTCGATCCGGCGCTGGAGTCGCGCTCGGTGCGTCGCCTCGGCCTCGCCGGCGACCTGCGCCGCGCCCTGGACAACGGCGACCTGGAGGTGTTTTTCCAGCCCAAGGTGAGCCTGCGCGACCGCCGGCTGGTCGGGGTGGAGTGCCTTGCGCGCTGGGAGCACCCGACCCACGGCACGGTCTCGCCCGAGGACTTCGTGGCCGTGGCCGAACACACCGGGCAGATGGGCCGCCTGACCGATTTCGTGCTGCAGCAAGGGCTTCGCCGGGCCAAGCAGTGGGTCGAGGCGGGCCGGCCGCTGTCGGTCGCGGTCAACCTGTCGCCGCGCTCGCTGCACGACCCCGAGTTCGCCGACCGCGTCGGCGAGATGCTGCGCCGCCACGGCGTCGCGCCGGACAGGCTCACCCTGGAGATCACCGAGGACGGGGTGGTCGAGGGCATTGACCGTCATCTGCCGACCCTGCAAAGGCTTTACGATCTGGGGGTACGGTTGGCGGTCGACGATTTCGGGACAGGCTACTCATCCCTGTCCTACTTGCGAAGGCTGCCGGTGCACGAGGTCAAGGTGGACCGCTCCTTCGTTCAGGGCATGGCGACCGACCCGGGGGACCTGGCGATCGTGCGCGCCGTGGTCGACATCTCCCGCCACTTCGGCCTGACCGTCGTCGCCGAGGGTGTGGAGAGCGAACTCACACTGGACCTGCTCGATGAGATCGGCTGCGACATCGGCCAGGGCTTCCTGTTCAGCCGCCCTCTGCCATACGAGCGGCTTGAGGCGTGGCTGGGCGTGCAGACCGAGTCCGAGCCCACCCCCGGCGGAGAGGTGCGCAGGCTGCGTGCCGTGGGGTAACCCGATTTCCGGTCTCGGGCGACGGCGTGTACTCTTATCGAGGCGCGCGCACGGGTTGTGCGCGCATGCCCCCTTAGCTCAGTCGGCAGAGCGTCTCCATGGTAAGGAGAAGGTCTACGGTTCGATTCCGTAAGGGGGCTCGGACGGGCTTGAAGGCCCACCACGGCGGTGTAGCTCAGATGGCAGAGCAAGCGGCTCATAATCGCTGTGTCGCCGGTTCAAGTCCGGCCACCGCTACCTCACATAGCACCGCGTTTTCCAAGAGCAAGTTATGAGCAAAGGGGCACTCCTGTGGCCAAGGCAACCGACGTACGTCCCAAGATCACCATGGCGTGTGTGGACTGCAAGGAGCGCAACTACATCACGAAGAAGAACCGCCGCAACGACCCGGACCGCATCGAGCTGAAGAAGTTCTGCCCGCGTTGCGGCAAGCACACCTCGCACCGCGAGACCCGCTAAGCGCCAAGGTTTTCAGAGAAGGGGCTGTGGGTTGGGGGGTCGGTGGGTGGGATAGGCAACGGTGGTCCGGATGGGCCACCCCTGTCTGTCATGCCTTAGGTTCTTCGTATGCCGTTAGACCAGTCCTTCATCGGGCGCTCCTACCCGCCGACGGCGCCGTACCGCGTCGGCCGGGAGAAGATCAGGGAGTTCGCGACCGCGATCGGGGCGACCGATCCGCTGCACCACGACGTCGAGGCCGCCAAGACCGCAGGCTATCCGGACGTGGTGGCGCCGCCGACCTTCCCGATCGTGATCACCATGGCGGCGCTGAAGGTGATCGTGTTCGATCCGGCCCTCGGTCTCGACTACAGCCGGGTAGTCCACGGCGACCAGCGCTTCGCCTACGAGCGGCCGGTGGTCGCCGGGGACGAGCTGGTGGTGGTCAACCACATCGAGGAGATCACGACCCGGGCGGGCAACGACTTCCTCACGACGCGGCAGGAGCTGCGCACCACCGCCGGCGAGCCGGTGGCGACGGTCTGGCAGAAGTATGTGGCGCGAGGTGAGCAGGCATGACCCTGGAGCAGGGACAGGTTCTGCCGGAGCAGGTGTTCCGGGTGACGCGAGCGGATCTGGTGCGCTACGCCGGGGCCTCGGGCGACTTCAACCCGATCCACTGGAGTGAGCGCGTCGCGACCGGCGTCGGCCTGCCCGGTGTGATCGCCCACGGCATGTTCACGATGGCCCTTGCGGGGCGGGCGGTCACGGCTTGGGCCGGCTCGGCCGACGCGGTGGTCGACTTCGGGGTGCGGTTCACCCGGCCGGTGCCGGTGCCCGATACCGATGAGGGGACGACGGTGAGCTTCACCGCCGTGGTCAAGGCGATCGAGGACGGTCTGGCTACATTGGAGCTGACCGCCATGTGCGGCGGGGAAAAGGTACTCGCCCAGGCGAGAGCCAAGATTAAGCAAGCTTGACGGATTTTTGGGGGCAGGGCGGTTGGCCCGTTCGGTCGGATACCCGTACACTGGTCGGCCGTGGGGGTCGGCACAAGACGGCCCCCAAAGGGGTGTGGCGCAATTGGCAGCGCAGCGGTCTCCAAAACCGCAGG
>DASUXL010000377.1:0-5717 GCA_036377915.1 Candidatus Limnocylindrales bacterium
CACGCCTTCTCGAAGTCGCCGATGCGCAGCCAGGTCTGGATCTCACCCGACGGGCAGCCGGTCGTCGCGATGATCCCCTTGCCGTGGGCGTTGAGCAGCTCCCGGTCGGCCCGGGGCTTGTAGTAGTACCCCTCCAGGCTGGCCAGCGACTGCATGCGGAACAGGTTGCGCAGCCCGTCGGCGTCGGCCGCGAGCATGGTCATGTGCGTGTAAGCGCCGCCACCGGAGACGTCGTTCTCCCCGCCCTCAGCCCAGCGCACCCGGGTGCGCTCCTGGCGGGCGGTGTTGGGCGTGACGTACGACTCCACTCCGATGATCGGCTTGACCCCGGCGGCTGTCGCCTGCTTGTAGAAGTCGTAGGCGCCATACATGTTGCCGTGGTCGGTCATGGCCAAGGCCGGCATGCCGAGCCTTGTCGTCTCGGCAAACAGCTGCTTGAGCCGCGCCGCACCGTCCAACATGGAGTACTCGGTGTGCACGTGCAGGTGGACGAAAGACCGGCTCCCCATGTTCGACAACCTTAGGCCACGGGTGAACGGGGTGCCCAGTAGGATCATCCGGTGAGTTACTACACGCCGCCGCTCCCGCCGCCGCCCCCGCAGGCGGGCAGACAGGCGGGCCGGGAGGCGCTGGCTGCGACGGTGGTCGCGCTGGCGGTGGCGGTGGGCGGCGTGTTGCTGGGGCTTCTGTGGTACCTGCTGGCACCGCCCCTCCCCCTGAAGAAGGTGGAAGCGGGCATGGCGTTCATCACGCCACAGCCGGAGGAGCTGGCGGCGCAGGACGGCTGGTTCACCATCCTCGGGTTCGTCTTCGGGGTGCTGGCGGCCGTGGCCACCTGGGTCCTGGTGCGGCGCTGGCGCGGCCCGTGGCAGCTGGTCGCCCTGCTGGTGGGCGCGGTCGGGGCGGGATTTCTCGCCTGGAAGATAGGCACCCAGATCGGCCAGGACGAGTACCGCGACAAGGTCGCCTCCGCCCCCATGGGCACGGTGATAGATCGCCCGATCGAGCTGTCCTCGGCAAAGAGCCGCTCCTGCCTGGCCGGCAGGTGCATCACCACCCCGGGTGGGGACATCTTCGTGCCCGCCCTCGGCGCGGTGATCGGCTATGCGGTGCTCGCCGGCTGGTCGCGCTGGCCCTCCCTGCGCCGGGAGGAAGAGGAGCAGGAGCAGCAGCGGCTAGTTCATGGTTGGGGCGGGTCCGAGCTGGGAGAGGTTCGCCGGGACGGCCCGGATCTCCCGTAGCAGGGCGGTCTCCCGGGCAAGCAGCTTGAGTTCCTGCCGCAGCCGGCTGGCCGGGTCTGGGGCGCTCAGCAGCGCCTGGCGGTCGGCGACGGTCAGCGCCGAGGTGGCGGCGACGAGGTGGGACAGGACCACCGCGTCCTCCGGCAGTTGATCTTCTGGACCGCCTCTCAGCTCACCCAGATACTCCCGGAAGCGGGACAGCACCCGCGGGGCAAGCTCGTTGGCGGCCTCGTCGGCGGGCGGCTCGGGTAGAAATTCAACGCCCGCCACCGGGTACGGGTGGGGCGTGGGCAGGAAGCCGGTGATGCGGAAGCGGCGCGCTCCGACCGTGACGATGTCGAACCGCCCGTCCGGGTGCTCGGTGATCTGGCGGATCTGGGCGACGCATCCCACTTCGTGGACAACCACCTCGGCGGTGGTGACGCCGTTGTGCGGGGGCGGCAGCACCTCCAGACCCCGGTCGATGGCGACCACGCCGAACTCCCGGGGGGTGCCGTCGGGAAGATCACGCAGGTGCCGGACAAGTGCCCGCCAGCGCTCCTCGAAGATGTGCAGTGGCAGCACAAGGCCGGGGAAGAGCACCGTCCCAAGCGGGAAGAGCGGGAGTGTGCCGGTCACACCTCGCACTGTACTGACTCATGGCCGCAAGTAGACTTTGCGGAGTGCTGAACCGCATCGACCTTCGAGGTCAGACCACCGATCCGCGCCGCATCCTGCCCCGGGCCGCATTCGACGTCGCCGTCGCCGTCGAGCAGATCCGGCCGCTGGTCGAGGCGGTCCGTGATCATGGGGCTGTGGCGGTCCGAGAGGCGACCCGGCGTTTCGACGGGGTCGACCTGGCGAGCCTGCGAGTCGATCCGAGCGACATCACCGCCGATGGGCTCGATCCCGACGTGCGCGCGGCGCTGCTTGAGGCGATCGCCCGGGTACGCAAGGTCCACGAGGACCAGCGCCGCCACGAAGTGGTGACCAATGTGGTGCAGGGCGGCACCGTGACTGAGCGCTGGATCCCGGTGAACCGGGTCGGCCTTTACGTGCCGGGCGGCCTGGCGATGTATCCCTCGACCGTGGTGATGAACGTGGTCCCGGCACAGGTGGCCGGGGTGGAGCGGCTCGTGGTGTCAAGCCCGCCGCAGAAGGAGACCGGCCTGCCCGACGCCCGCGTACTGGCAGCGTGCGCACTGCTCGGGGTGGACGAGGTCTACGCCGTCGGCGGGGCGCAGGCGATCGCGATGCTCGCCTACGGGACCGGCGAGTCCGAGCCGGTCGATCTGATCACCGGGCCGGGCAACGTGTGGGTGACGGCCGCGAAGCGGCTCGTGCGGGGCGTGGTGGGCATCGACGCCGAGGCCGGGCCGACCGAGATCGCCGTCCTCGCCGACGAGACGGCGGATCCGGTACACGTCGCCGCCGACCTGATCAGCCAGGCCGAGCACGACACCCTAGCGGCGAGCGTGCTGGTGACCACGTCCGACACCCTCGTGGCGGCGGTGGAGGAGCAGCTCACCGCGCAGCTGGCAAAGACCAAGCACGTGGAGCGGATTATGGCCGCGCTCAGCGGGCCGCAGTCGGGGGTGGTGCTCGTGAGCGACCTCGACCAGGGCGTGAAGGTCGTCAACGCTTATGCGGCCGAGCACCTGGAGATCCAGACCCGCGACGCGCGGGCGGTCGCCGACCGGATCACCAGCGCCGGCGCCATCTTCGTCGGGCCGTATTCGCCTGTGTCCCTTGGGGATTACTGCGCCGGCTCCAACCACGTGCTGCCCACCGGCGGCTGCGCCCGCCACTCCAGCGGGCTGAGCGTGCAGTCGTTCCTGCGCGGCGTGCACATCGTGGAGTACACCGAGGCGGCGCTGAAAGACGTTGCCCACCACGTGGTCACACTGTCGCATGTGGAGGATCTGCCGGCGCACGGTGCCGCGGTGTCACTGAGGTTCGGGCGATGACGAACCCTTTCCTGCGTGACGAGCTGAAGGGGCGGACTGCCTACGGCGCGCCCCAGATCGACGTGCCGGTCCGCTTGAACACCAACGAGAACTCGTATCCGCTGCCGCCGGAGGTGGCGGACGCGGTTATGCGGGCGATCGAGAAGGAGGTCACGGGGCTCAACCGGTATCCGGATCGGGACGCGGTCGAGCTTCGCAAAGATCTCGCTGCGTATTTGGGTGCAGAGCAAGAGGGGGTCTGGGCGGCCAACGGCTCCAACGAGGTGCAGCAGCAGCTTTTGCAGGCGTTCGCCGGGCCGGGGCGGGTGGCGCTGGGCTTCGGGCCGGCGTACTCGATGCACCCGCTGCTCGCCGTGGGCACCGCGACCACGTGGGTCGACGGTGGGCGGGGCGACGAGTTCGAGCTGACCGCCGAACACGCGGTCGAGCAGGTGCGGCGGCACAAGCCCGCGGTCACGTTCCTGTGCTCGCCCAACAACCCGACCGGGACGGCGCTGCCGCTGGAGGTCGCCGAGGCGGTGCTCAAGGAGCGGCAGGGCATCGTGGTCGTGGACGAAGCGTATGCGGAGTTTCGCCGGCCGGGCACTTTGAGCGCCTTGTCACTGCTTTCGGGGTACCCCCAACTGGTGGTGACAAGGACCATGAGCAAAGCTTTCGCGTTCGCCGGTGTCCGCCTTGGATATTTCGCCGCCGATCCGTCCATTGTGGAGGCCGTGCAGCTGGTCCGGCTGCCCTATCACCTCTCGGCGCTGACACAGGCCGCCGCGCGCGCCGCGATCGCGCACACCGGCGCGCTGCTCGGCACGGTCGAGGCGATCAAGCACCAGCGTGACCGGATCGTGGAAACCTTGCGCGGCCTCGGTTTGACCGTCGCCGACTCCGACGCCAACTTTGTCCTCTTCGGACGGTTCGAGGATCAGGAAATCGTTTGGCGCAAGCTGCTCGACCGCGGCATCCTCGTGCGTGACGTGGGGCTCAAGGGGTGGCTGCGGGTGACCGCGGGCACGGTCGCCGAAACTGACGCTTTCTTGAAGGCGATGGAGGAGATTCGATGAGGTTGGGACGGGTGGACCGATCCACCAAGGAGACCTCGGTCAAGGTCGAGATCGATCTCGACGGGTCTGGGCAGGCGAGCATCAGCACCGGCATCGGCTTCTTCGACCACATGCTCAACCAGATCGCGCGGCACGGCGGCTTCGACCTGACCGTGCAGACCGAGGGCGACCTGGAGATCGACGCGCATCACACCATGGAGGACACGGCGCTGGCGCTGGGCGAGGCGTTCGCGAAAGCGTTGGGGGACAAGGCGGGCATCCGGCGCTACGGCGACGCGGTGATCCCCATGGACGAGGTGCTGGTACAGGCGGCGGTGGACCTGTCCGGGCGGCCCTATGTGGTGCACGAGGAGCCGCTGGACCTGGCGCCGTACATCGGGCCGGTGTACCCGACGAGCATGACCCGGCACATCTTCGAGTCGTTCGGCTTCTCCGCCCGGATCACCTTGCACGTCAACGTCCTGCGGGCGTCGCGGCCGGGGCAGCGCCCCGACGCGCACCATGTGGTCGAGGGGCAGTTCAAGGCGCTGGCGCGGGCGCTGCGCAGCGCGGTTTCGCTTGAGGGTCAAGGTATTCCGAGCACGAAGGGTGTCCTATGAGGAGTGTTGTCGTGCTCGACTACGGTTCGGGCAACCTGCGATCCGCGGAGCGGGCGCTCGCCGCGACCGATGTTCAGGTGACGGTGACGTCCAATCTGGAGGCGGCCGCGTCAGCTGACGGCCTGGTGGTTCCGGGTGTTGGCGCCTTCGCCGCGTGCATGGCCGGCATCGAGGAGGCCGGGGCCGGGCCGGTCATCGCCGAACGGATCGCGCACGGCGCCCCGGTCCTGGGCATCTGCGTCGGCATGCAGATCATGTTCGACTCCGGCGACGAGCACGGCGTGGTCACCAAGGGCCTGGGCCTGCTTCCCGGCACGGTGACCCGGCTCGCCGCAAAACGCGTGCCGCACATGGGATGGAACCTGCTCGACGCGCCGGCGGGATCCGTGCTGTTTGAGGGCATCGCACCGGATGCGCGGGCGTACTTCGTGCACTCGTACGCGGCGACGCCCAACTCGGAGCTCGACTCGGTCGCGCTGGTGACCACCGCCACCCACGAGCGGGCGACGTTTGTCGCGGCCGCCGAGCGCGGGCCGCTGGCGGTCACCCAGTTCCACCCGGAGAAGTCGGGAGCGGTCGGCGCCCAGCTTCTGCGCAACTGGGTCAAGAAGTTGCATGGCTAGGTGGAACTTGCATGGCTAAGGTGAGGGCGCAGCGGCGCGCCGAGCGGGAGCGCCGCCAGCGCGAGGCGCTGGAGCGCAACGCGAAACGTTTGCGCCGCAAGCTGTTCTGGCGCAAGGCCACGCTTCACGAGCTGCGGCAGCGGCGCCGCGGCCGGCTGTTCGCCCGGCGCAGCCGTGGTGAGCGGGCGATCATCGGCGCGGTGGGCGCCCTCGCCCTGGTGGTCATCTGGAGCGCCGTGCCCTCGCTGGCGCT
>DASUXL010000378.1:0-21201 GCA_036377915.1 Candidatus Limnocylindrales bacterium
CGGCCGTCCGGCGTGCGGGAGATGCCGTTGACGTTGAAACCGGGCTGGTAGACGAGGTCGCCGCTGAGCGGCAGCGCGGTGAACTCCCGCGGCAGCCGGCCAAAGCGCCCAAGCCTTAGGACGTAGAGGAACGGGCTCATCGAGTCGGTGAAGTATGCCGCCCCCGGCGTCAGCACCACATCGTTGACGAACGTGACTGTGGGTGTGGTGGCGAACGTATAGCTGGCAAGGATTTCACCGCTGCGAGCGCTCACCACGCGGCCGTTGCCGGCGTTGCCACCGGCGACGAACAGCCGCCCGCTGTCGTCGATTTTCAAACCTACCGAGGGGGTACCGGGTCCGCCTGCCGGGAGCACGGCGCCGTTGCCGGTGCCCAGGTTGGCCCGGTAGATCGAGCCGTCGGCGAGCGAGCCGAAATAGGCGAACGGGGTTTCGCCGATGGCGATGCCCTCCGGCCGGAAGCCGTTGGGCAGGTTGATCGTAGTCGGGAACGGGTCACCATCGCCGTGGGCACTGGCGCGCTCGGGCGCCACGAGCAAACTCCCCACGGCCGCTGCGGCGAAGCCGGTCAATGCCTGACGTCGGTCCATAAGGCAATCCTTTCCATCAGACTGTGATGCCAGCCTATGCGTACCACTTTGATCTCACGCAGCCGACCGTGGTGGGGTTCAATTGGCGCGGCGGGCATCTCACCCGCCCTGGAACTGCCTCCAGTGGATGAAACCGTTGGCGAGCTTGCGGGCCTGCGCGAAGTGGCCCTCCTCGTTGGGGTGGAACGACTCCGAAGCATCGAGCATGCGGATGGAGTTCGTCCACGGCCGGCTGCTGCATATCTCGTGGCCCTTGAGCACGTCGTACATGTCGGCGAGCTGGGCCTTGGCGTTGATGCCGCTGGTCACGGCGACGTTATTGGCGCGGCTGACCGCGTCGGCGATCATTATCCTGGCGCGCTGCCATGCCTGGTGGATCAGCTTCATCTCCGCCGAGGTGATCGCGTTCTCCATGAGCCCCTGGCCGTTGAGATGGCACCTGACCTTGTCGTAGTTGCCGTCGCTGCTCGTCATCGGCGGGAAGATCATCGGATAGGTCGACACCTGCAATATGGCGTCCGGGCGCATCTTCTCCCGCAGGCGTTTGCAGATGGTGACCAGCCGATCCCGCACGGCGTCGAGTTCGGTTTGCGTCACCAGGGGCGCGCCGCCGGCTGTGCAGTCCTGATCGATGCAGCGCCGCAGTTTGGGGCCGAATTGGAGGTCGTTGCCGCCGATGGTGATGAACACGACGTCGACTTCCTGGTCGATGTAGCTGATCTGGGGCGGCCCGCCGTCGATGTTGGTGTTGAGGATGTGGTGGGTCTCCGCGCCGTGGCAGGCGGCGGTGAATCCGGTGACGTGGGTGTAGTTGTAGAGGCGTTTGGCGTCGCGCATCACCTGGTTGGGATAGTTGTTCGGGCTGCGGTAGCAGGGATCTCTGCGGGTCAGGTTGCCGAACTGGTCGGGAGTCTTGGCGTAGCTGCGCGCGCCGGTCCCGGACGTGTAGGAGTCGCCGAGCGCGATCCAGGTGATGTTGCCGCGCGGCGGGTCCGGCGGCGGCGGCTCGGCCCGGTTGCCGTCCCCCGGGTAGGGCTCGACAGGCATACACTCATGCCCCATCTCGCGGGCGGCGGCGCTCACCGGAAGGCAGAGGTCCGCCCACGGGTTGAGCGGCTCGTAGTCGGCCGGCGGTTGCTTCCACTCGTGTGTTTGCAGGTCGGCGGCGACCGGTGCGCTGTAGCGCACCGCCCCGTCGGCCCACACCGTGAACGCGCCCAGGCGCCGGTCGGCCAGTGGCTTGATGACCGGCTGGCTGGTCAGGTTGCCGCCCAGCGACCGCCATCCGGTCCACGCGGTGCAGGTCTGGCAGGTCTGCTCGTTGATGTACAAAGCGTTGTCGGTGCCGCGGTGGAAGACCGCCGCCCGGCCGTTGTAGTGAGAGCTGGCGACAGGAGCGCCCACCGTCACACCGCCAAGCGAGGTCCAGCCCGTGTAGGCGTCGCTGCGCAACATGCTGACCTGCCGCGCGACATAGACGCCACCGTCCAGCCCGCGGCCGAACACCTGCAACCCGTTGAGGCTGCCGGTCGCCGACGGTTCGCTGGTGAACGCCCCGCCCAACCGGTGCCACCCGGACCAGACAAGGGGCTCGACAAAGGGGAATTGCGGGGTGTTGCACACCGAGGCCGCGCCGCGGCAACCCAGCCAGTTGTTGTAGATGGCACCGTCGCCGCCGACACCGAAGACCTCCAGCCGGTTGTCGGCGTTCAGGGCCACGGCGGGTTTGCTGACAAGGAAACCTCCCAGCGACTCCCACGGCGTCAACGACGTCGACCCGGGCAAGGTCTGTCTCGCGACCTGAACATCCCCGTTGGCACCGGTCGCGAACACCCACAGCGGATAGATGAACGGGCCCTCGGGGTCGAGCCTGATGCCCTTGGTGTGGATGATGACCGGTGCGCTGATGAAGTTCCCGCCCAGCAAGGCCCACGGCGACCAGGTCAGCGTCGGGCAGCCGGTGTGGGGCTGGCCGTTGCACCCTTGCCAGCGGTGCCACATCTTGCCCTCGGCGTCGACGCCGAAGACCTCGGCACGGCCGTCGCCGTTGTACGCCGTCGACTGCATCTCGATCGGCGTCGCCGGTGGCGGGCTCATCGGCAGCATCGCCGGCCCGCTGAACACCGGCATCGCCGCGACGGTGTCGTAGACCGCCAGGTGGCCGCCCGCGTCAAACTCCAGCCTGCCGCCCGGTGCGGCCCGGTTGGCCGCCCACGCGACCTGGCCGTTCGCCTTGTATACCACCAGATTTCCGTCGCCGCCGGGACCTCCCTGGAAGACCAGCTTGCCGGCCGGGCTGTGGTTCGAGCCGGCCGCCCAGAGGACGAAGCCGAACCGGCTGTAGACCACGACGTTGCCGTCGAACTGGAAGGTGAACGTGTCGCCGTTGCAGGTGGCATGCACCTCACCGGGAGCGAACTCCTCGTGTTCCGTCCACGCGAGACCGCAGTCGTTGATGATCACCGGGTCGGCCGCGCCGGCCGGCTCGGGCGGGAGTACCGGCACGCTTCCGGCACCCGCCAGCACGACGGCCATCGCGACAGACGCGATAAGGCTGCTTCTTTTCATGAACCGGGTTCCTACCGGGTGTCGCCAACGCGACGCCAACGCGGCCACAGCGGGCGTTCAGACGGTTGTGCGCAAACTAGTTTGTAGTTTAAAGTAGTTGGCATGACCCCCCTCGATGAAGACCGTTCCGGCGAAGGCTCGCCCGGCTCGCCCGCGGAGGCCCTTCGTGTGATCGAGCAGAGCCGCGCCGAGGCCGAGCGCCGCCTGCAAGCCCATCCCATGGTCTTCTTCGGACCGTGGGGCGCGGCCTGGCTCCTCGGGTTCGGCGTGATGTTCCTGCGGTTCGGGCCGGACGGCCGGGTCCTGGTCGACATCCCGCGGTGGCTCGCGCTGGCCGTGCTGTTCGCCCTGCTGTTCGCCGCCGCCGGGATCTCCGGGTTCCTCGCCGCCCGCACGTTCCGGCACGTGCGCGGGCGTTCATCGGTGCAAGGCGCCATGTATGGCTTCGCCTGGATGCTGTCGTTCATGGGCATGGGCATAACGCTGAGGCACTTCAACACCCTGCTGCCAGACCCTGACCTGAGCATGTTGTGGGCGACGGTTTCAGTGGGGCTGACCGCCGCGCTGCACATGGCCGGTGGCGCGGTCTTCCAGGACCGGCTGCTGTTCGGGGTGGGCGTCTGGCTCACCGCGGTCAACATCGGCGGCGCCCTGCTCGGGCCGGGCTGGCACAACCTGGCCATCTCGGTGGCCGGCGGGGGCGGGATGCTCCTTGCGGGCGTTCTCCTCTGGCTGCGCGGCTGGAAGCCGTCGCCATGACAGTGCCGCCGAACGGGCCGCCGCCGGAGCTCGATCCGGTCATCCACGCACAGGCTCGCCTGCGCGTAGTGGCGGCCCTGTCCACGCTGCACGACGGAGACCTGCTCACCTTTCCGCGGCTGCAGGAGATCCTGGGCATGACCGCCGGCAACCTGTCCGTGCACCTGCGCAAGCTGGAGGACGCGGGCTACGTCGACGTGACCAAGACCTTCTCCGGCCGCACCCCCACCACCCTCGTGCGATTGAGCGGCCGGGGCCGGCTCGCCTTCGACGAATACACCGCGGCAGTCCGCGCCCTGTTACCCCCACCCTCCAATTAGGAGTCCCATGTCACCCCCACCCCTTGCCCGTGCCGTCGAGGTGAGCCGCAAGTACGGTGACGTACTCGCGCTCGACCGGGTTTCGCTCGACATCCCGCCCGGTGAGATCGTCGGCCTGCTCGGGCCCAACGGCGCCGGCAAGTCCACCCTGCTCAACCTGCTCGCCGGGCTGCGCCGGGCCACCTCCGGCCGGGTGGAGCTGTTCGGCGGCGACCCGCGGGAACCGGTGCGGCGCAAGCTGCTCGGCGTGACCCCGCAGGAGACCGGGCTGCCCGCGACGCTGCGGGTCGCCGAGGTCGTGCGCTTCGTCGCGGCGCACTTCGCCGATCCGGTACCCACTTCGGAGCTGCTGGAGCGATTCGGCCTGACCGAGGTGGCGCGGCGGCAGACCGGAGGCCTTTCCGGCGGCCAGAAACGGCGGCTCGCCGTGGCGCTCGCCTTCGTCGGGCGGCCGCGGCTGGTGCTGCTCGACGAGCCGACCACCGGCCTTGACGTCAGCGCCCGGCGGGCGCTGTGGGAGGCGATCCGCGCCTTCCCCGGCGAGGAAAGCTCGGTGCTGCTGACCAGCCACTACCTGGAGGAGATCGAGGCACTGGCGAGCCGCGTCGTGGTCATCGGGGAAGGGCGGCTGCTTGCCGACGGCACGGTGTCATCCGTGCGCGACCTGGTGGCGCTGCGGCGGGTGAGCGTGCGGGCCGAGACCGACCTGCCCGGCCTGACCGGCGTCGTGGCAAGGCAGCGCGAGGACGGCCGGCTCAACCTGATGACACCGGACTCGGATTCGCTTGTGCGCCAGCTGGTCAAATCCGGGGCGGACTTCACCGACCTGGAGATCCACGCCGCCTCGCTGGAAGAGGCGTTCCTTACCCTGACCGCCCGGGAGGGCTGAAGATGTCGCTCGTGCTGACCCACGCCCGGTACCAATTCACCGAAACCATAAGGGTACCGGTGGCCGTCATCGGAACGATGTTCTTCCCCGCGGCCTCCATGATCTTTTTTGTGGTCCCGTTCACGGGCCAAAACGCCATCGCCGCCACGTTCGCCACGGCATCGATGGTCGTCTTCGCCACCTCGACCACCTCCATCTTCACCTACGGCATCGGCGTGTCCGAGGATCGGGCACAGCCCTGGGATCCCTTCGTGCGAACGCTTCCCGCAGGCCCGTTGCCGCGCCTGGCCGGGCGCATCATCACCGGCACCGGCTTCCTGATCCTGTCGTTCCTGCCCGTGCTCGTGGTGGCGGCGGTGGCCACGAAGGCGACCGCGACCCCGGCACAGCTGGCCCTGGCCGCGGGCGCCGTGATCGCCGGGGCGGTCCCGTTCACGTTGCTGGGGTTGACGATCGGCTACTGGCTACCGTTCAAGGCGGCGCTTGCCGTGGCGCAGCTTGTCTTCTTCCCGCTCGCGTTCGGCGGTGGCCTGATGTCGGCGCCGGGCCGGGCTCCCGGCTGGGTCGAGACCATCTCGCCGTACCTGCCCACGCGCGGCGCCGCCGAGCTGATGTGGTCGGCCGTCGGTGACCACAGGCCCAATTCCATTGCGGTGCTTATGCTTGGCGTGTGGACGGTGGTGCTCGCCACGACCGCGGCTTGGGGCTACCGCCGCGACGAGGGGCGCCGCTTCCACTGATCGCAACCGGTAGCCTGTCGCCGTGAAGCGACTCGATCCCATCACCATCGTGAGGTACGACCCTTCCCGGCCCGCCCTGTTCGAACGGGAGCGGGCCAGGGTGGCGCGTGCCCTTGTCCCGTGGCTGTCCGGGCCGGTGGAACACATTGGCAGCACGGCGGTTGCGGGCCTGGCCGCCAAGCCCGTCATCGACATGCTCGCCCGCGTCGAGGACTACGAGCAGGGCCGCGCGGCGGTGGCCGGATGAGCCGGGCGACGCGGCTGTGGCTTGGCGGCGCCATCACCGCCGCGGGCGTGCTGAGCTGGGCACTGATGCTGGCGATCCTTGAACCGGCGACCCGGCTGAGCTACGAGCGGCAGCAGGCGGCGGTGCGCTCCGGGGACTTCCGGCGGGTGGTCGACGTGGACGACATGGCGCAGATGGTGTTGTGGGCCAAGGACTTGCGCTGGGCGTCGCTGGTGCTTGCCTTGGGCGGCATGCTGATTCTGGTCACGGGTGTGGCTCGGGCCGTGGTGCTGCTCGCCGGAGTGCTATGGCTGGCGCTGGACATCTGGCTCGACAGGTCCGAGTTCGGGACGTGGGACACGTTCGCCGTCGTAGCGGGCGGGGTGGGGCTGCTGCTCGCCGCGATCGCGTGGGCGGCGCCGCGCGGCGACCCGGCCAGGCCGCCCGGCGCCGCGATCCTTGTCTACAGCGGGGTTGCGGCCGCGTTCGTACCCATGATGTTCGCCGTCACCGCGGACACGGGCGGCTTCCAGCCGCGCGGCCTGATGGCGCTGTCGATCGCGGTGAGCCTCGCCCTCGCCGCCACCGCCATGCTCGCCGCGCTCACCGCCGCGCCCGCGCTGAGCGCCCGCCGCGTCGCGGGTTCGGTCGCCTTCGCCCTGGCCGTCGCCGCGCCCAGCGTGGCAGGGCAGTGGTGGCTCGCCACGCAAACGTCATCCGACGGGTCCTGGCCGGTGGTCGGGACCTGGCTGCCGATCCCGGTCCTGCTGACCGGCTGCGTGGTCGCGGTCCGCGGCTGGCGCGCCCCGGTGCGGGACTGGGTCGGCCGGGTGGGGTTCTGCATCGCCTTGACCGCACTGTCCTATGTGCTCATCTGGTTCGGCATCATCATCGGGTACCAGGCGCAGGCCACGATCCTGCCGCTCACCGGCGACCGGGCCTTCTTCGACGGCTACATGTTCGCGGTTGCCGCGGCCGTCGCCGGTCCCGCGCTCGGCTGGGTGGCCATGCTGGCGGCGCAGCGTCGCGCCCAGCCCACGTAGCGGAGGCTTGACACGGCACGCTTCGGGTGGGGCTGCTCTCGCC
Organism: Candidatus Limnocylindrales bacterium; assembly: GCA_036377915.1. Classification (GTDB taxonomy): domain Bacteria; phylum Actinomycetota; class Actinomycetes; order Mycobacteriales; family Micromonosporaceae; genus Allorhizocola. The sequence continues at coordinate 7,179 of DASUXL010000378.1, forward strand.
CGGCGACCAGCTGCCCAAGGTCCGCGATGTGGCGCAGTCGCTGGCGATCAACCCCAACACGGTGCTCAAGGCGTACCGCGAGCTGGAGATCGAAGGGCTGGCCGAGGGGCGGCCGGGTGTGGGCACGTTCATCCGGCAGGGCGTGGCCAGGGCTTCCATGCCGAACCGGGCGCAGCTGCGCGAAGACTTGATGGCCTGGCTGAAACGCGCTCAGGACGACGGACTGACGCGCGACGACATCCGGGCCCTTGTCGAGACGACGATGCGCGCGGGCTTCAAGCAGGGCTGACAGGAAGGCGGATCAATGGATACGGTGCTGGAAGCCAGCCAGCTGGGCAAGCGTTACGCCAAGCAGTGGGCATTGCGTGAGTGCTCACTGCGCCTGCCCGCCGGGCGCATCGCCGCCCTCGTCGGCCCCAACGGCGCGGGCAAGAGCACCCTGCTGCACATGGCGGTCGGGTTGCTTCGCCCCGACGCGGGCAGCATCCGGATTTTCGGTCAGGACCCGCACGACAACACCGCCGTGCTCGCCGGCATCGGGTTCGTAGCCCAGGACACCCCGCTCTACGGCGACTTCACGGCCAAAGAGCTGATCACGGCGGGCTCGAAGATCAATCGGAGGTGGGACTCGGAGCTCGTCCGGCAGCGGCTTGCCCAGGTCGGCATCCCGCTGGGCAAGGCGGTGGGCAAGCTGTCCGGCGGGCAGCGTGCCCAGGTGGCTCTGGCGCTCGCCCTTGCCAAGCGGCCCCGGCTGCTCCTGCTCGACGAGCCGGCCGCGAGCCTTGACCCGTTGGCGCGCAAGGAGTTCCTCCAGTCCCTCATGGGCAGCGTCGCCGAGTCGGGCACCAGCGTGCTGCTCTCCTCGCACCTGCTGGCCGACCTGGAGCGGGTCTGCGACTACGTGATCGTGCTCAACTCGGGGCGGGTGCGGCTGGCGGACGCGGTCGACGACCTGATCGGCGAGCACAAGCGACTGGTCGGCCCGCGGCACCCGGGTACGCCCGTCGCCGGAGTGCGGTCGGTGGTGCGTGCAAGTCACACCGACCGCCAGTCAACGCTTCTGGTCCGGACCGCGGGCGAGATCGATGATCCAAATTGGACGGTTCACGACGTGACCCTCGAGGACGTGGTCCTGGCGCACCTCACCGAGGCCGAGGTCGACGTCGATGCCATGGAGGTGGCGGCATGATCTGGCTGACCTGGCGGCAACACCGCAAACAAGTATGGTTCACCCTCGCCGCGCTGGCCGGGCTCGCCGCGCTGATGGTGCCGACCGGGCTGTCGATGCGCGCCGCCTTCGACGATCTCAAGGTCGGCGACTGCCTGGCCCGCATGGGCACGGCCCAGCTGGTCCCGGTAGAGACCACCGCCTGGACGCAGGGCATCAGCCGGCGTCGCTGGGCGCTGGTCAAGTTCGGGCTCGTCGGCGGCACCATCCTCACCGCGTCGGTGGTCTATGGGCTGGGCATGTCGTGGTGGCTGGAGCCGCTCATGCGGGCGGGCCAGAGCCGGTTGAACCTCGTCGTCTTCGACATGCAGGGCATCGCGCCGATCGGCTACACGCTTTTCGCCGTGGCACTCGGCGTCTTCGCCGGGACCGTCTGGCCCAAGGTGCTGCCGGCCATGGCCGCCACCCTCGTCGGGGTCGCCGCCCTGCGCATCGCGCTGACCACCCTCGCCCGAAGGCATTACCGGCCGGCCGAGACGCTCACCTTCCCGGTCGTGGGGACCGGCGGCGAGCTGAACCCGGGCGCCGGCGACTGGGTTCTCGGCCGCGGCATCCGCGACGCCTCGGGGCAGATGGTGCTCCAGGGAACCCAGGTGTCCTGCTCGCCGGACGCGACGAACTGCGCGGCGGAGATGGGTCTCGGCGAGGGCGCCTACAACTGGATCCTGCTGCAGCCCGCGGCACGGTTCTGGCCCTTCCAGATCATCGAGTTCGGGATCTACACCGCCCTGGCCGTGGTCCTGCTCGTGCTGGCCGTGCGGCGGGTACGGCGGATCGCCTGATACCCCGGGAGCTTTTCGGGTCCTGGCCGGATACGATACCTAGAAGTACCATGCATCAAAGCTCTAGGGTTTAGGCTGGGACGGAGCCGGAACATGCGTGTCGCCAAGGATCTGGTCGCGGCGTCGGCCACCCCGATGGTGCTTGGGATCCTCGCCGAAGGGGACAGTTACGGCTATGCGATCCTCAAACGGGTCGGGGAGCTGTCCGGCGGGGAGCTGGAGTGGACCGACGGTCTGCTCTACCCGCTGCTGCACCGGCTGGAGCGGCTCGGATATGTCGAGTCCAGCTGGCACACCTCGGAGAACGGGCGGAAGCGCAAGTACTACCGCATCACCAAGCAGGGCCGGGCCGAGCTGGCCGAGCAGCGCCGCCAGTGGGACGCGGTGGTCGACGCGCTCAAGGGCGTCTGGCACCTGACCGGTGACCCGGTGAGGATCAAGCCGCGGATCGTGGAGGGCTGACGCGTGACCAACGAGATCGACGAGCAGCTCGACAGCCAGATCGCCGAGTGGCGCAACTACATGCGGCGGCGGGTGGCGGTCCACGACGCCGACGCCGACGAGCTCGAGGACCACCTGCGCAGCACGATCGCCGACCTGACCGAGGCCGGGCTCAAGCCGGACGAGGCGTTCCTCATCGCGGTCAAGCGCATGGGCTCCCTCGACGACCTGTCGCGCGAGTTCGCCCGCGAGCACTCCGGCCGCCTGTGGAAGCAGCTGGTGCTCACCGGCGGACCGCAGGCCCCGGCGGCAACCGGAGCGCGCCGGGACTGGGTGGCGATGGTGGTCTGCGCCGCCATCGGGGCGATCGCCATCAAGGTGCCGGAGTTGTTCGGGTACCACATCGACCAGGACGGCGGGTTCTACGGCCGCAACATCGGCCTGATCGCACTCGCCCCGCTCGCGGTCTACTTCGCGTGGAGGCGTCGCGTCTCCCCGGCGGTGATAGGTGTGATCGCCGCGCTCTTCGTCGTCGGGGCCGCGGCCGTCAACCTGTACCCCCTGAAGGAAACCTCGCAATCGATCGTGCTCTCCGCGATCCATCTGCCGCTCGCCCTCTGGTTCGTGGTGGGCGTCGCCTATGCCGGTGGTGAGTGGCGCTCCGACCGCAAGCGGATGGACTTCATCCGCTTCTCCGGCGAGTGGTTCGTCTACTTCGTGCTCATCGCCCTCGGCGGGGGTGTGCTGGCCGGCCTGACCGTCGGCGCCTTCAACGCCATCGGCCTCGACGCCGAGACCTTCGTCTCCGAGTGGCTGCTGATCTGCGGGGCGATGGCCTCGGTCGTGGTCGCGGCGTGGCTCGTGGAGGCCAAGCAGGGGGTCATCGAGAACATCGCCCCGGTGCTGACCCGGATATTCACGCCGCTGTTCACCGCGGTGATGCTGGCGTTCGTGGTCGCCATCTTCGTGACCATGACCGGCATCGACGTCGACCGGGACGTGCTCATCATCTTCGACCTGCTGCTCGCGGTGGTGCTGGGGCTGCTGCTCTATGCCATCTCCGCCCGCGACCCGGCCAAGCCGCCGGGCCTGTTCGACCGCCTGCAGCTCGCGCTCGTGGCCAGCGCCCTGTTCATCGACGTCCTGGTGCTGGTGACGATCATCGGCCGGATCGGCGAGTGGGGCACGACCCCGAACAAGATGGCGGCGCTGGGGGAGAACGTCATCCTCGCGGCCAACCTGGCCGGGACGGCATGGCTGTTGCTTCAGTTCGTCCGCCGCCGGGCCCCGTTCGACCGGCTGGAGAGGTGGCAGACGGGATACGTTGCGGTGTATGCCTTATGGGCCTGGACGGTGGTGCTGATCCTCCCGCCGGTCTTCAACTTCCTGTAATTGTCGGTGATTGACATAGGATGATCCGACAATTCGGGTGTTCGGAACGCGACTGTCACATTTGAGCGGTGATCCGGTGCACCAGGCTCAAGGTGTGCCAGACAACGCTTTCTCCCGGCCTCCTTCGCGCCTGATCCTCGTCAAGACATCGGCATGGCTGCTGTCCAAGCGGGATGCGCAACTTCTGGGGGTACGGTTTCCGCCGCGCGACACTGGAGTCGGCGCGCAGGAGGTCACCTACGGCGACCTCCTGCGCGGGATCCTCGACCCCGGGCTCGACGGCTGTGCCTGGATCCGGCGCGACCCCGAGGACGAGACCTCGCAGACCGCGCTCGCCGCACCCAGCGACGGCTACCTGAGCGGGGAGGCGGCCGGCGCCCTCATCGACGGCATCGAGGCCCAGGTGACCCACGCCCACCGCCACGAGATCGCCAAGGAGCTGGGCCGGCACGGCAGCGCCCAGCTGGTCCTGTCCCGGCACCGCCTGTTCATCGACGCCGAGCGGTTCCGCGCGCTGACCGGAACCCGCCCGGCCGACCACGACTTCCCTGACTTCTGGGTCGTCGTCGACCTGCGCTTCGCCGTCCGCTTCGAGCAGTTGCGTTGCCACGCAAGCATTTCGGTGTGGAGCGCGCCGCCGCGGCACCGCCGCCACCGGCCCGACGCCGTCGCCGACGACTCCGTCACCGCGCTGAACGCCCCGATCGACAGGTACAAGCGTGCCTTCGACGCCGTCGCCGAACGGGCCGAGGAGCTGCTGGCGGGCCACCTGTCCGAGATACACATGCACGTCTTCGAACGCGACTACACGCTGCCCGTCTTCTGGGTGGTGGTACCGGCCGAGCCGCCCACCCACGCCATGGAGTACCTCGACTCTAAGCAGAACGGCATGGCCTGGGTCGACTGGACCAGCGCCCGCGCCGAGGAACTGCTCGGGCAGCCCGACGCGCTCGAGCACACGCTCACCCGCAGCGTCCTCAACCGCAACCTGCTCGTGCTGCGCCGCGTCATCCGGACCGAACTCAAGCCCGGCGAGCACATCAGCTCGTCCCGCAACGAGCCCACCTACCTGGTCCTGCCGGGAGCGCCCGATCCGCTCACCGGAAGCAGCCGGTTCCAGGAGGCGGCGCACGCCGAGTTCCACGCCGCGGACGTGATCACCGCGCTGGCCGACCTTGAGGCCGAGGCGGCCAACCGGCTGCACCTGCGCGTGCGCGACCTGGAGATCTGGAACAACCACCTGAGGGTCTACAACGTGGTGGTGGAGCGCGGATCCTTCCTGTGGGACGCGCTCTCCACCCACCTGATGATCGAGTGGGGTACCCCCTTCGAGAACGCGCACAACGCCGTGGACATGCTGCACCAGGTGCTGCAGCAGGCAGTGGCCGACCTGCGCCACATCGCCACCCTGACCAACCAGGCAGTGGCCGCCATCGACCAGTCCGCCGGAGCCCTGCAGGACAGCTACGACCAGCGCATCGGCGAGAGGACCCACGGCGGTGAGGCCGGCCTGCGCGCCGCCCTCACCGAGACCGGCCAGTTCGGGCGGGCCGCGCGGCTCGGCGCCGAGATCGTCAAACGGGCCGATCAGGTCAAGACCTCATACGACAACCTGCTCGCCGTGATCGCCGGCGCCTTCGACGAGCGGCGGGTGCGCGAGGTCGACGGCACGCAGCGTGCAAGCTTCTCACTCGGCTGGCTCGCCGCCCTGATCGGACTCGTCACCATCCTCGACGCGACCATCAACATGAAGCCCGACGGGGGAGCCAAGGACCTCACCATCTTCGGCGGCCCGGCCCACATCGACGTGATCGCCTTCGCGCTCAGCGGGGTCCTCGGCGTGATCCTGCTGACCTACGCCGTCCGCCTGCTCTGGCAGGTCAGGGATATCGGAAAGCTTGGCACCAAAGAATTCCGCCAGCTCTACCACGGATCCGACCTGTCCAAGTGGCCGCCCTGGCGCCGCGAACCCGAGGAAACCCAAGGGCTGTGGCGCTTCCTCAAGGACACCTCCACCGATCAGCAGAAGCGGTTGCGCCTCAAGCACCAGAGCACCGAGGACGCGGGGTGGGCCCGCGTCTGGAACGACCACGACCTGCACCGCGCCGAGGATCTGGTCGACATCTGGGACACCGGCACCAACCTCCCGCATTGCGAACGCTACGACAACCACCGCAAGGACATCGAGGGCCTGTTCCGGCTGATCGAACAGTGGGGGATCCACTCGCTGGTGCTCACCGAGCGCGCCCGCGTCATGCATTGGTTCGACCTGCCCAACCTCACCTGCCTGTACCGCTGCTGCACCCGGATCGACGGGTCGTTCCTGGTGCTCAGCGACTTGGAGGACAAGCCACCGTTGACGATGGTGGCCGACATCGACATCATCCTGTCGCTGATGCGGCTCGGCTTCACCCGCGAGCAGGCCAACGACATCGACCAGTGGCTGCTGCGCGACGGGTACCCCAGCGCGGCGGCGGCCTTCAAACGGGTACGCCAGCTCGGCCTGAAGGTGGGGATGGATAACAAAGGCCGCCAAGCCGCCCATAAGCTGGCGACGACGCGGGCCCCCGACCACCACCACGGGGACGCCTGAGATGCTTTACCGCCATGACCGAACTTGTGCGGGAACGGTGGCCGGTGCTGGCCGCCCAGATCTCCGCCGCGCTTGGCACCGCGGGCGAGCCGGATCTGGCCGTACAGCTGGACAACCTGGCCGTGGTGAAGCAATGCGTGTGCGACGACGACTGGTGCCAGAGCTTCTACACCGCGCCGCTGACCAACGGCACCTACGGCCCGGGCCACCGCAACGTCGTGCTCGAACCGCCCTGGCCGGGCCTGCTCGTCCTGGACGTGGTCGAGGACCGGATCGTCTACATCGAAGTGCTCGACCGCCCGCCGCTCGACTGAGGGGACAGCGATTGACATGGAAACCGACGGGACCGCACGCCGCGCCGGCAGCGTAGCGGCGATCGCGCTGGGCGGGATGTACGTCGCCATCACGGTTCTGTACGTGGTCGCCGGCGCCCCGCCCGAGGACATCGCGCAGCGCCTTGCCTACCTTGCCGAGCACAGCACAGCCTGGTGGGCGATCGTGGCGCTTTCGGTCGCGACCGACCTGCTGTTCGCGCCCGTCATGTGGGCGCTTTACTTGCTGCTCAAGGGTTTCGGGCGGTCGGCGATGCTCGCCGGCACAGGACTGGTCGGGCTGTTCGTGGTGCTGGATCTGGCGGTCACCTGGCCCAACTACGCGGCGCTGATCACGCTCGGCGGAGACCTCGCCACCGCGGCCGACGACACCCGGACGGCGACCATCCTCGGGGCCGCGACCTACGCCGGCAAGGTGCTTTCGTCCGGTCTCTTCGGGGTGTACGCGATCCTCGTGCCGGCCGCCGGGATCGCCATCATCAGCTGGATCATGCTCAAGCCCGGGTTCAGCAGGCTCACCGCCTACACCGGGCTCGCCACGGGTGTTTTCGGCCTCGTCTCGGTCGCGGGTCCGGTGTTCGTCGCGGCGGCCGGCACGTTCGCGATCCTCACCTCGGTGCTCACGACCCTGTGGGTGGTGTTGGTGGGATTCAAGCTGTGGCGACCACCGGCGGCTACCGGCTAGTTGCCGTGGGCGGCTACGCTTTGCGGCGTGCGGAGCCCCCAGGCATTCTCCGTGGTGATTGCGTCCATCGAGGACATTCTGGTCGAGGAGTTTCCCTGGGCCCTGCTGGGATACGGTGCCTTGGCCCTGGGCACGGTGGCGGCGATAGCCTCCGCGGTCCTTGCCACCGGTGCGCGGACCCGCCGCAGCGGCAGTGACCGGGCGCAGGTCGTCGCCGACGCGCAGGCGAGCCTTGAGCGCCTTGCCTCGTCGCCCGAGCCCGAGGATGTCCCGGAGCAGCTGGCGCAGTGGGACGAGCACGCCGCCGAGGCCGCGCGCCACCAGCTTGACCTGTCCCGTAAGCACTCCGCCGAGGCGCTCAAGCAGAGCGCGACGAGCTTCCGCATCGGCATGGCCGCGGCGAGCCTGGGTTTCCTCGCCGTGCTCGGCTCGCTGGGCTGGCTGCTGGTCTCCGGCGCCGACGTCGCCTGGCTGGGCGTGATCAGCGGCGCGGTGTGTGAGGCGGTGGCGCTGCTGTTCTTCTCCGAGAACAGGGCGGTGCGGGCGCGGGCCGGCGAGCTGTTCCGGCGGGCGCAGACCGAGGCTGACCGGGTCGTGCGGGCCCGCAGCGCGATGTCGGTGGCGCAGGGCATCAACGACCCGGCCACCAAGGAGGCGCTGCTCGCCGACATCGGCCGGTGGCTGCTGGAGGGTGGCGACCGACCGTCCACAGAGGATGCCCATGGCCGTGACTGACCGCCGCCGCAGGCGGCTAGCGCTCGTGCTCGGCATCGTCGCCGCGGCACTCCTGCTCGGCGGCGCCGCCACCGTCGTGGTGGTCCGGGAATTCTTGTGTACCAACGTGATGCTCTACTCCTCGGACGAGAAGGCGGTGCAGCTGCGGGAGATAGCCGACCGGTACCGCTGGAGCGGGCGAAAGGTCGACGACCGCTGTGTGTCGGTCACGATCGAGGTGACCGGATCCCGCGCCACCGCCGACGCGCTCGCCGGTGACCCCGCCACCCCGTGGCCGATCGACGCCGATCCGCCGCACCTGTGGAGCCCGTCGTCAAGCGTTTGGGTGCAACGGTTGCGGGACTCGATCGCGGGCAAGCAGGGCCGGGTCCGCACGGTCGGCGATGCGCCGTCGCTGGCGACCTCACCGGTGGTGATCGCGATGCCCGAGCCGATGGCGCGGGCGCTGGGCTGGCCCGAAGCCGCGATCGGCTGGCGGGATCTGCTCGCCCTGGCGCGCGATCCCGACGGCTGGGGCGCCAAGGGGCATCGCGAGTGGGGAGCTTTCAAGCTGGGCAAGACCAACCCGGCCGAGTCGACGACAGGACTGCTGGCCACGACGGCCACGGCGACGGCGCTGGCCGGGACGGGGCAGGCGCTGACCCTTGGCGACCTGCCGCGGGTCGCCGAGGACCTGCGGGCGCTGGAGCGCTCGACTGTCCACTACGGACGGTATGTGGAGACCTTCGTCGGCAACCTCTACCAGGCCGACCGGGAGGGCAAAGGGCTCGACTACGTCAGCGCCATCGCGATGGAGGAGAAGGTCCTCCTCGACTACAACAAGGGCATCCTGCTCGCCGACCCGCCGCGGACCGTCGCCAAGCCCAGCCCGCTGGCCGCCATCTTCCCCAGCGACGGCACCATGGTCTCGGACAACCCGGCACTGGTGGTGGACGCGCCGTGGGTCGGCGACACGCACCGCCGCGCCGCGCAGGACTTCCTGAACTTCGCGCAGGAGAACAAGCAGGTCTTCCTCGACGCCGGCTTCCGCGACGGCGAGGGCAACTCCGGCGCCGCCCACGGGCCGGGCAGCGGCACCATCGCCCGGCCGGCATTCCGCCCCGTGCGCACCCCGAACACCGCGGTCATCGAAGGCGTCCGCAGCCTGTGGCAGCAGACCCGCAGGCGCGCCAACATCCTGCTCGTCGTCGACGTCTCCGAGTCGATGAGGGCGGAGGTGCGGGCCAAAGTCACCCGGCTGGACCTGGCGAAGGCGGCGGCCAAACTCGTGCCCGCCCAGCTCGCCGCCGACGACCAGCTCGGGCTGTGGGAGTTCAGCAGCGAGGTGGGGGCCGACCCGCTTCCGTGGCGGCAGCTTGCCGAAATCGGGGCGGTCGATGTGGGTACCCCCAAATATGTCAATGCCATCGACAACCTGAAACCCATCGGGCAAACCGCCCTCTACCGCACCACCCGCGACGCCGTCTCCGCCGTGGCGGATCGCTTCGACCCCAGCCGGATCAACGCCGTCATCCTGCTCACCGACGGCAAGAACGAGCCGCCCGACGAGGACGCGCTGACCCGCCTGCTCGCCGAGCTCGGCTCAACCGGGCAGGACAGGGTGGTCCGGGTCTTCACGATCGCCTACGGCGTGGAGGCCGACGCGGGCAAGCTGGAGCGGATCGCCCTGGCGACCCGAGCCCGCCCGTACGACGCCAAGGACGCCACGACGATCGAGGGCGTCATGCTCGACGTGCTGTCGAACTTCTGAGCGGCAGGTTGTTTCCCGTAAAGTGGTGGCATTCGATTTCTCGATTCGAGGTGGCCAAGCCATGACTTCCACTTTGACAACTCCACCCGTCGCCCCGACGGGGGTCCGGCAGCAGGTCGCCACCCTGCGGCAGGACGTGATCGGTGCCCTGTTCGGGCTGGCCCTCATCGGGGGCCTGTTCGCCGACGCGTGGGCGCACACCAACATCCTCAACACCATTGAGAGCTTCTTCACCCCTTGGCACGCCTTGCTTTACGGCGGTTTCGCCGGGACCGCGGCGTGGACCTGGTGGCTGGCCTTCCGCCACCGCAAGGACGATCCGCGGTGGTGGCGCAACAAGTGGCCGGCCGGATATGCGCTGGGCGCGCTCGGCTCGCTCATCTTCCTGGTCGCCGGGGCGGCCGACATGTTCTGGCACTCGATCTTCGGCGTCGAGACCAGCCTGAAGATCACGCTGAGTCCCAGCCACATCCTGCTGTCGATCGGCGGCGTGCTCCTGCTGACCAGCCAGATGCGTTCCTGGTGGGCATCGGGCGAGGGCGGCTGGCGTTCGGTCACCGGCGTGGCGTCGGCGGCGTTCGGCACCACCTTCGGCCTCCTCCTGGTCACGGGGCTGACCGGCCTGGTGACGACCGCGGCGACCCGTGAGTTCGTGCCCGTGCCGGGCGGCGGGTCCTCCACCACCCCCGCGGCCCAAGGCATCCAGGCCTACCTGCTGGGAGCGGCCGTCCTGCTGATCCCCGTGCTGCTGGTGCACCGCAGGCGCGGCACGCCCGGCGCCATCACCGGAATCGCCGGGGCGGTGGCGCTGTTCGCGATGCTCCAGCGCGAGTTTCCGATGCCCCTGACGGCCGCGCTGATCGGCGTGATCGTCGGGGCGGCGGTCGCCGATGTCATCCTGTGGCGGTTGGACGTCGCACGCGGACCGCAGGCGCCGCTGCGGCTGCCGATCGCGGGGGCGATCTTCGCCGCCTCGATCTGGACCGGACACCTGACCGGTTTGGCGCTCGGCGACGCGGTCCGGTGGCCGCCGGAGCTGTGGGCCGGAACGGTGGTGATGAGCGCACTGCTGGGCGCGCTGCTCGGCACGCTCGCCGCGGGCGCGGGCAAGCCTGCCCAGCAAACGGTTGCCACGCAATGACTCTTCGGCCCCGGGCGGGCTGCGCCCCGCAGCGCGCCCGGGGCCACAGATGTGTTTGTGCTAGGTAATGGAGTTGTAGACCGGGATGTAGCCCAGGCTCGCGCCGGTGGACGAGAACACCTCGATCCTGCGCACCACCGAGCCGAGGTTGTTCGCGACCGCGCTGTTGCCCACGCCGATCCCGCCACCGGCGATGATTTTGCCGGTGGTCTTGATCTGCCCCGGGCCGCCGCGGTGGATGATGACGGCCTCGGCCGGTGCCTGGTACGGCACGGCCGCGTCGACCGCGTTCCAGGTGAGCGAGATACCGGTGGCGGCACCGGTCACATAGACGGCCGGAAACGACGCGTGCGCCTGGCGCACGTGGTTGCCGACCGCGACCGTGTTGGTGGTGCCGGTGTTGACCGCGATGCAGCTGACCGCCCGGGCGGGATTCGGGTTCTCGATCCGGTTCGCGGCGACCGTCACGTCCTGCGCCCGGACGAGGTTGATGTGGCCGATGCAGTTGGTCACCACATTGCCGGTGATGGAGACGCCGTATGCCCGCCCGGTCGGGGTGCCGTCGACCGCCTTGGTGCCGTCGATCTCGATCCCGCGAAGCTGGCAACCGGTGACCGTGTTGTCGGCGACGACAAGGTTGGTGACCGCCTCGGTGTAGACGCCGGCCTGGCCGCACTCGGTGACGGTGTTGCCAGAGATGACCGTGCGGTCGCCGCCGGCCCACACGCAGATGCCGTCGTAGTAGTCCGACGGCGCGCTCCACACCCCGCCTTTTGCCGCCGCCTCGGCGGTGGACGGCCAGTACATGGCGACGTGGTTGTCGACGATGCGCACGTCGGTGCCGTTGGTGGAGATGCCGAACCGGGTGCCCTCGGTGGTGCAGTTGGTGATGGTGAGGTCGCGGGAACGGCCGGGCACCCCGTCGAAGACGATGATGCCGTTGAAGCGGACCTCCCGCACGGTGACGCCGTCGATGACGCCGGAGGTGCAGCCGGTCATCCCCAGGCCGGTGTAACTCTGCACCCGGTCACGGTCGTGCAGGGAAAGGCCCAGCACCTTGAACCGCCGGCAGTCGACCAGCCGCAGCATCGTGCGGCTCCCGTTGGCCGAAGGCAGCCCGCCGGCCAGGGCGAGCGTCGCGCCGTACCCCGAGATGACGAAGTCGCTGAGCCCGGTGACCGTGATCCCGTCGCTGACCTTGAAGGTGTGGCCCGCCGGGAAGCTGATGCTCCGATGTGGACTGCTCGCCGCAGCCGCGGCGACCGCCGCCCGGATCGCCGCGGTGTCGTCGGTGACACCGTCGCCGACCGCGCCGTGGTCCAGAACTGACACCCAGCCCGGCTCGACACTCGCCGCGGCCGGGCTGGGAGCCGCGGCAACCGCCCCGCCCACCAACGCTGTTGTCACTACCCCCGCGCGCAAAGCGGCGCGTCTGCTGACAGATTCCATCGAGCCACGTTAACAGCCAAGGCGCGTCAGCGGCTGAGCACGAGGCGGCCCCGGGCGATCACGGCACGGGGAGTGTCCAACTGCGACAGATCGGTGCGCGGGTCCGAGTCGAAGACGACAGCGTCGGCGGGCGCGCCCTCCTCCAGACCGCCCAAACCGAGGTACGCGCGCGCCTCCCACGACGCGGCGGCCAGCGCCTCGTGCGGCGCCACCCCGGCGGCGGCAAAGGCACGGACCTCGTCGGCGACACGCCCGTGCGGCCGCGAGTCGGTGCCGGCCAGCACGGTGACCCGGCCTCGAACGCGGCTGCGGTCAGCGCCGGATGCGCGCTCGCCCCGCCCACATACCAGGTCTTGCGCGGCCCTTCCGGCTTGTCCCACACGGTTTCAAGGGTCCGGCTGATCAGAGCGAGCGTCGGGGTCAACGCCGTACCCTGCTCCGCCATGCGCGAGAGCAGCTGCGGATCCAGGCACATGCCGTGCTCAAGCGAGTCGACGCCCGACTCGACCGCGACCCGGCCGCCCTCGGCCTGCTGCGAGTGGACCGCGACCCGCCCACCGGCCGCGTGGACCCGGGCCACCACCTCCCGAAGCACCTCGACCGGGACCGCGCCGTCGCTGGTATCCCAGTCGACGATCAGCTTTGCCCAGCCGGTCCGGCCGGCCTGCTCGGCCGCGACCTCGGCGAGCCGTTCGAGGCCCGGCCGGCGTCCCCAGCCTTCGATGAACGGCCCGACCCCGGCGATCCAGGGACCGGCGTGAAACGCGCGCGGGCCATCTTCATCTTTCCCGAACCACTCCGGTGGATCCGCGGCCAGACCCGGCGAGCGGATCAGCGTGACCCCGGCGTCGAGGTGCGCGCGCAGGTGCTCCCGCAACAGCTTCTCGTCCAGCGGCTGCCCCTGCTCCGCGGTGCCCGGGTGGGTGTGCGCGTCCACCAGCCCGGGCAGCAGCCAGCCCCGCGCGACCAGCTCCGCGCCGCCGACCGGGTCGGTGGTCCACCTGTCGCCGTCGGCGTAGAGATCGACCGGATCACCGTGCGGCAGCGCGAAACCGCGCACTCGAAGCGCCATCCCGCAAATGTAGCGAAACCTAGGGGGTCCAGCGGAACAGCTGCTCGCCCCGCGACAGGACGAGATCGCCGCCGGGCAGCGCGGTGAACAGTTCGAAGCCGGTCAGGCCCAGGTCGGTGGCGGCCAAGGTGCGGGTGTCGACCCGCCAGAACCGCCCACCGGCCTTGGCGTACAGGGCTTTCTTGCCGGGAGCGGCTTGCAGGCTGGCCACGAACGCGGGCCAGGTGCCGCCACCGGAGGTGGGTTCGCCGAGGCGCACGGTGCGCCGGGTGTGGCCGGTGACCGGATCGAGCTCGGCGAGCGTGTGTCGCCGATCACCCACAGGTGGCCGGGGCCGCCGGAAAGCACGGCGGCGTAACCCTTGGCGCCCGGGACCGGCTTGCGCTCCCACAGAACCCGGTCGCGCACGATGTCATAGGCGAA
>DASUXL010000379.1:0-22550 GCA_036377915.1 Candidatus Limnocylindrales bacterium
GACGAGAGCCGCTCCAGCACCGCTAGAGGGGGTCGCGGCACGGTTCGGCCATGGATGTCTACGCCGAGGTGCAGAAGTTCTACGCACACCAAATGCCGCTGCTTGAGAACCGGCAGGCCGAACAGTTCGCGGCCACCTACACCCCCGACGGCGTCTTCGAACACGCCTCGGGCCTGTTCAAGCTCACCGGGCGGGCCGAGATCGCCGGAGGTACCGAGGCGAGCATCAAGGCTTACGGCGGCAAGGCTTTCCGCCACTGGTTAAACCATCTCAGCGTCGAGCAGACCGGCGACGAGATCCACGCCGGTTTCACCGCGATCGTCAGCGTGACCGACGACGACGGCCGGGTCACGTGGGAACCCAGCTGCACGGTCAAGGACATCATCGTCCGGGTCGACGGGCGGATCCTCGTCCGCCACCGGATCCTGAGCCACGATGTGGCCGACATGCGCCGGGTTTGGGCAGGTCAGCTCGACCAGTCTCGATAGCTGCTAGACTTCCGGCGTCGTCTAGACCGCAGGGAAAGAAGTGACCATCAGGGTGATGCTCGCCGAGGACATGCACATGGTGCGTGGCGCACTGGTGGCCTTGCTGGAGCTGGAGGCTGACATCGACGTTGTCGCCGAGGTCGCCTCGGGCGACGATATCCTGCCCACGGCGCTCAAGCACAACCCCGACGTCGCTGTGATCGACATCGACCTGCCCGGCATCGACGGCCTCACCGCCGCCAGCGCCCTGCACGAACATGTGCCAACCTGCCGCACACTGATCCTGACCAGCCTGGGTCGGCCCGGCACCCTGCGCCGGGCGCTGTCCGCCCGCGTCGGCGGCTTCATCCTCAAGGACGCTCCTTCGCGCGAGCTCGCCGACGCCATCCGGCGGGTCGCCGCCGGCCACAGGGTCGTCGACAGCAACCTTGCCCTGGCCGCCTGGGACAGCGCGGAGTGCCCGCTGACCGCCCGCGAGATCGACGTCCTTCGCCTCGCCGCCGACGGCGCCGAGGCGCCCGAGATCGCCGCCCGGCTGTTCCTCTCGACCGGCACGGTCCGCAATTATCTGTCGACGATCGCGACGAAACTCAACGCCCGCAACCGGGTCGACGCCATCCGGATCGCCACCGAGTCCGGCTGGCTATAAGCCCGGACGGCATCTCCTGCACGGCATTTACCGGGCGGCACTTTCCGGGGCGGCGTCTCCTGGACGGCATTTACCGGGCGGCATTTACCGGGCGGCACTTTCCGGGAAAGTGTCGCCTCCGCTCGGGTTGAGGCGGCATTTTCC
Source organism: Candidatus Limnocylindrales bacterium (assembly GCA_036377915.1). Taxonomy (GTDB): domain Bacteria; phylum Actinomycetota; class Actinomycetes; order Mycobacteriales; family Micromonosporaceae; genus Allorhizocola. Next base: position 1,282 of record DASUXL010000379.1, read on the forward strand.
CGGAAGATGCCGTCTCCCTCGACCGATCGTCTAGCGATGCGGGAAAGGCTTGCCGCATGCGCTCGCGGCGCAACCCGCCGCGGGCGGAAGGGCCTGACAACCCCTGCCCGCCGCAACCGGCCGGCGTGTCACAAGCATGCCGGCCGGCGCGTACCGGCTGCGACCCGAAGGCAGGCTTTCTTCGAAGGGCGGCGCATGACAACCTCAACGGAGGCCACGCAACGCACGCGGCTGAACGTCGTCCTCGCCGCCTGCTGCTTCGGCCAGTTCATGGTGATCCTCGACGGCTCGGTGTTCAACGTCGCCCTGCCCGTCATCCAGGCGGAGTTCTCGTTCCGCAGCAACAGCCTGCTGTGGGTGGCCAACTCCTACGCGATCGTCTATGCCGGGTTCCTGCTGCTGGGTGGGCGACTGGCGGACTTCTTCGGGCGGCGGCGCCTCTTCCTCATCGGCATCGTCATGTTCACCCTCGCGAGCATGCTCGCGGGCCTGGCCTTCAACGCGGCCTCGCTCATCGTGGCGCGAGGGCTGCAAGGGCTCGGGGCGGCGGTGATGGCCCCAGCGACCCTGACCGTGCTCGGCACCACGTTCACCGAACCCGGCCAGCGGGCCAAAGCATTCGGGCTGTGGGGGGCCGCGGCCGGCGGAGGCGGCGCGGTCGGCGTCCTGCTGGGTGGCCTGTTCACCGAGTGGCTGTCGTGGCGCTGGCTGCTGCTCATCAACCTGCCCATCGGCGTCGCGCTGTTCGCGGCCGCGGCCTATGCCGTGGCGGAATCCCGCGCCGGCAACGGTACCCGCAAGCTCGATCTGCCCGGCTCGGTCTCCATCACGATCGGGCTGATCGCCCTCGTCTACGGTATCGCCGAAAGCGAGCAGCACGGCTGGGCGGCCACGCGGGTCGTCGTGGCGCTCACCGCCGCGGTGGCACTTATCGGCTTCTTCCTGTTCGACCAGGCCAAATTGGCGCCGCAGCCGCTGGTACCCCTTGATTTCTTCAAAAGACGCTCGGTGTCGGTGGCGAACCTGGTGGCCGTGATCGCCAGCGCCGCCATCTTCAGCGTGTTCTACTTCTTCACCCTGCACATGCAGCAGGTGCTCGGCTACAGCCCGGTCGAGACCGGGCTGGTCTACATCCCTTTGTCCATCGGCATTTTCGTCGGCGCGCGCGGCCTTTCGCCGTACGTCGGTGCGATCGGTCCGAAGCGGACACTCCTCATCGGACTGACGATCTCCTTGCTGGGCATGGTGTGGATGTCGCGCGCCTCGACCGACGCCACGTTCCTTGCCGACCTGCTGGGGCCGGCGCTGCTGCTGGGCGTGGGGCAGGGCATCGTCACGACGGGTACCGCGATGAGTGCCACGGCCGATCTGCCGCACCATCAAGCGGGTTTGGCTTCGGGGGTACTGAACACGACGCGACAGTTGGGTGGCGCTGTCGGGCTGACCGTCCTGGTCGCCCTGTCCACGGCGCGTACCAACGCGCTGCTCGCCTCCGGCGCCGATCCGCTCGACGCGCTGTCCGCCGGCTACATGCTCGCCTTCACCGTCGGCTCCGCCTTCCTGCTGCTCGCCATGGTCCCCGCCCTGTTCGCCACCCGCTCCAGCTCCCGTCCCCGCCCCCGCCCCCGCCAGACAAACTGACCCGCACCCCCAACCCGCGAACAAACCGACCCGCCCAAGCTCGCACCCCGCCGACCCGCACCCGCTCGCACCCCGCCGATCCGCAGCGCCAGACCCCGCTCAAGATCTCGCAATTTGCCTGGCAAACGTCCGCTGGGTACCCCAAGATCTCGCGAATTGCCTGGCAATCGTCCCCAGCGCACCCCAAGATCTCGCGAATTGCCAGGCAAATTGCGAGATCTTGGGCGGGGGTTGCAGGGGACGGATCCAAGGCGGACGATCGCTTCATGCGCTGGCTCGCGGCTCGGCTGGCCACATTGTTCGCGCTCGGGGTGGTGGCCGCCCCGGCGGCGGCTTTCGCGCAGGCCCCGACGGTTCTGGTGGTGCGCATCGACGGGGTGATCACGCCGGTGATCGCGGACGTGCTGGCCGACGCGGTGGGCGAGGCGGAGCGTGGGCGGCATCAGGCGCTGCTGGTCGAGCTGGACACGCCCGGCGGGCTTGACACTTCGATGCGGCAGATCATCCAGCGGTTCCTCGGCGCCGACGTGCCGGTCATCGTGTACGTCTCGCCCTCGGGTGGGCGGGCGGCGTCGGCCGGTGCGCTCATCACGATGTCGTCGCATGTCGCGGCGATGGCGCCGGGGACGACGATCGGCGCGGCGACCCCGGTCAACGCGGAGACCGGCGAGACCGCCACCGACAAGGTGATCAACGACGCCGCGGCGTTTGCCGAATCCGTTGCGGCGCAACGTGGGCGGAGCACCGAGTTTGCCATCGCGACGGTCCGCGAGGGCAAGGCGGTCGCGGCGGACGAGGCTGTGCGGCTTGACGCGGTGGACTTCCTCGCCGCCGACCGGCAGGACTTGCTGGCGACCGTCCACTTGCGACAGGTGCGGCTGGCGACCAGGACGGTCACGCTCAACACCTCCGCGGCGCAGGTCGTCGAGTACGACTTCGGCCTGCTGCGCCGCCTGCTTCAGATCGTCGCCGACCCGAACATCGCCTTCCTGTTCCTGTCCATCGGCACGCTCGCCGTCATCTACGAGGCGGCAAGCCCGGGGATGGGGTTGAGCGGGGTCATAGGGGTAATCCTGCTGATCCTGGGGTTCTATGCGCTGAGCGTGCTGCCGGTCAACGTGGCCGGGGTGGCGCTGTTGATCCTTGCCGGGGCGCTGTTCGCCGCCGAGGTGATCCATCCCGGGGTGGCGGTCTTCGCCGTCGGCGGGTCGATTTCGCTCGCGCTGGCCGGGGTTTTCCTCTTCCAGGGCGGCGGCGTGGGGGTCAGCCCGGCGGTGTTCGTGCCGACCGCGGCGGTCGTCGGCCTCGGGGCCGTCTTCGCCGGGCGCCTGGCGTGGAAGGCGAGGCGGTCGCCGCCGGTCAGTGGCGCGTCCACGCTCGCCGGGCTGGAGGCGACGGTGGCGCGGATGGACGGCGAGGTGGGCATGGTGTTCGTCGAGGGCGCGTGGTGGCAGGCCCGGGGGGCGGGGGCAGGGGCGGATCTGGTTGTGGGGCAGAGGGTGAAGGTGACTGGCCGAGACGGGCTGACCCTGACGGTGGAAAGAGTGGAAGGAGTGGCGGATGGCTGAGTTCGGGTTCGGGTGGGTGGTGGCCGCCCTGGTGCTGCTCATCCTGCTCTACGCTTCGGTGCGAATAGTCCCGGAGTACGAGCGGGGCGTCATCTTCCGGCTCGGGCGGGTGATCGGCGCGAAGGGGCCCGGCCTGTTCTTCCTCATCCCGATCGTCGACCGGATGGTGCGAGTCTCCCTGCGTACCGTCACCATGGACATCCCGCCGCAGGACGTCATCACCAAGGACAACGTCACGGTCAAGGTGAACGCGGTGACGTACTTCCACGTCATCGACCCGGTCCGGTCGGTCATCGCGATCGAGAACCACATCGTGGGCACTTCGCAGATCGCGCAGACCACCTTGCGCAGCATCCTGGGCCAGGTGGAGCTGGACGAGCTGCTGACCCGCCGCGACGATATCAACCAGCGGTTGCAGCAGATCGTGGACGAAGTGACCGACCCGTGGGGTGTCAAGGTCACCCACGTCGAGATCAAGGATGTGGAGTTGCCGGAAACCATGCGCCGGGCCATGGCCAAGCAGGCCGAGGCGGAGCGGGAGCGGCGGGCCAAGGTGATCCACGCGCTTGGCGAGTTCGAGGCCGTGGCCGACCTGGGCCGGGCCGCGGAGGTGCTCGAGCGGCATCCCGCGGCGATGCAACTGCGCGTGCTGGCGACGATGGCCGAGGTGGCCACCGAACGCAACTCCACGCTCATCTTCCCGCTGCCCATCGAGCTGATGCGCCTTGTCGACGCGGTGCGCACCAAGCTCGATCAGCAGGCGGCTCAGATACCCCGTCAGGAGCCGACCAGCTCCGAGTGACGAGGGAACATCGCCTCGTCCAGGGCGGGGTCGCTGTTGAGGATGGCGCGCTGCAACGCTTGCAGGCGTGCCGACGGTTCCACGCCCAGCTCGTCGACCAGGGTCTGGCGCAACGACTTGAAGATCTCCAGCGCCCGCCACTGCCGGCCGGAGCGATAGAGCGCGATCATGTACTGGGCGCAGAGGTTTTCGTGGATGGGGAACTTGGCGGCGAGCACGGCCAGCTCGCTCAGGAGGGCGTTGTGCCGGCCGAGGCGCAGGTCCGCTTCGATGCGGGATTCGAGCACGGCCAGGCGGCTCTCCTCGAGCCGGGTCACCTCGATGCCCAGCCTCAGTCCGATTTGGACATCCACCAGGGCTTGGCCGCGCCACATCTCCAGCGCGGCCCGCAACAACCGTGAACCGGACTCGTTGTCGCCCTGCTCAAGAGCGCGGGTGCCGCCGGTCGCGAGCCGTTCGTAGCGTTGCACGTCGACGTCGTCCGGCGCCAGATCGAGCATGTAGCCGCCGTATCGGGTTACGAGAACTACCTTGGCTCCGCCGGAGCTAGTGGTGGCCAAGGCCGCCTCTATCCGGCGTCGCAGCTGCATGATGTAAGTCTGCAGCGTGGTTAGGGCGCTGCGCGGCGGGTTCATCCCCCACAGCTCTTCGATCAACGCGGGCACGGTGACGACCTGGCCGACCTGAAGCGCGAGCAAGGCGAGGATCTGCCTTGGCTTGGCCGCGCTTGGAGCTATCGACCGGCCGTTCTGATGTGCCTCCAGTGGTCCTAGGACTTTGATGTCCACTTTAGACCTCCTTACCAGGGCCGGCGCCATTTCGCTGGGTATGGTGATGCTGAGTTACCATGCTTGCCTACCAGGCAGCATTGACGGCAGTGCGTATGCAATCAGCTGGGTATGAGAAATGCGGGCCGGCGGTGTGAAAAATACACATGGCCCTCGTGAGCCAGGCACTACCGGGGCCGTGATCGTAATCAGACACTCCAATTCACAACCGATCGGTTTTCTGCCACCAATCGATCATTGGAGTGAATCATGTACGCACCTACAATCGATGAACTCACTACGATGTCGGACACCGACCGCCAGCTCATCGACGACACCGGCCTGCCGCTCATCGACGACGCCGGCCTGCTGCTCATCGACGACACCGGCCTGCTGCTCATCGACGAGTTCGACAGCTGGTCGATCGGTGAGCTCACCGCGTTCATGTCGCACATCTGCTGCGCCCCCGACCCCAGCGTCCCCGAAGAACCCGCCGATGCCTGATACCGACCGGCTCGGCGCTCCGCTGATCGGGTTCAAGCGGCATCTGCGGGCGGAGGTTGTTGCCAACGATGCCGTGTATGTCTTCTCGGAGCGGGGCGTGGTTGCCCTGCAAGGCGAAGGCATCGAATGGATCGCGCCCTTACTGGACGGGACCCGTGATCTGGAGACTCTGCTGCGCGACACGTCGATCCTCGGCGTGTCGCGCAGCCAGGTGATGCGTGTGGTCAAGCGCCTGACGGACCAGGGCCTGCTGTCCTGCCGCCGGATCCCGGATCCGATGGACGACAACGCTTGCGCCTACTGGGATTCCACCGGGCTGGACCCGCAGGATGTGGTGGGGCGGCTCGCGAGCCCGATCAACCTGCTGACGCTCGGTGGCGTCGACCGCCGCGAGGCGCGGCGGGCCATCGAAGGCGCCGGCCTCAACCTGGGCCACGACGGATGCGACCTGTCCATCGTGCTCTGCGACGACTACCTGTCCCCCGACCTGATCGAGATCGACGCGGATCACCGTCAGGCAAAGCGTTCCTGGCTGCTGGCGCGGCCGCTGGGCGAGCGGGTCTGGATAGGACCGGTCTTCACCGGAGACGCGCAGGCCGGCCCGTGCTGGCATTGCCTTGCCGAACGGCTGCGCGGGCACCGCCCGGCCGAGACGCACGTGCAGGCCGTCATCGGCAGGCGGCGGCCGCTGTCACGGCCGACGGTCACCGTCACCCCGCTTGCCAACGCGGCGTTCAACCTGATCGCGCTGGAGGCGATGAAGTGGCTGGCGGGTCAGCGGCACGACGGGCAGAGGTGCGTCTGGACCTTTGACAGCGTCGACCTTCAGGGGCGGCGCCACGAGGTGCGGGCCAGGCCACAATGCCACTCGTGCGGCGACCCCACCCTCATGCGCCAGCAGGCGCGGCGGCCGGTCGTGCTTGCCCCGCAACCGAAACGCAGCCGCGGGTCGGGCGGCCACCGGGCACTGACACCCGAGGAGACTTTCGAACGCTACCGGCATCTCGTCAGCCCGATCTCGGGCGTTGTCAAGGAAATCCGGCGTGACGACCGTACCCCCGCAATGTTCAATGTCTTTAGATCTGGACCCACCGCGTTGCCTGGCGCGCGCAGTGTCAGGGGGTTGCGGGCCGGGCTCGCGATGCAGAACGCTGGCAAGGGAATCACGTCCGTGCACGCCGAGACCGGCGCGCTTTGCGAGGCGCTGGAGCGGCACTGCGCAACGTTTCACGGCGACGAGGAGACCGTGGAGGCGAGTTACCGCTCGCTTCAAGGCGAGGCCATCCATCCCGACACCTGCCAGCTGTACCACGAACGGCAATTCGCCGGCCGCAAGCAGTGGAACGCCGGCCACGAGACCTTCCAGTTCGTCTGCGATCCCTTTGACGACAACGCTTTGATGAACTGGAGCGCGGTCTGGTCACTGACCCAGCAGCGCCGCAGGCTGATGCCGACGGCGATGCTCTACTTCGGAGCGCCGCGCAAACCCGGACCGGTCATGGTCTGGTCGGACTCCAACGGCAACGCCGCCGGGACAAGCCTGGAAGATGCTGTGCTGCAAGGACTTCTCGAACTCGTGGAGCGGGACTCGGTGGCGATCTGGTGGTACAACCGCACCCGCCAGCCGGCGGTGGACCTGTCCGCCTTCGGCGACCCGTGGATCGACGACCTGCGCGCGACATACGCGCAGATGGGAAGGGAGATCTGGGCGCTTGACCTCACGGCTGATTTGGGGGTACCGGTTACAGCCGCCGTTTCACGACGGCTCGACCAGCCGCGTGAGGACATCGTGTTCGGGTTCGGCGCGCACCGCGATCCGGCGGTGGCGTTGCGGCGCAGCCTGACCGAGCTCAACCAGTTGTGTTCCGCCGCTTTCGACGCGTTCGCGCCCGACCGGCACCGGATGGCCAGCGTCGACGCCAAGCGGTGGTGGGAGAGCGCTACCATCGAGAATCAGCAATACCTACTGCCCGACCCGGGCAGGCCCGCGCGCCGCCCAGGCGACTACGGGTACCGGCCGTGCGACGACATCCGCGACGACGTCGACATTCTGCACGCCGGGCTGCGCGAGGTCGGCCTGGAACTGTTGGTACTCAACCAGACCCGGCCCGACATCGGGCTACCGGCCGTCAAGGTGGTCGTCCCCGGCCTGCGGCACTTCTGGGCCCGGCTCGCTCCCGGCCGGCTCTACGACGTACCCGTAAAACTTGGCCGGCGGCAACGCCCGACCGATTTCGAGGACCTGAACCCCGTCCCGCTATTTGTATGAAGCCTCAGGAGTCCGATGTGCAACCGCAATCCGTCAGCCACCGTCTCTGCTCGCTGCGCGAAGACGTGCTGGTGGAGACAGATGGCCATGATGACCAGCTACTTCTGACGACGATGTGGGGCGACATCACCATCAGCGACCCGAGCCCTGCCGTGCGCGACGCCCTGGAGCGGATGAGCATGGGCCCGGTCCTGCTGGAGAATGTCGTCCCCCGGCAGCGTTCGGAGCGTGCGCGGGTCGAACGCGTCCTGGAGATGATCAGTGGATGCGTGGTCCACTCGCTCGGCCACGACGACACGCTCGGGCCGTCGCTGTCGGTGGTGCCGATCGCCCGGCGGGCAAGCTTCAGCCTGCCAAAGATCGAGCGGCACCGGCCGGTCCGGCTGTCGAAGTTCGCGGCGATGCGGGCGCACGAGGGCGAGATGGTGATGGAATCGCCGCTCGCCCGCCACCGCGTGGTGATCCACCGGCCGATGGCCGCGAACGTCATCACGATGCTCGGCAAGCCGGGCGTCATCCCCCAGATCGCCAAGTCGATCGACGCCAGCGACGACCTGGTCAAGGAGGTCGTCACCTATCTGGCCGGGGCGGGCATGGTGCTCATCGGTGTCGGCGACTCCCCCGCCACCGCCCTGTTCGCCGAGGACCACGATCCGCTGCTGGTCCCGTGGACCCACCACGAGCTGCTGTTCCACAGCCGCAGCCGGATCGGGCGGCACGACAACCCGCTGGGGTTCCTGCCGGTGGAGATGCAGCGGGTACAGGTGGCGCCGGCGGTCAAGCCGGTTCCCGACGGACCGCGCTTCCCGCTGTTCCGCCCGGCCATCTCCGAGCTGGCGCAGGCGGATCCGCCGCTGACCGAGGTCATCGAGGCGAACGCGCACATCCGGGACTTCTCGGCCGGGGAGCCGACCACGACCCAGCTCGGTGAGCTGCTGTTCCGGGCAGCGCGGGTGCGCGAGACCCGGCAGGTCGGCCAGGACGAGCTGGCCTACCTGGTCACTGACCGGCCGTACCCGAGCGTGGCCAACCGGTACGAGCTGGACCTGTACGTGTCGGTGGACAGGTGCCACGGCCTGCCGCGGGGCATATACCACTACGATCCGGAGGGCCATTTCCTCACGCTCATCAACAGTTCCGAGGTGGAGCTGGGTGAGCTGCTCGACGTCGCGATGGTGGCGGCGGGGTCGTCGCAGCGCCCGCCTGTCCTCATCACCATGACCGCGCGCATGGCCCGGTTCGCCTGCGCATACGGCGGCATCGCCTACAGTACGGTGCTGGAACACGTTGGCGTGCTTCAGCAGACGCTGCATCTTGTAGCTACCGCAATGGGTTTGGCTCCTTGCGCGCTGGCGTTCGGTGACAGTGAGACGGCGAACGACGCTTTTCTCATTGACTGGCCGGCGGAGGTCAGCGTCGGCGAAATCGCGTTGGGGGTTCGCCCGATCAATTACTCAGCCATCGGCCGTTTGGCCGAACCAGCATGCTTCGTCGATGCGAAGCGTCACCTAGTTGTGACGGATAGACTGCTGTACTGAAATCGATACGCGGGAGTGCTGCAACCCCTTCAACCAGCCCGTTGGGGATGACGGGCTGAGAGCTGGGGCCGCCCAGCGTTCACCTGGGCCGCATGGGGGGTAGCTAAATTGCGGAGGTGCCTTGTGGACGTTGGGGTTTGGGAGAGCTATGACGACCTGGGCAAGGGGTTCGCTCCTCGCCTGGCCAGGGCCGTTGTGGCGACGGTGTTCATCCTGTACACCGTCATGGGTGTCCTCAACATGCTCTGGTACTACCACAGGGATGTGGCGCAGACGATCATCAGCGGCGTTTGCATGACAGGCGTCCTGGGGTTGACTCTGCTGCACATCAGTCCGGTCGCACCCAAACTGCGCCGGTCAAGAGTTGGCTATGCACTTCTGGCCGTGCAGGCGCTGCTGACCTATGCGCCGATGACCATCTTCGGCGTCTCGTTCGTCAGCGTGCCGGGGCTGGTCGCGGGCAGCGCACTGCTGATCCTGCCGACCAGCATCGGGGTGATAACCCTTGCGGCCGTTGTGTGCGGCTCATTTCTAGTGATGTCGAACCTCTTGCCCGGCAGCCCACTTGATATAGCGTTCTATACCATAAATGTCTTCATAATGAGTCTTGTCGTCTATGGCCTGACGCGCCTCGCGACGTTCGTCATCGCCATGAACGCCGCCCGCAACGAGATGGCCAAGGTCGCCGTCGCCGCAGAACGCCTGCGCTTCTCCCGCGACCTGCACGACCTGCTCGGGTACAGCCTGTCGGCGATATCGCTCAAAAGCGAGCTGACCCACCGCCTCGTCACCAAGAACCCGGAACGCGCCGAGGAGGAGCTCAGCCAGATCATCGACATCTCCAGGCAGGCGCTCACCGACGTGCGGTCCGTCGCAAGTGGATACCGGGAGCTGTCCCTCGACGAGGAGGCCAAGTCCGCCCGCTCCGTGCTGCTGGCCGCGGACGTCAGCGTACACATGGAGATGGAGCACGAGGAGCTGCCCACGCGCGTACGCACGGTGCTGGCCACCGTCCTGCGCGAGGGCGTGACAAACGTGCTGCGGCACAGCAAGGCCGAGCGTTGCGACATCGTGCTGCGGCAGACCGACACCGAAGTGACAATTGAGATAACCAATGATGGGGTACCGGATAGGCCGCAACAGCGCACATTGGACAGTGGAAGCGGCATACAGAACCTGTCCAACAGGGTGAACCGCTTGGACGGAGAGCTGACCACCGGGACCGTCGACGGCGGTCATTTCCGCCTGCGCGCCACCATCCCCACCGGCCGCCGCGCCGCCGAAACCCGTTCCGCCGCCCTCATCTAACGCCCGCCCTCATCTAACGCCCGCCCTCATCTACCGCCCGGCCCGACCTCATCTACCGCCCGGCCTCGTCTAACGTGCGGCCTCGTCTAACGTGCGGCCTCGGTCCAGGCGGCGGTGATGTCCAGCCGGTGCCGCCAGAGATCTGCGGCCTCGGTCGTCCAGCGCTGGCACAGTCCGAGCAGACTGCGGCACTGGGCAAGCATGGCCTCGTGCCGGAGCGCCCACGCCGGCCGGTCGCCGTAGCCGTCAAAGAAGCCGTCGAGTGCGTCGAGGGCATCGACGTGTTCGTGGTGGTGCATCCGTACGATCCACTCGCACCAGGCCAGATCCCGGACGGGGTTGCCGGCGTGCGCCCACTCCCAGTCGAGCACGGCTGTGACCTCGAACGTTGCCGGGTCGAGCAGGACGTTGTTAGGGCCGTAGTCGCCGTGCACAAGCGCCGGCCCCGGCTCCGGGTCGATCCCGTGGATGCGGCGCAGCATCCGGCCGCATGCCCGCAGGACCGGTACGGCGTGGCCGGCCTCGATCAAGTCCTGGCCGTGTACGCCGGCCACGAAGCCCATTCGCAGGCTGTCCTCGTCGCCGCCCAATACCGTTGGCACCGGCAGCCTGCCGCTCAACCTGTCCAGGACGGCGTGCTCTCGCATGCGGCGGGCAGCCCAGTCCGGGCCTTGATAGCGCTTGACCACTGCGGCGCCGTCGCCGCGGGTGTCATTGGTATAACCGTGACTTAGTCGCCGCACGACTCCCGATCCTAGCCGCCCCCAAGATCCGGCAATTTGCCAGGCAAATGCGCGTATCTTGGCCGCCCGGCCGCCGATTTGCCGGGCAAATTGCGGGATCTTGCGCGCTGCGTGGCCGGCCCGGCGGTGCGCCGGGCGGCCACAACAGCTTCTTCCTCGACCCACCACAGCGGACCAGGGCGTCACCCTGCGGCGGGGAGTCCACTATTCAGCTTTCGGTCCAAGGGGGTGTCTCGGTGAACTGGAGTACCGCGGCTCCCCAGGTGTAGCCGGCCCCGATGCCGACCAGCAGGCACGTCTGGCCCGGCCGGGCCTTGCCGGTGTCGGCCAGGTGGCCCAGGCTTGCGAACTGGTCGCCCGCGCCCAGGTGGCCGACGGTCCGGCTCCACGTCCATGTGGTCTTCGCCGGATCGATCCCAAGCTCCCGGAAGTACATTGACTCGAGTCGCCTATACCCAAAATGCGGCAGCACAATCCAATCAAGCTCATGCATTTCGATGTCCGCATCGGCCAGTGCCTGCTTTATGGTGAAACGCTGGCTTCCGTTGACCCGGTTGATCGCGAACGACAGCCCATACTGCCTGGTGAATGCCTGTTTGGCGGCTTCGAAGTCGACCGGCATGCGGTGCGTGAACGGCGCCGGGCTGAACGGTTCGTCGCCACGATGGACCTGCTCAAGGTCGGAGTCGGCGTACATGACGATCGACTTGAGCCGGGCATATCCCCCGCGGCGCGACAGGACGATCGCGGTGGCGCCGTCCGCGTAGGGCGTACCCGGGTCGGTGCTCCACCGGTTGATGCCCGGCTCGCAGAACCGGTCCGCCGTGGTGAGCAGCGCGTCGGCGCGGTGGGGCACGGCGGACAGGTAGGAGGTGGCAAGGTCGATGGCGGCCATACCGCCGCACGACATCTGCCGGATCTCGATCGCCGAGCAGGTGTTGCGTACCGTCTCCCGCTGCACATAGCTGGCGACGGGCCACAGATCCTGCCCCTGGTGGTAGGTGTCGGCGTGCAGGATGAGGTCGATGTCGGCGCCGGTCGACCCGGCCCGCTGCAGGGCGATGCGGGCGGCCGCGACGGCCATCTCCGCCGCGGACTCGCCGAGCGAGACCGCCACCGATTCGACGTCGGTCCGCCTGACCAGCTTCGCCTGGCATTGGCCGGAGGCGATGGCGTCGGCGACCCGCAGCGTGGACGGAAGTCTCACCCCGTTGCCCCGTACGAAAACATCCTTGTCCACTCTCACAGATCACATCGTGGGCGCGGACCCTCGAGGAGCGTTCGGGTAGTCCTCAAGGCGCGGGCTCGATTCTTGTGCCATGACCGCAGCCGGCGACCCTCGCTTGTGGACACGACCCGCGGGGACGGGGATTCCCCGCCCGGTGGCTTTTTTGTTGCCGGGTCAGGGTTCCCAGTACGACGGGATGGGTCGGGCTCTTTACGGCGCCGACCCGGTGTTCACCTCCACCATGGACGAGATTTTCGCGACCATCGGCCCCGAGGCGGAGCGGATCCACTCGGACTGGCTGGGCTGGACGTCCTATGTGGACATCGACGATGTGCGCCGGGCGCAACCGCTGCTGTTCGCCGTGGACTACGCGCTTGCGAAGATGATTCAGAGCTGGGGTGTGGAGCCGGTGGCGCTGCTCGGCCACAGCGCCGGGGAGCTTGTCGCCGCGACCCTCGCCGGGGTCTTCAGCCTCAAGGACGCTGTCGCCTCGCAGATGGAGCGGGTGCGGCAGGCGGTGTTCATCCCGCCGGGTGGCATGCTCGCGGTCGCCGCGACCGAGGAGCAGTTGCGGCCGTACCTGTCCGGCAAGGTGGCGATCGCCGCGGTCAACGCCGCCCGGCAGGTGATGCTCGCCGGCCCGGGCGACGAGTTGCGGCACGTGGACAGCCTGCTGCGCGCGGACGACTTCATCGTGGCGGTCGTCCCGGCGACGAGCCCGTTCCACTGCCCGGCCATGGCACCGGCCGCGGTCGCGGCGGAGAAGCAGCTGTCGGGGATCGACCTGAACGCGCCGAGGCAGACCGTCTACTCCGGATACACCGGCGAGGTGCTGACCGAGAAGGACTCGATCCGGCCGGAGTTCTGGGCGTGGCAGGTCGTCGACACCGTCTACTTCGGACCGGCTTTGGACCGGCTGCTCTCGACCGGCGATCTGCTTCTCGTCGAAGTCGGGCCGGGGCAGACCCTGACCAGCTTCGCCCGGAGGCACCGCGCCGTGCGGTCCCGCGCCAGCGAGGTGGTACCCACCCTGCCGCTGCCGCAGGCCCGCGACGACCTGCTCAGCGACGACCGCAGTGCCGCGCTCGGCCTCGCCGCCAGGCTTTGGGCCGAGGGGCACGACCTCGATCTGGAGGCGGTACGGAAATTGTGGCGCCCCGCACCCGAGGTGGCTGGCACCATCGAAAGGTGACCGAATACCAGATCCGGCGGGCCGCAAGCGTCGACGAGCTCATCGCCGCCTCGCCGTTGTTCGACAATCCCGCCAAGGCCGAGTGGGCCGAGCGCTTCCTTACCTCGCAAGGGCACCATCTGCTGCTGGCCTATGTCGGCGAGAGCCCGGCAGGCTTTGTCAGCGGGGTGGAGATGACCCACCCCGACAAGGGGACGGAGATGTTCCTCTACGAGCTGGCCGTGGATGAGGCGCACCGCAACCGCGGCATCGGCCGGGCACTGGTCCAGGCCCTGGGCGAGCTGGCCCGTGAGCACGGCTGCTACGGCATGTGGGTCATGACCGAACGCGACAACCCCGCCGCGATAAAGGCGTATCAGGCGGGCGGGGCGTCCCGGGACAGCGACCACGTCATGCTGTCGTTCGACTTCTAAAGATCCAGTTCTAGAGGTCCAGCTTCGGGTTGACCAGCGAGCCCGCGATCGCGAGCAGGATGATCGTGACGATCGCGGCGGCAAGCGTGACGGTGAAGCGGGCCAGCTTTCCGGCGCGCCTGCGCCCCGGCAGGAACGCGGCGACGATCCCGGCGAGCAAGCCGGCCACGGCGATGGGCAGCAGGATGACCGCGTTGGACGTCTTGATGAGAAGCACCGCTGTGGCGCCGTAAAGCGCGATAACCAGCGCGGGCATGCCGATCAGAACGGCGCCGACGGTCGCGACAAGGGTGAAGGTCTCCTGCGCCTGCGCCTGCGCGTCACGCGCAAGCGAAACGCTCGCGGTGGCGTCGAGCAGCTGGTGCAGCAGCGCCGACTCCTTCGTCAACTGCCCTGTTAACCGCACCAAGCAGTTCGTCCAGCCGGGTCTTGACATAAAGGGGTGCCATGAGCGGGCGCTTTGCCACGCCGATCGCTGTTGGCCGCGGCTATCAGGGGAACAGCTTCCAGTGCCCCTCGGAGACAACCTCGACGGTGCCGTCGGTCACCTTGATGGCCGTCTGGTCGTCGATGGCGTACGCCGGACCCGCGATCTCGGCCGCCCACTTCTCCGCCTCGGCCAGGCTGTTCTCCGGTACTTCATCCAGGTGCGGGAAGATCGAGAAGTCGACGACCCCGAGGGTGCGGTCGTCCGGCGCGGACGGCCACTCGACGAAGTCGGCACCGATCCTGGGGGTCAGCACCATGCTCCCGGCACTCAACCCCACCCAGACGGTGTCCTGCAGCGACGGCAGGAGCTCCGCCAGCCTGGACCGCCGTATCCAGTGGCCCAGGTACGTCGCATCGCCGCCGCCCACCAGCAGGACGTCAGCCTCCCGGACCCAGGGGACCCACCGCTGCTCGCCGATGCTGGGCAGGGCTGTCAGCTCGAGGACGCCCAGCGACTTCCAGCCCAAGTCGCACATGGGTAGCGGCGTCTGGCCGGTGATGAAGCGCCAGGCCGAGGCTGGCCCGCACATGGGGTGGCCGTACTGCGCCGTGGGGATGCACAGGGCACTGGAGTCGGCAATCGGCTTGCCCAGCAGGTCGACCAGCGCATCGCGGATGCTCGGGTTCTTGACGCCCGCGGATGTGAGAAGAAGCCTCACCCTTGCCTCCTGTACGTAGCGATCATCATGGTCTCTCTCGAGAGTTTAGAGATCGGGTGCATGGGAAGGCAGACTTGATACCATAGCGAAACTCATCGCCGTTGCGACCCCTCAAGCCCCCGGCTACGCAAGCCGCTGCCGTCGGCCACAACCCTTGCGCCACAACGTGAACGGTCGGAGCGCCCTGCCGCCCCACGGTTACGTGGCGGTGGCCGACCACGATAAGGCGACCGGTCCCGGTGTCAAGGACCGCCAGACGGGTGCGGTCCGGAACGCCGTCCCCGCCCCGTGCAACCTCGGGCTTCAGCCTTTGACCGCCCCCTGGGTGAAGCCGGTGATGAACCTGTCCAGGAACAGGTTGAACACGAACGCGAGCGGCAGTGCCACAAGCACTGTCGCCGCCTGAAGCGACTGCCAGTGGAAGACATCGCCGAGCACCAGGTTGGTCGGGACGCCGGTGGAGATGACCTGTTCCTTCGACGGAGACACGAACGAGAGCGCATACACGAACTCGCTTGCGGTGAGCGTGAAAGCGAACACGACAACCGCCACGATGCCCGGGAAAGTCAACGGCACCACGGCCCGCCAGAACGCGCCAAGGCGGCTGTGACCGTCCACCATCGCCTGCTCCTCGATGTCGCGCGGCACCGCCTTGAGGAACCCGATCAGCAGCCAGATCGACACCGGGACGGTGATGGTGGGGTAGATCAGCACGAGCGACCACGTGTCGTCCTGCAACCCGACAGCCACGACAATGCGCGATAAAGAAAGGAAAAGCAGGCTTGGGGGTACCAAATAAACTAGAAAAATCGCGATGCCGAACCAACCCGCCCACGGCCGGTCGAGCCGTGCCAGCGCGTAGGCAGCCGGCAGGCCCAGGGCGAGCGTGATGACGACCACCAATGTCCCGACCCACAGTGTGTTCCAGGCGAAGTCGGCGAATGTCGCTTTGTCGACCGCTGTTTGCTCAAACAGGTACAGAATGTGGTCGGAGGTGGCCGGGCGGTTGAACAGGAACGGGTTGTTGTCCGGGTTGTAAAGGTCGCGGTTCTGCTTGAACGCGGTGATGACGCTCCACAGAAACGGTGCGGCGCAAAAGAATGCGGCCCCGATCGCGAGAAGGTACACCCCTACGCGTCTCATCGCACCTCCAGTTTGCGGACGGCGCGAAGGATCGCGATCGCGGCGGCGAGCAGCAGCGGGAACAGGAACAGCGCCACCGCCGCGCCCTGCCCCACGTCACCGCCGTCGATGCCGCGGAAGAACGCCCAGCTGGTGAGCACCTGTGTGGCATTGTTCGGCCCGCCGTTGGTGAGCACGTCCACCACCGCCATGTCGGTGAAGGTGAAGATGGCTCCAAATAGGGCGGACACCGCGATGACGGGCAGTGTCAACGGGATCGTCACCTCGAACATGCGCCGCCAGTATCCGGCGCCGTCGACGACCGCCGCCTCCTGCATGTCGCGCGGGATCGCCACCAGACCCGCCATCATGATGACGGCCGCGAGCGGAGTCAACCGCCACACGTGAACCGCGATGACGGAGGCCATCGCCAGCCCTGGCTCGCCCAGCCAGTACATATTGGACTGTCCACCGAACAGGGAACCGGGCTCGCCGAGCAGCCCGAGCTGGCGCAGCACCCAGTCGATCGGCGAGAAAATGGAGTCCAGCAGCCAAAGCCACGCGATGGCGCCGAGCGTGACCGGTGTGGTCCAGGGCAGCAGCACCAGGAACCGGATGACCCACTTGCCTTTGAAGTCGGCCACGAGAATGTTCGCCAGAATCTTCCCGAAGATCACGATGAGGATCATGGAGATGCCGGTGAACATGAAAGTGTTGCCGAGGGACCGCCAGAAGACCGGGTCGTCAAATACCGCGTCAAAGTTGCGCAGGCCGACGAAGTCGAAACTCGGATCCGCCGTCGTCACGTCGGACAGCGAGAACCCGACGGCAAGGATGAAGGGCAAGCCGACGAGGGCGAGAATGTAGACGACGCTTGGCATCAGGAACAGCCAGGCGAGGGTACCCTCCCGATCCGCAAGGCGCTGCCTCATGACTCGCTCGACTCGGTGCGCAAACCCGTTGCCGCGTCGAAATAACGCAGCCGCTCGCGGCTGACCGCGAAGTCGTACTCCATGCCGGTCGCGATCGGATCGGTGACAGTGGCGGGCAGGCGGGCGATGACCCGGGTCGGTTCGCCGATGCCGGTGACCGTGCCATAGATGTGGCGGTCGCCGGAAAGATACTCCATCCGCTCCACGTTGAGTTTGACGGTGTGCGCCTCGCCGCGCACCGCGGTCGCGGGCAGCAGGTGCTCGGGGCGGAAGCCGACGAGCTCGTCGCCGCGGCCGACAAGGTTCATCGGCGGGGAGCCGATGAAGGTGGCGACGAACGTGTCGGCCGGATCGTCATACACATCAACAGGTTTGCCGATCTGGCGGACCTTGCCGTGGCTGAGCACGACGATCCGGTCGCCCAGCCCCATCGCCTCCACCTGGTCGTGCGTCACGTAGATGGTGGTGGTGCCGACCTCCTGCTGGAACCGCTTGAGCTCGTCACGCGCGGTCGCCCTCAGCTTGGCGTCCAGATTGGACAATGGCTCGTCGAGCAGGAACACCTGCGGATCCCGGACAAGCGCGCGAGCAAGCGCCACCCGCTGCCGCTCACCGCCGGAGAGCTGGCGTGGCTTGCGGTTCATAAGATGGTTGATGCCCAGCAGCTCCGCGGCCCAGCTCGCCTTGCGCTCCCGTTCGTCCGCGGCCATCTTGGCCGCCCGCAACGGAAACACTATGTTCGCGTGCACTGTTTTATGGGGGTACAGCGCGTAGCTCTGAAAAACCATCGCAATCTTGCGGGCCCGGGGCGGAAGCGAGGTCACAATCCGCTCGTCGATGACGACGTCGCCCTCGGTCGGGTGCTCCAGACCCGCGATCGTGCGCAGGAGGGTGGTCTTGCCACAGCCCGACGGGCCCAGCAAGACCAGATACTCCCCCTCTTTCGTGGCGAGGTCCACGCCGTCAACGGCGCGGACCTTGCCCGAATCGTAGTCCTTGACGAGGTTACGGACCTCTACTACGGCCATCAGCCGCCCACCAGACCCTGAGCGCGCCACTTGGCGAAAATCGGATTGATCTGTGCTTCGGCGTCGAGCACGGCCTGCTTGGCGCTGACCTCGCCGCGGGCGGCGCGGGCGAACATGTTCGGGATGATGAAGGTCGAGAAGACCTCACCCTCGGCCGGGTTCGCGGGTCCGGGCGCGCCGATGTTCGTGCTCCACTTGGTCGAGTCGGTCAGCAGCTTCAGCTTGTCGATCGGCTTCGAACCGAACGGGTCGGTGCCCAGCCACGTGCCAAGGTTTGGCGTCAGCTTGTCCCACGCGCTGAAATCGTAAAGCTTCGACGCGTAGCTCGCCGCGGCGAAGTTGGCGGTGTAGTGCAGCAGGAATTCCTTTGACGCGTCAGGGTTTTTGGCGTGCTTCGGCACGATCCAGTTGTACATGACGTGCTGGGCTGCGAGCTGGCCACCCGGCCCGCGCAACGCCGGGACAAAGAACGTGTCGTCGGCGACGTCCGGCCGGTCCTTCTGCGCGGTCCGATAGGCCGAGATCGAGTTGACGACGTAGGAGAGCTTGCCCGCGACCAGACCCTGGTTGTTGCTCGCGGCGTTCCACGAGAACACCTCGTTGGTCATGGTCTGCTTGAACAGCTTGGTCATGTACTCGACGGCCGCCACGGTCTGGTCGGAGTTGATGGAGACCTTCTCGTTGGCATCCTGGATCGAGGCGCCGAACGACCACATCAGAGCGCGAAGCACCATGTTGGAGTCGATCTCCTGGGACATGCCCAGGCCCATCTGTACCTTCTTGGAGCTCATAATCTCGGTGCCGCCCTTGAGCAGGTCGTCCCAGGTGGCCGGCCCGTTGGGGAAGCCGGCCTGCTCCCACAGCGACTTGCGGAAGTTACCCGGGTCGGGAACCCAGCCGGGCGAGTAGGCATAGAACTTGCCCGTCTTCGGGTTCAGGCTCGACTTGCGGCACAGCTCAAGCTGCGTCCCCCACCGCTTGACCGCCTCGTCGGTCACGTCCTTGAGGTCGAGCACGCCCGGCTCCAGATGCGACAGGCAGGCGATAAACTGGATCAGGTCGTGCCCCTGGCCTGCGGAGATCTCCGCGGCGATCCGGGTGGGGATCTGCGCCTGGTCGATATGATCGACGGTAACCTTGACCCCGGCGTCCGTCCCCCACTTGGCGGCGAAGGTGTTGAACCAGTCGTCGTGGCTGGGCACGAAGTGACTCCACAGCAGGATCTTCAGCTCGCCTGAAACCTTGCGGGTGGGCTGTGTGAACGTCTCCTGCGGAGCTCCTGTGGCGGGGGGCTGCGTCACGTTGCCCTCTTCGGAGGCGCAACCGGCTAGCGCGGCACCAACGCCCATCGCGCCCGCGGCCTGCAGGACACGACGGCGAGTCATGTCGGCCATGTTTCCTCCACTTGAACGCATGCGAAACTATCCTTGGCGCGATCTTAGCGATAGCGGGGCGTTCCGTACCCTTTCGAGACCTTATTGCAGCAGAAGCCCACACAGACATCCACTCTCGTCAAAGTTAGTACGGCACCTCGTCCTAGGACGTTCCTTCAGGTCCAGGGTGGATCAAGTTACGGTATGCCTCACGCAGGTCAGATGCCTCACGGATCCCGGCTCGCGTCACGGCGCGAACCACCTCATTGGCGCGCCAAAAGTTGGACGGCACGACCCTGCCCGAGGCGATGGCCGCGATCGCAACGGCGGCCGCCTCATCCGGCTTCCCAGCTGTAGCAAGGGCCAGCCCGAGATCCAGCCGCGCGGCCGCGATTCGGCGTGGGCGGGTCTCATCGCTCGCCTCGAGCCGCTGGACCACGGTGCGGGCATATTCCTCCGCCGCAAGGTCACCGGCCCAGGCAAGCGTGGTAGCGGTGTAGGCCAACGCCTTGTCCGGGTCATAGCGGTAGTGGTGCTCGGGACTCTCGCGAGCATCCAATCTCGGCACCAGAGCGTTGACCCGCTCGACGGCCTCCAGCGCCTCGGCCTGCCGATGCATCCGCGCCCAAGCCCTGCCCTCCTGGGCGGTCGCCTGGATCAGCGCCGAGCTGCCCTTGGGTGCGATCGCCTGCGCCCGCTTCGACAGCGCAATTGCCGCCTCGTACCGCCCATTGGTCAGTTCATCCCAGGCCGCTGTCTCCAGACACCACGCTCTGATCTCCGGATGCTTGGCCTCGGCGGCCAGCCGATCCGCGGTCCGCAACCAGGCCGCCGCGGGACTGCTCTTGCGCAGGTCGATGTGAACCGTCGCCGCCAGCAGCGAGAGCCAGCCACCGACGACGAGTAGCCTGCGATGCTCGTTCAGTGTCTGGCGCGCGTCCATGAGTCGGCCAACGTACCTGAGGTGCTTTCGCACGTGGACCGCCAGTTCGTTTGGCTGCGCGCTCGTGTAGGCGATCGCCATCGCATCGAACACGGCCTCAAGCCGCTCAAGCGTTTCGGCGCCGACGTCGCTCGCTTCGATCCGGCGAGCCAGTTCCAATGCCTCGGTGGACCCTGCCATCGCCCACCTCCACAATAAATTGTCGCAATGGACCGAGTGGTCACGAGGACGGATCAACTTTTGTTCTCTGCCGCAGCATTGCCTCAAACTTCGGGATGCCTGGCTGCGGCGGCATGTGTCCAACGATCGACCATCCCCAGCGGTGGTACAGCTCGCGTGCCGGATTGTCCGCGCGGACAAACAGCACCGCACGTTCCTCCCGCCGAGCGGCGAGCAGGCTGTCATGCAATAGGTGCGCATAACCCTGGCGCTGGTACCCCTTACGCACCACGAGTTCTCGTAGCCAAAACGTGCGAGCGCCGGTCTCGCGTGTCAGCTCAGGATCCGCGATCCCGTCAAGACTCGACCAGAACCAGGTGTCCTCGGGCAGCGTGTTGCCATACGCGTAACCGACCAACAGGATGCCTACTCGACCCGTCACCAGCTCGAACGGAGCCTGTCAAGATCGGTGAGACAGGGATTGGTCACATTGTTTGTATGACGGCGGGTGGTTGGTTGATCCAGGCGGCGCCGGGGATGCGTGGTGGTGTGGGCTTGCGCCGGAACCGGTTGGGGTTGGCGGCGTAGGCC
>DASUXL010000380.1:0-37789 GCA_036377915.1 Candidatus Limnocylindrales bacterium
GTCCCGGATCTGCCGTGCCACGAACGAATCCAGCAGCCGCTTGTACAGTTCGCACCGCGACAGCGCCTTCGCTTCGGCCCCGTCGATCACGGTGTCGGCGGCATAGATGGCAAGCAAGACGGTCAGTAGCGGCTGCCGCGCCAGGTCGCCGTGGCGCAGCAGTTCGGTGACGGTCAGCGGCCGGAAGCCTTGGATGGCGCGATTCGCGCCGTTCCATGCCTCGAGCCAGCTTTCGAGCTGGGTGTCGTCAAAGTCCTCAAGCTTGACGAGCGTGCACCCTTCGGGTACCCGGGCGCGATCCATGACAAGCGTGCGCGAGGTGATGATGGCGATCACCGAGTGGCCGTCGCGCCACGCCTCCTGCTGGAACTCCGCGATCTGCTCGAGGTAGCCCGACTGGGCGACGCCGGTCGCCTGGATCAGCTCGTCGAACCCGTCGAGGATCAGAACCTTGGTGGCCTTGTTCTCCCGGCACAGCTGCCCCCAGCTGACCCGCTCCCGCACCGTCGACTCCAGCGCCGTCTCGAGCTGGCGGTGCAGTTCGGCGTCGGCGTCCACCCGCCGCAACCGCACCAGGATCGGCGTGTAGCTCTCGGCCGGCAGCCGGGCGGCGAGCACCTCAGCCATCAGGGTCTTGCCCGCTCCCGGATGCCCCAAGATGATCAGCGGGTGGCGGGCGCTGTCGGGATGGGTGAGCTGAACGGTCAGGAAGCTGCCCAGGTCCTGGGCGGTCGGCTGGTCGAGCCACCAGGTTTCATCGGCCGGCCTGCTGGCCTTGTCCGCCACGGTCACGCGGAACCGTGGGCTGACGAACCCCTCGGCGACGCTCGGAAATGCGATGCCTGACACCGGCGAGTCCGTGCGCCACAAGGGTTTTTCGAGCACCTCGCCCGCTCGCCGGGCCAGCTTGCGCTCCACGTCACCGGTCTGTCCGGTCGCCTTGATGGTGGAGGCCAGCAGGTCGTGCAGCTCACGCAGCGCGCTGCGGGTCGCGGCGTGCTCCTGCATCCAGGTCCAGAAGGCAAACTCCGGCAGGTCCGCCGCCAGCCGGACGTAGTGGTCGTGGTAGTAGTGCTGAGCCTTGCCCACCACCTCACGGCGAAGCATCATCCGGTCTGCCCAACCTACCTGCTCCCACGCGGCCAAACCCTCGACTAACGCCAGCGTGAGGCTGAACAGGACCTCGAAGTACCCGGCGACCTCCACCAGGTTCTCGCTGAACCCCCGGATCGCCGAGGGCATCGGCGGAACCGGTTGGCGGTCGAGCGCCTCGAGGTCGTCGTGGGTCAGCTCCAGATCGCGGAAGCGGGGGCCGATCGTGTCGCGGAAGGCACCGAAGAAGGCGGTCAGGGCGAGCACCGCGTGCGCCGCTTCCAGCAGCTCGTAGTGTGCCTTGCCTTTCGCCGCCTTGATCCGCGCCGGCGCCGTGTCGGTCAGCTCGCGCAGTAGTTTGATCGCTTCTGACTTGGCGTCCAGAAGTGCCAGTGCGGCACCGCCGGTGAACGGTGCCGCACCGAGGATGATGCCGCCAAGTGCGCTGTCCAGCTTGGTGATCCGGGCATCGCCGCGGGCCAGAATCCGCAGCGCTTCCGCATACGTAAATCGAGGGCGCCCCACCGGCGCATCATAGAACGCGCATCAAAGAACGGTTATGGCCTGGAAGGCGGGCTGGACGCCGCCGGATGATTGCGTCTGAACGGTCGTCAGCCGGCCGTCGCGCGCCACGTCGAAGGTGATGATGTTGTGGGTTTCGAAGTCGGTGGCGTACAGGTGCCGGCCGTCCCGTGAGAACGCCACAGCGGCCGGGGTGCGCAGCAGGATCGGCGTTCCGGCGGGGGTCAGCGCCCCGTCCGAGCCGATCGTGAAGCCCGTGATCGGGCCGCCGGTGTCCGCGAGCGCCGCCCCGGCGACGAACAGCAGCCGCCCGTCGGGGCTGATCGCGGCGCCCTCGGCCCGGTCCCCGGCGGGCAGGTGGCTGACCGGTGTCAGTTGGCCGTCGCGCCCGATCCGGTACCCGAAGATGTCGTCCGTATCAGTGCAGACAACGTAAAGGAATCGGCCGTCGGGCGTGGTCAGCACCTCCCCGCTGAACTGGCCGAGTTCGGCGCGGGCGACCTGCCGGCCGGGGATACCGCCGGCGCCGATCGCCAGGCCGGTGAGCATGGCCGGGCCGTCCTCGCCCAGCACGCCCAGTCCGATGTAGAGGAACCTGCCGTCGGGCGTCACCGCAATGTCCTTCGGCGACGGCGAATCCGGGCCCAGGCTCACGGTCGCGCGCCGCATCAGCGTGCCGTCGCGCTGGACGCCGAAGACCGTCACGCTTTTCGCCGCCTGGTTGGCGACGTAGAGGGTGTGGCCGTCGGGTGAGGTGACGATGCCGATCGGGCTGTCGGTCGGCACGGTGGCGAAGCGGCTTAGGGAACCGTCGGGGCCGATCCGGTACCCGTTGATCTCATTGGCATTGGAGGCGGCCACGTAGGCGAATCGCCGCCCGGGGGTGATGGCCATGCCGCGCGCCCCGTGCCCGGCCGCCACCGTGTCCACCGGCCGGATGGTGCCGTCGGCGTTGACGGCGAACCGGGTGATGTTCGCGTCACCAGATTCGGTGGCACTGTTGGTGACGTAGAGCGTCCGGCCGATCGCCGCGGGCATAGGCCCGGGCGCAGGCCCGGCCACGACGTCGGCCGTGGCTGGGATGGGGACGGCGAAGGCGAAGGCTAGAGCCAGGACAAGAGCGACACTGATCGTGCTTGTTGTTCGCATACAAGGTTTTACGGCGCGCCTCTCCCGCCCGCCTTTTCGTGTGACCGGTCAGACACCCCGTTCCACCCGGCCCGGTTGCGTTCCGCCCAGCCGGGCCAAACCCGTTGCGCCACATCGGCCCTCAGCTTGCCGCCAAGGTGCATGGAGCGGGCGACGCCGCGGTAGCCGGGCAGCACACCGGAGGCGATGAGGATGTGACCGGCGAGCACGGGTGTGACGGCATACGTCGACCACAGGTGGATCCGCGTCAGCCAGACGAAACTCGGCCCCCCGGCCACGACGGCCAGCCCGACGCCGCTGCCGACGAGGGCCGCGAGTAGTACCACCAGGACCACGTTGGCGATGCGCTGACCGGGGTCGAAGTGGCCGCCGTGGTGGCCGAAGCGGCCGGTGAAGACCGCTGCCGGCCAGCGGACGAACCAGCGCGCGTCGCCACGCTCGAACCGGAAGCTCTCCCGGGCGAAGGTGGCGACACCGCGCGCGCCAAGGATCACACCGGCCGCGACGACCAGCGCCATGGCCCAGCCGATCCAGGTGTGCAGCTCGGCGTCGGCCACTCCGGTGAGCCGGGCCAGCAGGCTCGGCTCACCTTCCCGGCCCAGCGCCAGCCACCAGCCGGTGAACAGCAGCGCCAGGGTGGTCAGGTACACGGCGGCGTGGAACCATCGGGCACCGCGCGAGTAGCGCTGGACCCTAACAGACCTATCCCTAGTAAACGTAGCCATCAGTAAACGTAGCCATCGTCATCTTCGGAGACGGTGGGCTGGGGTGCGGTACCGTCCCCGCTGCCCACGGTGATGGGTACCTCGACGCGCGGACCGGCGTCGGAGTGGTTGGCGTGCCGCAGCGACACCGTCATCTTGTGCGCCCCGGGTGAGAGCTGCTCGGTGATCTGGACGCTGTCGCCGTAGCCGATCTTGTATTCCGCCTCGTTGCCGTCGAACCAGACGTGGATGTGATGGTTTCCGGTTTCGGTGGTACCCAGGGCCTCGCTCGAGTTCACCTTGACCATGAACGGGACCGAGACGCTCGCGTTCGCCGCCGGCTCGGCCACGTTGAAGTTGGCGTCGCCCGCTCCGCCGGTGGATCCGCCGGTGCCGTCGTCGCCGCTGGACGCGTCGCATGCGGCGGCGGCGAAGACCAGTGCGATGGTGGCCAGCAGCCGCGCACTCTTGGGAGATCTAGTCATGCCCGGTACTACGGGAGCCTGCCTGATCGGGATTTATCCGGGTTTGATTTGCTCTTATTTCGTCCAGGACAGATCCCGGGTGCTCCGGCGCTCGTAGTACTACTTGTGGGTGCAACCGACGAGACTTTGCTCGCCGGCATGGGCGCGGGCGATCCGGAGGCCGCCGCGGCCTTTGTCCGGCGATATCAGGCACGCGTGTACGGGTTGGCGCTGACCGTTGTCGGGGTGCCCGCGACGGCGGAGGAGGTGGCGCAGGAGGCTTTCCTGCGGGCCTGGCGCTTCGCCGACGGCTACGATCCGCGCAAGGGCGCGGTCGTGACCTGGCTGCTGACGATCACCCGCAACGCCGCCATCGACGCGATGCGGATGCGCCGCGACCAGCCGTACGAGCCGGAGGTGCTGCTGGCGATGCTGAGCACGCGCTCGTCGGTGCGCGGCGGCCCGGATCGGGTGGCCGATCGGGAGGTGGTGCGGGACGCGCTGCGCGCGCTGCCCCGGGAACAGGCGGTGGCGGTGGTGATGGCCCGGTTCTACGGGCTGACCGCCGCCGAGATCGCCGAGCGCGAACGGGTACCGGTGGGGACCGCCAAGACGCGGATCCGGCTGGGCCTGGCCCGGCTTCGAGAATTGTTGGAGGTGGCCGATGGATGAGGTTTACGGGTGCGAGCGCGCCCGCGAGCTGCTGCCCGAGCTGGCGCTCGGCGCGGTCTCCGGCCACGAGCGGGCCGAGGTGCTGCGCCACGTCGGCGAGTGCGCCGCGTGCCGGGCCGAGCTTGCCGAACTGTCCAAAGTGGCCGATTCGATGCTGCTGCTCGCGCCGGAGGCGGAGCCGCTGGGCGGGTTCGAGTCGCGGGTCATGTCCCGCATCGCCAAGGTCCCGCAGGGTTCACAGGGTCCGCAGGGTTCGCTGGGCGCGCCGGGTCCGACCACGCGCCGGCGCCTGCTCACGCTCGCGGCGTCGGTGCTCGTCGCGGCTTCGCTCTCGGCGGGCGCGGTGTGGTGGGAGACCGCTCCCGACCGCCGGCTGGCCGAGCAGACCCGCCAGACGATGGACGTCGCGGGCGGCCGGTACCTCAAGGCGGTCACGCTGACCACCGACTCCGGGACCGAGGTCGGCACCATCTTCCTGTACCAGGGCAACGACCGCCCCTCCTGGCTGCTGGTCAGCGTCGACGCGGCGCCGGCCGACGGCTCGTACGACGTCGTGCTCACCAACCGCGACGGCAAGCCGTACCCGATCGGGGCGTGCGAGATCAAGGACGGCACGGGGACCGTGGCCTACCAGGTCAAGGGGTCGCTGGAGAACATCGGCTCGATCCGCATGACCGGCCCCGGCGACATCTGGCTGGTCGCCCGCGCTTGAACATACGGCTCGCCGCACGCCTCGCGCAGCACCGGTGATCGGCGAGACTGCCTAGCCTAAGAATCCCGCATCCGCTATCGTCAATACGCCGGGCGCAGCCACGCTTTTCCGACGTGGAGGTGTCCCATGGCGTACCCCCTGATGCGCATCGCACTCAGCGCGACCCTGATCGTGACGATGGCCGCCGTTCCCGGCCAGGCCCATCGGGCCGAAGACGTCGGCGCGCTCGCCGTCGACGATCCCATCGACCCGCAGCGCTGGCAGGACCAGCAGGACATGACGTGGGCCGACTACCGGCCGGTGCCCGGCGCCGACTGGGCCAACCCGAACCGCGTGCCCAGCCAGCGCCGGCTGCGCGTAGCCCTTGTCGCCGTTGACTTTCCGGACCAGCCTTTCGTCATCACGCAGCCGCGGCTGAGCGACCCGTTCGGCAACCCGCAGATCGACCCGGTTCCGCGCGCCGACGTGGCCCGGTTCTACGCCAACTTCTGGGGCACGCCAAGCGCTTTGAACCACGGGCACACGGTCAACGAGTACTGGATGGAGCAGACCAACGGCCGCATCGGGGTGACGTTCACGCCGTTCGGGCCGTACCGCATGCCGCGGCGGCTGTTCCAGTACGGCCTCAACGACATCGGCGGCCAGCAGGGTTCCTGCCCGGCCGGCTTCACCTGCAACGGTTCCCTTGAGCCGGACGCGGACGCGCTGTGGCGTGCCGCCGCCGGCCAGAACATCCGTGACCAGTTCGACCTCGTGCTGCGGGTCTACGCCGGATACGACGAGACGTCGGTATGGCAGGAGTTTGGGGAGATGAAATTCCAAACCCGCGATTCGGTACCGGACAGCTGGGGCCCGCCCGACCCCAACCTCCCGAATTGGGCTCCCACCCGCTACGTCCCGTGGACGTCATGGCGCGCCGGCGCGCAGCTGTGGGGCAGCTCCAGCATGCGGCAGGGCGAGTCGTCCGGCACGATCACCCACGAGATCGTCCACACCTTCGGCATCGCCGACAATAACAACAACCCTTACGCCACACCGTATCGCCGGGTCGGCTCGGGCCCGTGGGACGTGATGGACCGGGGCTCGTTCAACGGGCCGGGCGGCCCGCACATGCGCTGGGTGGTGCCGGCGAACATGGGCGCCTCGATGCCGGCCGGGCAGACGTTGCGCAGCAAGACGAAACTGGGCCACATCAGTGAGGCGCAGGTGCTTCGGGTCTCCCGGGACGCGCTCGCCGGCTCGGGCATGGTGGTCGCGACCGTCAAGGCCCGCTCGGCCATCCCCAACTCCGGTGACCTGCAAGGGATCCGGGTCGAGCTGAGCCAGGACCGCTCCCCCACGTGCAGCGTCACCGCCGACCCGCTGTGCCCGGGCTCGCCGGTCTACAACTTCTACTCGATCGAAACGATTCAGCGCATCGGCGCCGACTCGTTCACCCCAGACAACGGCGTGCTGCTGGCCAAGAACAAGAACGCCGAGACCAACACGTGCGGCTACCTCTGCTTCACCTGGGTCATCGACGCCAACCCGCAGAACATCAACCGCGTGGACTTCAACCGCCCAGACGGTACCCCGGTGATGCGCAGCATCGCCGACTACCGCCAGCTCAACGACGCGCTCTTCCACTCCGGCACCAACTCCGGCAGCAAGTTCGAGTATGTCGACACGGCCAACCGGCTGCACTTCTACATCCTTTGGCGCACTGTCGACGCCAGCGGCGTGCTGACCTACCGGGTGGCGGTCCGCTCGCTGGACGGGCGCGGCCCGCAACCGCGCGGGGTGGCGTTGAGCGCGGGGACGGCGAGCGGGCAGGCGAGCGGCGCCGCCGGAGCGACTTGCAGTTTCCCGTTGCGCAACACCGGAAGTCCGGCCGGGACGGGCTCCGGCCACCCCGAGGACGTCCGGGCATTCCTCAACGCCGACGTGTACCGCCTGTCGGCCACGGTCAACGGGTCCGGCTTCCGGGTCGTGCTGCCGAACGCGCTGGCCAGCACCTCGTTCGGGTCCACTACGCCGGTGACGGTCAACGTCGGGGCGAGCGCGTCGGCGGTTCCAACCGCGACGGTGACGCTGCGGGCCACTTCGGAGAGCGATCCGTCCAGGACGGCGACCGCTACCTGCACGGTGGCTCGCTGAGCGCCGCAGGGGTAGAATCCTTGTCTTGAAACGTTTCAATCTTCCTGGAGGCCCACCCGGAATGAAACCTCGAACCCTAGCGGCCTTCTGCGCCGCAACGCTCGTGCTCAGCATCCCGATGACCATTATTCCGGCGCATGCAAGGCCATGCGCGGCATCGCCGCGTGAGGGGCCGACGATCGTGCCTGATCATCTGGCAAACGAAGACCCGTGTTTGCCAGATGATCAATCCCGAACGTCGGCGGCGGCAATGCGATTCGATGACGGGCCCCGGCTCGAGCGCCTCGACCGCGGGCTCGTCGCCGCCACCACGCCCCAGGGCGTCTTCCTGAGCTGGCGGCTACTCGGCAAAGAGGTCACCGGCCACACCGGCAACGGCATGGCCGGCCCCGCGTTCCGCGTCTTCCGCGACGGCAAGCGCATCGCCACCGTCACTGACAGCACCAATTACCTTGACACAGCACCGGTTCCCGGCGCCCGGTACCGGGTCGCCGCCATCGTCAACAACTCCGAGCTCGACGCCAGCGGCTGGGTCACGCCGTTCAGCGGCGCCTTCTACGACCTGCCGCTGCGCAAACCGGCCGACGGCGTGACCCCGGCCGGCGAGGCGTACACCTACTCCGCCAACGACATGAGCGTCGGCGACGTCGACGGTGACGGCCGGTACGAGTACATCGTCAAATGGGATCCGTCCAACTCCAAAGACGTGTCGCAGATCGGGTACACCGGCAACGTCTACATCGACACCTACACCTTCGACGGGACGTTGCTGCACCGCATCGACCTCGGCGTGAACGTCCGCGCCGGGGCGCACTACACCGAGTTCCTCGTATACGACTTCGACGGCGACGGGCGCAGCGAGATGATGTTCAAGACCGCGCCCGGTACCAAAATCATCCGCTACGACCGGGATGGCAATGTCGCGTCGGAGAAGTTCGTCACGATGCCCAAATCCGATGTGGCCGCCGGATTCAAGCACTCCGACGACTACCGGCTGAGCAAGGCGGGCTACTACGCCCACCTGCTGGAGATGTTCCGCGGCTGGCATCAGCACCCCGAAGTAGTTGCGGGGCATTGGCCGGCAACGCTGGAGCAGGCCTTCGGCATCGCGCCGCAGTACACCTATCCACTGTCCGAACAGGACGCGACGGCGCTCGCCGACTACTTCCTCGACGTCTACGCGCCAAGCCGTAGCACCCGCAACATGCTGCGCCTGTTCGAGGGCTTCATCGTCGACGGGCCGGAGTACCTGACCGTCTTCGACGGCCGCAGCGGCAGGGAGCTGCAGACGATCCCGTACAAGCCGGGGCGCCACGACGACGGCCTGATGTGGGGCGACTATGCGCTGTCGCGCATCGAGCCCGGTAACCGCGTCGACCGGTTCCTGGCCGCGGTGGCCTATCTGGACGGTCGCCGCCCGGCGGCGATATTCGCTCGCGGCTACTACACGCGCACCACGCTTGTCGCCTACCACTGGGACGGCAGGAGCCTGCGCGAGCAGTGGTTCGTCGACAGCGGCTGGACACCGATGACCAACCCGTTCAACGACGCTCCGCACGGCCGAGACGGTACCGACCCGCAGTTCGCCACCATCACCACGCAGGGCCAGCACTCGCTGAGCGTTGCCGACGTCGACGCCGACGGCAAGCAGGAAGTCATCTACGGCGGCGCCACGATCGACCACGACGGCTCCCTGCTCTACAGCACTTTCGGCGTGCTGCCACCCGGCAGCGCCCAGCCCGGCGCCTCGGTCCGCATCGGTCACGGCGACGCCATGCACGTCGGCGACCTGGACCCGCGCCGCCCGGGCCTTGAGATCTACGAGGTGCACGAGGGCGCGACGTTCGCTCCCTACGGCCACTCAATGCGGGATGCCCGCTCCGGTTCGGTGATTTTCGGGGGGTACAGCGGACGCGACACCGGGCGCGGGATGGTGGGCGACGTCGTGCCGGCCGAACCCGGCCTGGAGGCTTGGGCCTCAACGGGATTGGGCCTTTGGACGGCTGACGGCCGTTCGCTTGGCACCGCGACCCCGGGCACCAACCAGAGCATCCGCTGGGCCGCCGACATGACCACGCAGATCGTCGACGGCGCCCTGGCCGTAACACCGTTCGTCCAGGATTGGCAGCGCGGCCGCCTGCTCACCGCCGACGGCACGTTCACCAACAACGGCACCAAGGGCAACCCGTCCCTGGTAGCGGACATCTTCGGTGACTGGCGCGAGGAACTGTTGCTGCGCACCGCCGACAGCACAGCGATCCGCGTCTACGTGAGCACCGAACTGACCGACCGCAAGCTCTACACCCTCATGCACGACTGGCAGTACCGGGTTGAGGTGGCGCGGCAGCAGACCACCTACAACCAGCCGGCGTACCCGAGCTTCTACCTCGGCTCGGACATCGACTGGTCAAAGGTGCCGATCCCTCGCTCCTGAATCAGCCCGCGCGATTCAGCCCGCGCGGTTCAGCCCGCGCACGGACCGAGCCCGGCCAGGTCGAGCGACTCGTTGGAGTCGGCGACCGACAGGCCGGGCTTGGGTCCGCCGGCGACGGTGTAAACCTTGGTGCCGACCGACACCACGCCGAGGCCGTGGCGCGGCGTAGGCAGCGGGGGAAGGGTTTGCCACGCACCGGTTTTCACGTCGAACACCTCCACCTCGGGGAAGGTGGCGCTCGCCTCGCCGCCGACCGCGACGATCCTGCCGTTGCAGGCCGCTGCCGCCGCCATGCCGCCGCGAGGCGTGGGCATCGGTGGCAATGAGGACCATTTTTGGGTACCCGGGTCGAAGACCTCAAACGTGGCAAGGATTCCCGCGCTCGTGCGGCCGCCGACCACGTAGACCCGACCGCCGAACCCGCCCCCGCCGAGGTGTTCGCGTGGCGTCGGCAGGCCGGGCGCGACCGACCAGCGGTCGGTGGCGGTGTCGTAGACCAGCATCTCGGTCGCCAATGCGCCGCCCTGACCGATCCCACCGGCCACGTAGACCCGCCCGTCGGCCGCGGCCGCGGTGGCGGCGGCGCGCGGCCACGGCATGAGGGCGATCGGCTTCCACGCGTCACCGTCAAGGCGGAACGCTTGGGTCGTGGCGTTTCCGTTGGCCTCGTAGCCGCCGAAGACGTAGACGGTGTCGCCCACGCTCGCGGCCATGGGATGGTTGACCGCCACCGGCAGGTCCGGTCCGGGGCGCCACGTGCCGGCGGCGGTGTCGAACACCTCCACCGTGGCGACCGTGCCGCCATCGGCCCGGTAGCCGCCCGCCACCACGATCCGCGTGCCGGTGACGGCCGCGGCCACCTCGGTGCGCGCCGACGGTACGGGGGCAAGCTTCTGCCAGGTCAGCCGCTCGGAACCGGACGCGGGTGGTGCGGGTGTGGGCGCCGAAGCGTCGTCGCACGCGACCATGCTCGATACGGTCAGGAGCATCGCGGGTACCCAAATAATCCAAGGCCGCATAGTCACGAGCCTATCCGCTCCTGGCGGTAGCGGAAGGTTTTCAGTGCGCGTCGGGTATGAACCGCGGACTGATCAGGTAGTCGGAGTTCTCCCAACTCTCCACCGGGAACGGCGAACTTGGGCCGACGACGCTCGTGTAGGCGTAAAGCCCGTTGCCCGCCCCCACCGTCGAGTTGGTGCTGGACGGCGCGCCCAGGTGGCCCTGCGTGGCGTTGGAGATGTCGCTGTCGAAACCGTGTGGCACGTACGAGTATTGGCCCCCGCGCAGCCAGAAGCCGACCACGTAGCGCACGTCCGCGGTCACCCGCACCTGCGTGCCGAAGAAGATCTCGTAGAAGCAGGGTGCGGAGAATGAGATGCCTTCGGAAGCCCCACCCGTGGTGAGCAGGGTGCCATCGGCCGCCCACAGGTAGCCCTGCAACGGCAGCCGCTGAGCCACCTCCTGCTGCGTGAGGTCGAGACAGATCCGCACGCCGGCGACGGTGCCGTTGACGTTGGTCTCGAACTCCATCGCCAGCAGGACGTCGTTGGTGTCGGTCACCTCCTGGATCCGCTGCTCGATGTAGGCGTCGGTCGCGATATACAGGAACTCGGCGCCTCCGCCGTGCGCCGACGCCGGAGCCCACGACAGCAATGTCGCACTCAGCACCGCACACACGAACGCCGACAGCACCTTCCAAGCTTTTCGACTCGATAGCATCCGTCCAGGATGGAGCACCCGACCCGCCCGTGGATAGATGAGCGCCACTGTCCTTGTCGATCAGGTGCTACGTGCGCCGGTGGTATTGGTTGCGGCGTGGGCGTTGCTGTGGGTCGATGTGAGTCGGTGGGACGAATTCGGGGAGCCGGTCGGCGGCGATGCGTACGGTCCAGTCGCCGTCGTGGATCAGGTTGTGGTGGCGGCGGCAGAGCAGGGCGGCGTTGTCCAGGCTGGTCATGCCGCCATGGGTCCAGGGCCGGACGTGATGCCCGTCGCAGCGTTCTGGTGGCTGGCCGCAGGCCGGGAAGCTGCAGCCGCGGTCACGCACATACAGGGCTTTGCGGATGGCTGGGGTGAAGGTGCGCCGCTGGCGTCCGACGTCGAGGACCTCCCCGTCGCCGCCCAAGACGACGGGCAGGATGTCCGCGTCGCAGGCCATGCGTCGCACGGTGGCGGCGGTGACCAGTCGCCCGTTGCTTAACTGTCCGATGCCGAGTGCGGCGTGGGTGGCGTCGCGCCAGGGTTGGAAGGGCATGGTGACGATGACCTGGGGTCGCCCGCCGCCGTGGTGTGGCAGGGTGCCGCCGGCGAGGGCGATCTGGCTTAGTTGCACCAGGGCATGAGCGCGGCGGCGTCCCGGCGTCTGTTCCTCGTCACAGTCGGCCCTGTCGGCCCTGTCGGCCCTGTCGGCCCTGTCTGCGCCGTCGGCCCTCTCGCCGTCGCCGTCGCTGCGCTTGTCGCGGTGTCCAGCACCACGGGTGCGGATGGCGGCCGGGGAGGACAGTGATTCGATGGCGGCTGAGACCGTGGCGGCATCGTCGTTGGTCAGGATGCCGGACAGGCGGGTGCGGCCCAGGCCGTCTGGGGACAGGGTGAAGTAGCTGTCGCGGCGGGCGCGCTTTTCTTGCAGGTCGAGTAGCTGGGCGGCATGTGCGTCGGCGACGTCTGGGGCAACGAGTTCGAGTGCGCGTTGGCCCAGCTGTGCCAGCTGGGGTGGGCCGAACTGGGCGGCGAAGCCGATCAGGGTTTGCTCGACCTCGGTGTGCAGGGCTTGACCGAGGTCGGTGGGCAGGTCGGTCATGGTGGCGGCGATGGCTTCGGCTTGTTCGGTGTTGACTGTGCCGTGGGCCAGGGCGTTGGCCAGCCCGGGTAGGCGGCGCAGGTTGCGGGCAAGGGTGAGGTCGCGGGTGGCGGTGCGAGGGTGGATGCGAAGCCGGTCGCGTAGCCAGGCGCCGGTGGTGGTGGCGCCGAGCTTGGCGGGCAGGCCGCGGCTGTCGAGTTCGGCGATGAGTTCGAGCCATTGGGCGCGAAGGTTTTGCAGGCCGGTGAACACGTCGTCGATGCGGTCGGTCAGCTCGCTGTCGGACAGCGCCCACAAACGCCGATCTTCAAGTGTGTCAACGGTTTTCTCCCCCACGAGAAGAATCCTAGAGCGGGGGTACGACACCGTCACCAGATGTGGATCGATCGACTCGCGACGTGCGAGAGAGGTACGTCACGCAGACTCGCGGATGACCCTGTGACTGTCCCGCATCGGACCAACACCACGTACGCGGGGCGCGCACCGTCATGGGCCACATGGCGGGGTTCGCGAAGCGAGCGCCCTTACCGCCCGATGCGACCGATGGCGCCGCATGGATAGCGTCCGGTCTTCATCAACTGTCCAAAAGGGAGAAGGCTCGCGTGTGAAGGCGCAAGATCGTCATCGGATTTGCCGGCACATTGGTCACGGTCGTCATGTTGGCTTGCGGTGCGGGGTCGAATGAGAACCCGACCACGGTCAGCGGTGGCGAAGGCGGCTCCAGTGCGGCTGTCAAAGCACCGGCCGGACCGGTGCCTGCCGCACTTGGCCAAACCCTGACCGTCGACTCAACGCTGTTCGGCAAGGGTGAGCAGGTGGTCGCCTACACCGTGGCCAACGGCCGTGGGCTCAAAGCACCGAATTCCTTCGACAAGCCGGAGAATGGAACCTTCTACGGCGTGGACCTGACGGTCGAGGTGAAAACGGGCATGTCATTTGCCTGCGGTCAGGACATCTCGTTCGTAGCCAAGGACGGCACGGTGTACGAACCGGGTTTCACCACGCACAAAGGCACGTTTGACTGTGCAGACCTGGGCAAGGGCCAGCGCAAGGCCGGGATGGTGGTCTTCGACGTTCCCAAGGACGCCCCGACCGGCGGGCGTATTCAGGTGAAGAGCCTCTGGGACGACGAGCCTTACGGTTACTGGACGCTGTAGCGGCAGGCGCGGCCCGCGCGGCGCGGGTCCGGCATTACTCGGCTATGCGGATTCGCGGATGACGAGTTCTGTTGGCAGCACTATGGGTTCTGGGCGCTCGGCACCGTCGATCAGTTCGAGCAGGATGCGTACGGTTTCCTCGGCTACCCGTTCCAGCGGCTGGCGGATTGTCGTGAGTGGAGGGTGGGTCAGCGAGGCGATGGCGGTGTCGTCGAAGCCGCCGACCGCCACGTCGTCGGGCACTCGCCGGCCGTGCGTGCGCAGGGCGGCAAGTGCCCCGGCGGCCATCAGGTCGGAGCCGACGAAGACGGCGTCGAGGTCGGGCGAGCGGGACAGCAGTTCGGCCATTGCGGCCTCGCCGCTGTGCCGGGTGTAGTCGCCGTGGACGATCAGCTTCTTGGTGGCCTTGCGGCCGAGTACGTCGCAGAAGCCTTCGAGCCGGTTCAGGCCGCCCGGGGTGTCGAGCGGGCCGGTGATCGTGGCGATCCGTTTGCGGCCCTGCTCGACAAGGTACCGGGTGATCTGCCGGGCGCCTTCCCGGTCGTCGGCGGCGGCATACGGGATCATGCTCTCCCGCCCGAGCACGGCACCGCAGGCGACCGCCGGGATCGGCAGCCCTTCCAGCTCGACGGCGAGGGGATCGCCGGCGTGCGTCGACAGCAGGAGCACACCATCGGCGTGGCCGCCGCGAAGGTAGCGCACCACCCGCTCGCGGTCGCCGTCGTCGCCGGCGACCATGAGTACCAGCGCCACGTCCTTGCTCGCGAGGCGGCGGCTGGCCACGCGCAGCAGCAGGCTGAAGTTGGGGTCCTCGAACAGTTTTTCCTGCGGCTCGGACAGGACCATGACGACGCTGCCGGTGCGCTGCGTCACCAGGCTGCGGGCGTTGCGGTTGACGACGTAGCCGGTCTCGGCGACGGCACGCCGGACCGCGGCCAGCGCGGCGGTGCTCACATACGGGTCGCCGTTGAGCGCGCGTGACACCGTGCCCCGGGATACCCCCGACGCACGGGCCACGTCGTGGATGGTGGGTCGCCGCCGCCTGCCGTTGGTCACAGTCATCAGGATTTCACAGAGCCGTCGCTCAGGTCGGTTCGCCAGTACCTTTGCAACGTGAGGAACAGGGCGATAAGGGGAATGATGGACAGCATCGCTCCCGTAATCACCAGTTGGTAAAGCGCGGGCTGGTTGGCCCCGGTCACCAGCAGCGTGTAGAGGCCGACCGTGAGCGGGAACTTGGTGTCGTCCGCGAGCATGATGTAGGGCAGCAGGAAGTTGTTCCAGATCGCCACGAACTGGAACAGGAAGATGGTGACCATCCCGGGCCCCATGAGCGGCAGCGCGACGACGCGCAGCAGGTGGCTCTCCCCTGCCCCGTCGATGCGGCCCGCCTCCAGCAACGCGTCCGGGATCGCCGCCCCGGCGTAGATGCGCGCGAGGTAGATGCTGTACGGGTTGAGGATGCTGGGCAGCAGCACGGCCCAGTAGGTGTTCGTGAGCCCCACCTTGGACAGCAGCAGATACTGCGGGATGGCCAGCACCACCGACGGCACCAGGATGCCGCCGATGAGGGTGTTGAAGATGACGGCCCGCCCCGGGAACTGGAACTTTGCCAGCGCGTAGCCGGAGACCACCGAGACAAGCGTTGACACAGCCGCCCCGAACCCGGCATAGAGCGCGGTGTTGAGCATCCAGATCCAGAAGATGCCTTCCCGGTACCCGAAAAGCTCAGAAAGATTGCTGAAAAGGCCGCTGCCGGGCGCGAAGGCCGTGGTGGTGAAAAGCTCCGCCTTTGACTTGGTGGCGGCGATCAGTACCCAGCCCACCGGCAGCAGGCAGTAGAAGGCGCCGAGGAGGAGTAGCGCTGTTGGAAAGAGACCACGCTTCATGACTCATCCCCGAACGCGCGGCGGCGCAGTACGCGCAGCAGGCCCAGCGACGGCACCAGCGAGATCGCCGCGATGACGATGGACGTGGCCGCCGCGGCATAGAGGTCGCCGGTGACGAACGCGTCGCGGTACACCTTCATCAGCGGGCTCCATGTCGACGACAGCGCATTCGTGATGGGGCGCAAGGTAACCGGCTCGGTGAACACCTGGATGGTGGCGATGATGGAGAAGATGGTGGTCAGCACGATCGCCGGGATGAGCATCGGCACCTTGATCCGCAGGGCGATCGCCAGCTCCCCGGCGCCGTCGAGGCGCGCGGACTCGTAGAACTCGCGCGGGATCGCCCGCAGCTGCGTGTAGAGCACAAGCATGTTGAAGCCGACGCCGCCCCAGATGGCGACGTTGGCCATGGAGTAGACGACGGTTCCCGGGGCGAGCAGGTCGACCGCGTGAAAACCCAACAGCCCCAACGTTTCGTGGATCGGGCTCAGGCTCGGCAGGTACAGGAAGCCCCACAGCAGCGTCGCGACGGTCCCGGGGACCGCGTACGGCAGGAAGATGGCGATGCGGCTGAACCGTCCGAACCGGACCTTCACCGAGTCGAGCAGCAGCGCGAAAACCAGCGCAAGCCCGAGCATGACGGTGAGTACCAGCGCCGAGTAGCCGAGTACCCGCAGCCAGCCCGCCCAGAACTCGGCGTCGGTCAGTGCCGCCCGGTAGTTGGCGAGCCCGGCAAAGATCTCGGTGCGCGAGCCCCTGCCCAAACCCAGGCCGGAGAAGCGCACCCTTCTGAAGGACAGATAGACGGTGTACCCGATGGGTACCGCGACGAACAGGCAGAACAGAATTATCGCCGGGGTCAGGTACAGGTAGGGGACGGCGCCCGCGCGCGTGGCGCGGGCGCCCTTCCGTGTGCCCATCCGAATGCCCATCCCCATCTCTCAGGACGCCATCTTGAAGCCGGACTTCTGCATGTCGGCCACGGTGGCATTGTGCATCGCGGTCAGGGCGTCGGAGAAGGATGACTTGGTCTGGATCGCCTTGTCGAAGGCGTCCTTGTAGGCGCTGTAGGCGACGTTGACGTTGGGGCCGAAGGTGAAGCCGCGCGCTGTCCCCGAGATTTCGGTGGTCAGCTTCCAGAAGTCGGTCTGGTTGGAGAAGTAGTCGGGGGCCTGGGTGAGCAGCGACTGGCCCTTCTTGGCCGCCGGGTACACCGCGGCCTCCTTGACGAGCAGGTCCATCGCCTGCGGGTCGGTGTTGAGCCAGGTGATGAACTCGGCCGCGGCCTTCTTGTTCTTGGACCCGGCCGAGACCGCCATCGACGAGCCGCCCCAGAAGCCGCTTGCCGGCTGGCCGCTGCTCCACTGCGGCAGCGGGGCGACCGCCCACTTGCCCTTGCCGTTTGGCGCGTTGCTGGACAGCACACCGGGCGCCCAGACCGCGGAGGCCCAGCTGAGCAGCTTGCCGTTGTTGAGGGCCGCGTTCCATTCGGGTGTCCATTGTGCCTGGGCGTCGACGACGCCCTCGTTCACGAGCCCGCCCCAGTACGTGGCGACCTTCTTGGAGGCCTCGTCGTTGACGGCGACCTTCCAGGCGTCGCCGCTGATCGCCCACCAGTTCGCGCCGGCCTGCTGGGCGAGCCCGGCGAACCAGCCCGGGTCCTTGCTCGAGAACCCTCCTAGGTAGACGGTGCTGTCCTTGGCGTGCACCGTCCGGGCCGCCGCCGCGTACTCCTCCCAGGTCTTGGGGACCTGGATGCCATACTGCGTGAACAGGTCGGTGCGGTAGTAGAACATCATGGGGCCGCTGTCCTGCGGCAGGCCGTAGACGGCGTCGGTGCCCAGCGTGACCAAGCCCCAGATGCCGTCGTCGAACTCGCCCTTGACCGCGCTGACCTCGGCCTTGATGTCGGCGACCGCTTCGGCGGCCACGAACGAGGGCAGCATCTGGTACTCGGCCTGGATGATGTCGGGGGCGTTGCCGGCCTTGGCGGCGGTGAGGAACTTGACGGCCGCGTCGTCGCCACCGGCTTGGTTGCTGACGGTGACCTTCTTGTCGGGGTGCGCCGTGTTCCAGACGTTGGCGATTTTGTCCATGTTCGGGGCCCAGGTCCAGAACGTCAGCTCGACCGGACCGGACTGCTGCTGTTCCTGCTCGCCGCTGCCGGTGCAGCCGGCCGTCAACGCGGCGGCTGCGAGCAAGGCGGACATCACGATCGCGAGCCGCTTGGTTAGCATGGATCCTCCGTCTAATCGAGACGTCTATTCGAGAGGTCTATCGAGAGATCTCCGTCTGTGAACGTTCACAGTGCGGATCAGTTTGTTCCTTTGCTACGGGCCCGTCAAGAGTGGTTGTCGAACTCGTTACGTCTTCGCAAATCGCGGCTTCTCAAGTACTGTGCACGTTCACAGACGTTGAGAAGAGGGGACCGTGCCCGACCGCTACCCAGTCCTGCCCCGCGGCATCGCGTACGGCGGGGACTACAACCCCGAGCAGTGGCCGCGCGACGTGCAGGAGCAGGACGTCGAGCTGATGCTCGCCGCCGGTGTCAACCTGGTCAGCATCGGCATGTTCGCCTGGGGTCTGATGGAGCCGGCACCGGGACGGTACGAGTTCGGCTGGCTCGACGAGGTCATCGACCGCCTGCACACCGCCGGGATCGGCGTCGACCTGGGAACCCCGAGCGCCGCCCCGCCGCCCTGGTTTTCCCGCGCGCACCCGGACACGCTGCCGGTCAGCCGCGACGGGGTGCGATTCGGCGTCGGCGGCCGGCAGAGCGCCTGCCCCAGCGCACCGTCCTATCGCGAGGCGACGGCGCGGCTGGTGCGCGCGCTGGCGTCGCACTACGCCGGCCATCCCGGGGTGGCGCTCTGGCACGTACACAACGAGTACGGCGCCCCGCTCGGGGAATGTTACTGCGACACAAGCGTTTCCGCCTTCCAGAGGTGGCTTGCCGCCAGCTATGGCGATTTAGAAGCTTTGAATTCAGCATGGGGTACCGCGTTCTGGTCGCAGCAATACACCGAGTGGGACGAGATCGACGCGCCGCGCGCCAACCACACCGTCGTCAACCCGGCGCAGCGGCTGGACTTCGCCCGGTTCAGCTCGCACGAGAACCTCGCGTGCTTCAAGCTGCAGCGCGACATCCTGCGCGAGCTGAGCCCGGCGGTCCCGGTCACCACCAACTTCATGACCACCAACTGCAAGTCGATGGACCTGTGGCGCTGGGCCAAGGAGGTCGACGTCGTCTCCAACGACCACTATCTCAACGCCGAGCAGCCCGACAACCACATCAACCTGGCCATGTCGGCCGACCTGAGCCGGTCCCTGGCCGGCGGCCGCCCGTGGATGCTGATGGAGCACTCGACCGGCGCGGTCAGCTGGCAGTCACGCAACCTGGCCAAGCTGCCCGGGCAGATGCGGCGCAACAGCCTGGCGCACGTGGCCCGCGGGTCGGACTCGGTGCTGTTCTTCCAGTGGCGCCAGTCGCGCTTCGGCGCGGAGAAGTTCCACTCGGCGATGCTGCCGCAGGCCGGGACGGACTCGCAGATCTGGCGGGAGGTGGTCGAGCTCGGCGCGGACCTGCGGGCGCTGGAGCCGGTGCGCGGCACGACGGTCACCGCCCAGGTGGCGATGGTGTGGGACTGGGAGTCCTACTGGGCGCTTGAACTTGACTGGCGGCCGTCGTCCGACCTGCGCTTCCGGGAACGGGTCGACGCCTACTACGAGGCGCTGTGGCGGGAGCACGCGACCGTCGACTTCGTCCACCCGTCCGCCGACCTGAGCGGGTACCGGCTCGTGATAGCCTCTTCGCTCTACCTGCTGAGCGAGGGCGGCGCGAAGAACCTCCAGTCCTATGTGGAGTCCGGTGGGAACCTGCTGGTGTCGTTCTTCTCCGGCATCGCCGACGAGCACGACACCGTCCACGGCGGACCGTACCCCGGGGTGCTGCGCGACGTTCTCGGCCTGAGCGTGGAGGAGTTCCATCCGCTGCGCGC
Source organism: Candidatus Limnocylindrales bacterium (assembly GCA_036377915.1). Classification (GTDB taxonomy): domain Bacteria; phylum Actinomycetota; class Actinomycetes; order Mycobacteriales; family Micromonosporaceae; genus Allorhizocola. The sequence goes on from DASUXL010000380.1 coordinate 19,730, forward strand.
CGGCGAGACGGTCAACCTGTCCGACAACGGGCGCGGCGCGATCTGGTCCGAGCGGGTACGCCCTTCCACCGCGGTGCCCGTGCAGTCTTTCGACAGCGGCCTCGACGCCGGCCACCCCGCGGTCACCCGCAACGAACTGGGCCGCGGCGTCGCATGGTACGTGGCGACCGCGCTGGACGACCTGCGCCCGCTGCTCGGCCGGGCGCTCGACGAGGCCGCGGTGGACCGGCCGCGCGACCTGCCCGAGACCGTGGAGTGGGTGCGCCGCGGGCCGTTCCTGTTCCTGCTCAACCATGGCACGGCCGACGCCGCCGTACCGGGCGTCCACGGCGTGTCCCTTCTGGACAACGATCGGCCCGTCGAAGGGACAGCCGTGGTGCCGGCCGGCGGCGTCCGGGTGATATACCTAGCCGAAGATTGACATCGCGGGCAGGGCCCGGCTGTTGTAGTCGAACAGCGCCTGGTTCTCCCAGCCGTTGCCCGAGGACGGGTTGGCCGGATCCCAGCCCGCGCCGGTCACCGCGGTCCACGTCGGCTCCCAGTAGAAGAAGCCAAGGCCGCGCTGGTTGGGCACGTTGCGCACGACGTTCAGGACCGCGCGCACGGCATCGGTCTGACCTTGGGGAGTGGCAGGGTACCCACAAGCCTGCTGGAGCGAAGAGTTGAAGATGTTGGGCTCGGAGTCCTTCTGCTGCAAGGTGAATCCATAGGCTGTCTCCACGACGACGACCGGCTTGCCGTACCGCGCGCTGATGTCGTTGAGGTTGGCCTGCAGCGACGAGAGCGAGCCGTGCCAGTAGCAGTAGAACGAGGCGCCGATGACGTCGAACTGGACGCCGCGCGACGTAGCCTGGTCGAACCACCAGCGGAACAGCGAGTTGTTGCCGCCCTCGGCAAGGTGCAGCATGATCAGCGTCGACGACGAGACCGCCTTGGCGGCGCTGATCCCGGAGCTGAGCAGCTGCGCGAGGTTTGCCCAGTTGTTGGTGCTGCCGGTGGGCAGGAGCATCCCGGGGTTGATCTCGTTGCCGATCTGGACCATGTCCGCTGTCGTGCCCTGGTTCTTGAGCGAGTTGAGCACGTCGAAGGTGTGGTCGTAGACGGCCTGGCGCAGCTGGGTCAGGGACAGGTTCGCCCACGCCGCCGGCTTGACCTGCTTGCCCGGATCGGCCCACGAGTCGGAGTAGTGGAAGTCGATGAGCAGCTTCATCCCCTGGGCCTTGATCCGGCTGGCCATGGTGAGCACGCGCGCCTTGTTGTTGTAGCCGTCGGCCGGGTTGACCCAGACCTTGAGGCGGCCGTAGTTCATGCCCGCCGAGCGCAGGATCGTGAGCGGGTCGGCGCGCTGCCCGCCGGCCGTGAAGTAGGCGCCGCCGAAGTCCTCGTTCTTCTTGAGCGTCGACACGTCGCCGCCCTTGATTTGAAGGGCCGTCCCGCCGCCACCGGCGGGCGTGAACGTCACGTCATCCACATTGATCCAATTGTTGGCGGAAGCGTTGGAGTAGATGCTGATTGTGCACGAGGTCGCGGTGACGTTCGCGCTCGTGGAGATCTGCACCCAGGTTCCGCCGCTGGCCGGGATCGGGGCCTGCGCGGCCGCAGCGCCGCAGTCGCGCAGGGCTATCCGTGCCGTTGCCTGCCCGCCGCCGGAGCGGACCCACGCCGCCAGCGTGTAGGAGCCGGGTGTCAGGCCGGTGAGGGTCTGGAAGGTCTCGACCGTGTAGGCCGACGAGGCCCAGTGCGCAAGCTGGTACGAGCCGCTGCGGCCACCTGCCTCGCTTTTGGACGCCGCGACGGTGCCGGACTCGGACCAGGCGGTGGGCGTCTGGCTGGCGCCGTTGGATTCGAACCCGGGGTTGGTCACGGTCGCCGCCGCCGAAGCGGGTTGCGCCGCCACGAAAGGCCCTGCGACAGCGGCCGCGAGCGCCAGGACGAAGACCACGGCGAGCGCCCGGACGCGGGCGCCGCGACGGACGCCGCGACGGACGCCGCAGAGGACGTCGCGACGGACACCGCGAGGGACGCCGCAGAGGGCGGAGAGTCTTGATGGCATGTGCCCTCCCATAGGGACTGTGAACGTTCACAGAAGCATCGACAAGCGCCACTTGTCAAGAGCCGCATTAGTGGCACAGTAGAGGGATGGCCGTCAGGCTCGCCGAGTTCCTGCGGGACGCCATGTCGCTTCCCGACGCTGAACGGCGCGGCGAAGCGATCGAGGTGCACGGCAAGCCGTTCGCCTACCTGACCGGCGACGAGAATGTGGTGCGGCTCAAGGCTTTGCGGCAGGAGCAGGCGGCGCTGGTCGAGCACGACCCGGCGACCTACTCCGACGCCGGCGTGGACGGGCGCTACGGCTGGGTCGAGATCCGGATCTCGCGGGTACGCCGCGACGAGCTGGCCGAGCTGGTCGACGAAGCGTGGAGCCACTCCGCCCCGAAGAAGCTGATCGTCGAGCGGCGCAAGCGCACCGAGAAAGCCAGCTGACCCGTATTCGGAGGCGGCGCGCCGCATGGTGGCGACTGTGGTCGCCTCGGTCTCAAGCGTGTGTCCAGGTCCGTCGATCTGATCGGTGAGATGGCCCCAAATCAGGTAGAGGCTTTCCGCAGCCGGCTCGGCCTCCACGAAGGTCATCACATGAGCCGTACTGTCCGGTCCCGGCCGCGTCTGCGAGGCGTCATCAATCCATGCCGCACAAGGATTCGGTAGATCGTCATCCGTGACGGCACCGGACCCGGACACCTGTCACGACCCAGCTCATACTCGATCCGCCTGGCACCCCCACGAGGATGACCCCGCAGCTCACACACCGCTTTGCCGCGTCACGGCATGGAAAGCATCATCCGGGACACGAGACCGCGCGCCAAGAACGTTAGTTGAAATTTTGACTACCCGGGCTTAGGCTTCGTTCGCTAAGCCATTCGTTCGCTATAGGTACGCGTGTTCGCTATGCGCACAAGACAACCCCTCGCGCGCACAAACACAGCATCGTCGCTGGAGGAACACACCATGTCTAATTGGGACGCCACGAACTTCTCCGCCCGGGACAACCTGCTGCGCGTCGTCGACCGGCAGGCTCAGGAACTGTTCACCATGGCCGCCGCCCCCGGCGTGTGGGAGGCACCCACCGCGTGCAGCAACTGGCAGGTACGTGACATCGTCGGTCACCTGATCGACGTGACCGAGGGCTACTTCACCGGCTTCGACGCTGCCCGCAGTGGGGCGCAGGTGCCGGACGCCTTGGGTACCAAAGCAATGCAGGACAAGCTTAACGAGGCCGCACAGGGTTTGCGCTCGCTCGGCCAGGACGCCGCCCTCGCCCGGCTCCGCGACGACTACACCAAGCTTGTCGGCATCGTCGAGGGCCTCGCCCCCGACGAGTGGGCCGGACTGATGGTGCCGCACAAGTATATGGGCACGCTGCCCGCCTTCTTCTATCCCGTCTTCCAGCTGATGGACTACTCGGTACACGGCTGGGACATCCGGCAGGGCTCGGGCCGCGCCCACTGCTTCGACGGCGAAGCCGCGGACATGCTGGTGCCCTTCATGTTCATCCTCTGGTCGGCGACTGCCGACATCCCCGCCGACGCCGAACCGTGCGAGATCGGCATCAAGGTCAACGGCGGCAACAACGCGGGCAGCTGGCGGATCACCGCCGGGCCGGCCGGCATCGCCTACACCCCCGGCGAGGTCGACGAGGTCGGCGATCCGGCCACGGCGCCGGGGACGGGGACGGGGACGGTGCTCGAGTTCGACCCGGGTAGCTTTGTGCTCACGGCCTTCGGGCGCAGCAACGCCGGCACGGTTCGTGGCGACGCGGCGCTCGCCGACCGGTACCTCAACATGTTCTTCAGGATTTAAGAGATTTTTTGGGGGTACCCGTGGAAGCCATCGATTACGACGGCATAGAAGCCATGCGCGCCCGCATCCGCGAAACCTACCTGCGTGATGACCAGGACCGGCCGGCCAGCAGCGCCCGCGGCGTGCACCACATGGCGCTGCTGTGCTCCGATGTGGAGCGGACGGTCAGGTTCTACCAGGAGGTGCTGGAGTTCCCGCTCACCGAGATCTTCGAGAACCGCGATTACAAGGGCTCCAACCACTTCTTCTTCGACATCGGCAACGGCAACCTGCTCGCCTTCTTCGACCTGCCCGGGCTCGACCTGGGCGAGTATGCGGAGGTGCTCGGCGGGCTGCACCACATCGCCATCTCGGTGGAGCCGCAGCGCTGGGAACGCTTGCGCGGCAAGCTCGATGAGGCCGGTGTGCCGTACCAGAGCGAGAGCGGCACGTCGATCTACTTCCGTGATCCGGACGGGGCGCGGCTGGAGCTGATCGCCGATCCGCTCGGGGAGATGTATGGCCTGAAAGTGCTGTAACCGGGTACGGGTGAGAGATGGCGCGCATCATGATCCCGCCGCCGCGCCCGGTGTTGTGGCCGCTGCGGCCCGTCCAGTCGGCAAGGACTCGGGTGGGTGAGCTGGACGGCCGTACCGTCGTGACCATCGAGCACGCCCCGCTGCCGGGCGTCACCGCCGAGATGCTCACGTGGTGGTACGGCCACGTGCCCGGCACGATGGAGTACGCCGGCGCGACCTACCCCCGCTACGCGGCTTGAGAACGAGTTCGCGTCCCGCCCGTCCGGGGCGAGCTATGTCTCGCGCATGACCATCGGCGACAGCACGTGGCTCGGCCGCCACGCCCTCAACCGCGTCGCCAGAGGCAGGGCCTTCCCGCCGCAGCGGATCGAGCCGTGGATCAAACACCACATCGAGGAGATCGGCAACCTCGAGCACTTCCTGCCGCGACTGTTCGCCGAACGATCAGGCGAGGAGCCGTAGCGCAAGCCTTGGGGACCCGCCCGGCACCCTGCGAGCCGGGCGGGTACCCCCTGAAATTCCTTGTGGTTCAGCGCTTGTCGCTCCAGAGACCGATGCCCACCAGGGCGGCTCCGGAGAACAGGTGCAACCAGTTGTCGTACCCGTTGAGCGCCAGGATGTTCACCGAGCTGTCCAGGATGAACAGTCCGAGCGCGCCGACGGCGAGGTAGACGACGCCGACGAGCACGTTGACGGTCTTGGCCGCGCGTGCGCCGGCCATGGCGCCGACGATCAGGGCCGCGCCCACCAGCAGGTGGACAAAGTTGTGCAGCATGTTGACCTGGAAGATGCCCAGGAGCTCACCGCCGTGGATGCCGGCGGCGTCGTGCCCGCCGGAGACGGTGAAGCCGAGCAGCCCGACGGCGATGAAGACGGTGCCGGCCACCCAGCCCACGATCTGGTTGATGCTGCGGGTGGTAGCGGCGGTGTGAACGGTCATGTCGACCCCTCCCAGATGGTGAACTATGTGCGTTATCAACTTGCATTCGGCACAGAAACCCATACGGATGGGTCCAGGGGCCTCCCTTTTATTTGCCATCGATGTTTAAAATTCTTCCAATGTCTGTGGCCGTGCGTTGGGGGACACAGACGGACACGAAGGAACGGGAGGCAACCATGAAGATCGATGAAACCACCCGAGCGGATGAGCTTGTCCGCGCCTGGCGCACCAGGGCCGACGCCGAAAACCCGGCGGGTCCGCTCTTTGCTTTCGGCGACTACGCGGAGGCCGACATCGTCGTGGCGACCTGGCCGATTTCGGGCAAGTGCGGCACCGGCTGCTCCGCCTCCTACACAAGACACTGCTGTTAAGTGGAGGAACACGACTTCACCCCCGCGCTGGGCTGCCTGATCAAACCGGCGACCGCCGGCCTGGCAGCCCGGCTCGGGCACCTGTCCGGCCTGGGCGGCAGCGAAGCCGAGGCGATCCGGCACGCCCTGACCACCACGCTGTACGAAGCGGTACATCGCAGGGTGAGCCGGGTGCTGATCGTGGAACTGAACGCGGCAAGGGTCTGCGGGCGGCTCAAGGCCGGCAGCCCGCGCGAGCGCTGGGACGAGTTCCTGGCCATCGCGGGCGAGCCGGAGTTCTGGGCCGAGCAGGCGGTCAACTATCCGGCCCTTCCCGAACGGCTGCGCACGGTCGTCGACAATCGCTGCGAGGCCGCGTTCCAGCTTGCCGCCCGCTTCGCCGAAGATCGTGCGGCGCTTGGGCTCGGCGAGCTTCGCGAAGTTGAGCTCGGGCGCGGGGATAGCCACCGGCGAGGGCAGACGGTGGCCATCCTCACCTGCGAGCACGGCAAGACCGTCTACAAGCCACGCTCGGTCGCGGTCGACCGGGCACTCGCGCACCTGATCACCCGGCTCGGGGTGACAGGTATCCGCGTCCCGGACGTCATCGAGCGCGACGGCTACGGCTGGGCCGAGTTCGTCCGGCACCGCCACTGCGCCGACGATGAAGAGCTTCAAGACTTCTATCTGGGTACCGGGAAATGGCTCGCCCTGATGCGAATCCTGGGCGGGGTCGACCTCCACGCCGAGAACCTGATCGCGTGCGGGCCGGTCCCGGTCATCGTCGACTGCGAGACGCTGTTCACCCCGATCCCGCCCGGTCGCGCCTCCGGCCTCGGCGAGGCGACCGACCGCGCCGCCGAACTGGTCGAGGGCACGGTGCTGCGCACCGGCCTGCTGCCGGGCCGGGGTGTCGCCCTGGGCTGGCGCGGCGTCGACGCCTCCGGCATGGGTTCGCTGCCCGGCCAGCAGCCCGGCTGGGACCAGCCGGTGATCGTGGGCGGCGGCACCGACCGGGCGCACATCGGCACCGAGCGGGTCGAGGCGGCGATCGCGCTCAACCATCCCAGCCCGGAGCCGGAGCTTGCCCGGTACTGGCCCTTGGTGCTCAAGGGTTTCGGTGACCTCACCCGGCAGCTGCGGGAGCTTGACCGCCGCGGCGAGCTGGAACCCATGCTTGCCGGCTTCGCCGGATCACCCGTCCGGGTCGTGCCGCGCGCGACCGAGGTCTATGCCGAGGTCGGCCGGATGCTGTGGCACCCGGTGAGCCTGCACGACGAGGCACCGGCCACGCACCGGGCGGCCCGCCTGCTCGCCAAGATGTCCGAGGCGCTGCCGCTGGCACCCGACGATCCCGTCGTCATCAGGGCCGAAATCGACGATCTGCGCGAGGGCGACATCCCGTTCTTTACCACCACTGCGGGCACCGGTCGGCTTGCCGGCCCGCGCGGGACAACCTGGATGCCCGAGCGCGACCTCGTCGCCGACTCGCTGGCCCGCTGGCGCCAAGCCGACCTCGCGCTGGAGAAACAGGTGATCCGGGCGGCGATGGTCAGCGCCTACCTCAACGACGGCTGGTCGCCGGGCGAGGCGGCGCTGAGCGTGACCGTCGACGGTTCCAACCTGGACGGCCGGCGGCGGGCACTCGCCGCGGGCATCATGCGGCGGGTCGTGCGGGCGGCGATCCGCGGCGGCGGGGACGGCACGGCGACGTGGATCGCGCCCGTGCTCAACGACACCGGATGGGCGGTGCAGCCGCTCAACCAAGACCTCTATGGGGGCGCGGCGGGTGTCGCGATCCTGCTCGCGGGGTACCGAATAGAAGCCAAAAACCAAAGAGCGACACCGGTAGACGGCGTGGGCGTCCTGTTGGAGGCGACCATGGCGACGCTGCGCGCGATCGAATCAAGGCGGGAGGTCGATCGCGCGTCAGGCGTCATGCTGCGTCCGGACCCGCCCGGTGGCTACATCGGGCTGGGGTCGCAGATCTGGTCCTGGCTTACCCTGCACGAGCTGGAAGCGGCGCCCGACGGGCTCGAGCGGGCGGCGGCGATCGCGGGGCTCATGCCCGACGCGGTCGCCGCCGACCGCTCCTACGACCTGCTGACCGGGATGGCCGGGGCGATACCCGCCCTGCTCAAGCTGTCCGCGGCCACCGGCGACGACGCCTACTTCGACCAGGCGGTGCTCGTCGGGCAGCGGCTGAGCGACGCCGCACAGCGCGACGGGCGCGGCGCGTTCTGGCCGACCGAGCGCTGGCCGCACGGGCTGGGCGGGTTCGCGCACGGCTCGACCGGGATCGGCTGGGCGCTCAGCGGCCTCGGCTTCTTCGACGAACTGGCCAGGGCGGCGCTCGCGTTCGAGGAGGCGGCCTTCGACAGCAACCTTGGCGGCTGGCGCGACCTGCGCCAGCCGGAGGGCACGGCCACCGCCTGGTGCCACGGCGCCGTCGGCATCGGACTGTCCACACGGGACCAGAACATCCGGGAGCGTGCGGCGAAGGCGACGTGGTCGGAGGGCATGGGCTGGAACCACACCCTGTGCCATGGCGACCTGGGCGCCTGGGAACTGCTGCGCGACTTCGTGGATCCGGTGACGCTTCAGGGGTACCTCATAAGCAGTTTGGAACAGCACGGCCCGATCAGCGGGCTGGCCCGCGACGCCTTCTCCCCCGGCCTGCTACCCGGCCTCGGCGGCGTGGCCTACCAGCTGCTGCGCCTGCATCCCGACTGCGCACTTCCGTCGGTCCTCATACCGTGACCGGCGAACTTGACGCGCCATATTGGCGCCTGGAGGAGGGACGAAAGCACGTCTCGTTAGGCCCGGTGCTGGGGCTCATTCGCGCCGCCGCCCCGAAGCCCGCCGCGATAATCCTTGCCCTGCAAGTGATTTCCGGCCTGGCGACGGCGGCGGGGCTGCTGGCCACGACCGACGTGCTGCAGACTCTCCTCCTTTATGGCCGCCTCGACGCCGCGGTACTCCTCGTGGCGGCGGGGTTCGCGGTGCGCGGGGCGGCCAACTCCGGTGTGGCGCTTGCCCAGGCCCGGGTCACGCCGCGGGTGCGGCGCCTGGCCGAGGAACGCTTCCTCGACGCGTCGCTGCGCGCCGAGCTGAGCGCCTATGACGATCCGGACTTCTACGACCGCATGCACCGCGCCCGCGACCGTGGCCTGTTCCACCTCGAGCAGGCGTGCGACGACGTCGTCCAGCTCACCGGCGCGCTGTCCGCGGTGATCGCGGCCGCCGCGAGCCTGCTTGCTCTCCACCCAACCCTGCTACCGGTGCTGCTGCTTGCCGTGGTGCCCGAGGCGTGGGCGGTCCTGCGCAGCGCCCGCCTCGAGTACGCGAGCATGTCCCGCCTCGTCGCCCTGACCCGGCGAATCTACATGATCACCGAGCTGGCGACGCGGCGTGAGTCCGCCCCGGAGATCCGCGCCAACCAGGCCGAGAAGTTCGTGCTCGACGACTACCGCAAAGCCGGCGACGTGCAATGCTCCGAGGTGACCGCGGTCGGGGTGCGCCAGGCCAAGACCCAGGCGGCCGGGCGGCTGCTCGCCGGGGCCGGCCTTTTTCTTGTTTTTATCGCTTTAGCGCTGCTGCTGCGCCTGGGCTGGGTCGAACTCGCCGCCGCGGGCACCGCCGTCATCGCGATCCGCACCGCCACCACCGCGCTCAGCCAGATCGTGCTCGCCGCCAACCAGCTCGCCGAGCACGGCCTCTACATCGCCGACTTCTCCGCGTTCCTCGCCGAGGCGGCCCGGCGTTCCCGGCCGGCACTGCCGTTGATTGCTGCGCCACCGAAGCTGATCCGCTTGGAGGGCATAGGATTCCGCTACCACGGGTCCGAAGTGGACGCGCTGAGCGGGATCAGCCTGTCCATCGAGACCGGGCAGACGGTCGCGCTCGTGGGCGAGAACGGCTCCGGGAAGACCACCCTGGCCAAGCTCATCGCCGGGCTGTACCGCCCCACCGCCGGCCGGATCACCTGGGACGGCGCCGACATCGCCACGCTCGACCCGGCGTCGTTCGCCGAACGGGTCGTGGTCGTGCTCCAGGAACCCGTGCGCTGGCCCCACACCGCCCGCGCCAACGTCCGCATCGGGCGGCCCGAACGCGCCGACCCGCACGACCTGTTCCTGCTCGACGCGGCCGCCCGCTCCGGCGCGGCCTCCGTCGTGGCCGAACTGCCGCAAGGCTGGGAAACGTTGCTGTCACGGTACTTTCGCGGCGGGCACGACCTGTCCGGCGGCCAGTGGCAGCGGCTGGCCGTCGCGCGCGGGCTCTACCGCGACGCGCCGGTGCTCATCTGGGACGAGCCCACCGCCCCGCTCGACGCGAAGGCGGAGTTCGCGGTATACGAATCGTTGCGGCGGATGGCCGACGGCCGCACCGTCATCCTCATCACCCACCGGCTGGCGTCGGTCCGGCACGCCGATCAGATCTTCTTGCTTCACGGCGGGCGGCTTGCTGAAACTGGTACCCACCAGACTTTAATGGACCACAACGGACACTACGCCGAACTCTTCCAGCTCCAGGCCCGCCTGCACGGCGACCATCTTGAGCCGCGCCATGGCTGACTCCGGTCGCCGTGTCGGCTCTGTGCGTGCGCCGTACGCAATAGCGCGTAAAGCGCACGCAGTAAGGAGACCGTTCACGAGCAGCGAAAACGAGCCCGTGCCCGCCGTGGTGGTGGCTTGTTCGGGTCCGCGCGACGTGGCCGACGCCGTCGGGCTGGCGCGCCGGCGCGGGCTGCCGCTGGCGGTGCGCGGCGGCGGCCACAGCTACGCCGGGCACAGTTCGACCGATGGCGTGCTGATCCTGACGCACGGGCTGAACTCCCTTGCCCTGCAGGACGATTTGCTGACCGTCGGGAGTGGACAGACCCTGGGCGGGGTATCCGATTTCCTTGCCCGCCACGGCAGGCTGCTGCCGTCGGGCTCCTGCCCCACCGTGGGCGTCGCCGGGATCGCGCTCGCCGGCGGGTTCGGCTGGCGCGGGCGGCTGCACGGCCTGACCACCGACCAGGTCGTTGCCGTGTCGATCGTGCTCGCCGACGGGTCGCTGTGCCGGGTGTCGGCCACCGGCGAACCGGAGCTGTTCTGGGCGTTGCGCGGCGGCGGCGCCGGCAGCTTCGGGGTCGTCACGTCGCTGACACTGCGCACGCATCCGCTCGCGCCGCTGCACGCGGTGCACGCGGTGCACGCCCTGCACGCGGTGCACGCCGGCTTCCCGCTGCCCGAGGCGGTCGACGTGATCGACCGGTGGCAGCGGCACGCGCATGTGCTGCCGGACAGCGTCACCCTCGAGGTGGCGCTGACCGCCCCCGATCATGCCGACGAGCCGGTGGCCGTCGAGCTCTTCGGGGTCGCGCCCGATCGCGATCTGCTGTCCGCAGCTTTGGATGCGCTTGATGTGGTACCACTTGCACCAAGCCTGCGGTGGTTTGGGCTGGACGCGGGCGCGGCGGCGCGGTATCTGGCCGGCCGGTCCGACCGGCGCAACGAGGCGTTCCATCAGCCGCCGGACCCGATCGGTCGCCCGCCTTTCTTGTACGTCAAATCCGAGTATTTCCGGCGGCACCTGCCGCGGGACACCATCGCCGCGCTCGTCGAGAACTTTGCCGCGCAACGGGTCTACGGCGAGTACCGGGACCTGGAGTTCACACCGTGGGGCGGCGCCTATGCCAGGGTCGCGCCGGAGGCGACCGCCTTCCCCCACCGCGACCCGCTTTTCATGGTCAGCCACACCGTGCTGGCCGGCGCGAACGCGCCCGCGCAACAGCGGGCGTCCGCGAAAGGCTGGCTGCGCCGATCGTGGGAGTTGTTGCGCCCCTTTGGTTGTGGCGGTGTCTATCCCGGGTACCCGGACCCCGACCTCGACGCCTGGGCGCTCGCCTACTACGGAGCCAACCTCGACCGCCTGTCGAGGGCCAAATCCGCCTATGATCCGGCCAACCTGTTCCGCCACGCCCAATCCGTGCCGCCGGCCGGCGCCGGGGTGGCTACCATGAAGGACTTGTGATCACCGATGCTCAGCTTGCCGAGGCGGCCGCCCGGATCACCGGGCGTGTGCGGCGCACACCGGTCCTGCCCGTAGCCCCCGGATTGTGGTTCAAGCTGGAGTTCCTCCAGCACACCGGCACGTTCAAGGCCCGCGGCATGCTCAACCGGATCCTGGCCGCCGGTCCGTCCGCGCGGGCCGGAGTGGTCATCGCGTCGGGCGGCAACGCGGGGCTCGCGGCGGCGTGGGCGGCCCGCTCGGCGGGAGTGCCGATCGAGGTGTTCGTGCCGGAGAACGCGCCCCTGGTCAAGGTGGCGAAGCTGCGCTCGCTGGGCGCCAGCGTAATCCAGGCGGGGCAGGAGTATGCCGAGGCGTATGACGCCGCCCAGAAGCGGGTGGCTGAGACCGGCGCGGTCTCGTGCCACGCGTACGACCAGCCGGAGGTGGTGGCGGGCGCCGGCACCCTCGGCCTGGAACTGCTGGAGCAGGTCCAGGACCCGGCCACGATCGTGGTGGCGGTCGGGGGCGGCGGGCTGATGGCGGGGGTCGCGGCGGCGACCTTCGGCAAAGGCACAACTGTCGTGGGCGTCGAGCCGGAGAACGCGCCGACCCTGCACGCCGCCCTGGCCGCCGGTGAGCCGGTCGACGTCGCGGTGTCGGGTGTCGCCGCCGACTCCCTCGGCGCGCGGCGCCTGGGCGACATCGCCTTTGACGTGGCGACCCGCACCGGGGTGCGCAGCGTGCTCGTCTCGGACGACGATATCGTCGCGGCGCGGCGCGAGCTGTGGGACAAGTTCCGCATCCTGGTTGAGCACGGCGCAGCCGCGGCCTATGCCGGCTGCCGTCCCGCCGAGGGCGAGCGCACGGTCATCGTCCTATGTGGAGCGAACACCGACCCGGCTACGGTTTGACGACCTTCCACAGCCACACGTCGTCCACCTTGGTGGGTGGGCCGAGCAACTGCACCAACGTATCCAGGAGGTGCCCGGTGTGGCGATGCGCGGGATCGAGCACCACGACGCTCGCCTTCCAGTAGTCAAGGTCCTCCTGCGCCGCTTGGCGGTCGGTGGCATCGATCGCCGGGACCTTGCCCGTGGTGGCGACCTTCTCCAGCAGGGTGGACGTTGGCCTCTCCGGCGCACCGAACTGGGCGCTGCTTCCGGCCACACCGTCGCGCGGACCAAGGTAGTAGCCGCGCGGCAGTGCGAATTCGAGGTTCGCCACGGCCGCCCAGCGCATGCCCTCGGGCCGCGGGTAGGTGGGCAGCGGCACCGGCACGAGCGTGTGCCCCGGCTCGACATACTGACGCCACGTGCCCGCGGAGATGAAATGCGGTACCGGCTCCTGGCGCGTGATCTCCAACGGTGTCGGCATGGAGGGCAGGAGCGCGGCGACAAGTACGCCGGCCCAAAGGCCGCGTATCGGCAGCGACCCGGCCGGCATCTTCAGGACCTTGTCGGTCGCGAGCGCCAGAAGCACGCCCACGATGGGGGTCAGTACCAGGCCGAAGCGAACCGGGATGACAGAGTCGAACAGCGGCAGTTGGTCGAGCGCGGCCCAAGGGCCTTTGATTCCTGTCGGGTTGCCCTTGATGGTGATCACAGGCCCGAGCGCCACCAGGGCAAAGCCGAGACCGGTCAGGGCGAGTGAGCGGGCCACTACGTCACGCCAGAGGAAGACCACTATGAGCATCAGCAATGCGAAAAGCGGCCATCCGAAGAATGTGGTCTCCTCGGCGAAATGAACCGATGCCGGGGACTGGAACCCTCTGGAGATCAGGGCCTGCTTGCCGTAAGCGGTGAAGGACGCGAGATCCGCTCCTGGCTGGTAGCCGTGCTTCAGGCCGCTGTAGTGCATCGGGCCAAAGAACTGGACCCACAGCGGGTAAGCCAGCAACACCACCGCCACCGCGCCGGCCACGGCCAGGCCCTTGACGAACACCAGCGGGAACACCCGGCGCTGCAGCGCCCACAACGCGAGGAACGCCCCACACGCCAGCGCCGTGAAGAGCAGGACCTCCTCATTCACGAAGGCCTGGTAGGTCACGAGCAGACCGAGGATCACACCGTTGCGTACCGCCCGGCCCTCCTCGGCCAGGCACAACACCCGCCACACGATGAACGGCACCACAAACTGCGCTATCAGATTCGGGTGCCCCTGCGCCTGGGAGATCATGCCGGGGGCGAAGCCACAGAACAGGCCGCCCACCGCCGCCGCGACCCGCGAGGTCACCACATGCCGGGAAAGTACCCAATACCAAGCGAAAGCCGTGCCGCACAACCCCGCCGTCAACGCGACGATGAACGACACCTCGGCTCCGAAGATCCAGGTGATCGGCGCCAGCGGCACACCCAGCCCCAACACCGAGGTGTTGGCCATCAGGTTCACCCCGTCGGGCGCGTTGAGCAGCTCGGTGAAGAACGGGTACTGGGCGCCCCTGGCCACCCGGGCCCCGTGCGCCAGGACCCACTGAAAGAAGATCTGATCCTGCTCGTTGATGAGCAAGCGGGTCCGCGGATGCCCCCACAAGCGAGCCGTCACGAACCCGGCCGCCAGACCGAATAGGGTGAGCACAATTAGGTCGAATCGGCTGATCTTGCGCCAGAACGGCACCTTCAGCGACGACGTCGCCGGCTCGGTTTGGCGCTCCCGGTTCGGAAGGGTCACCAGACTCATCTATCACTCCCCCGCACGATGCCCCTCACGTCCCAGACCCAGGCATCACCTATCAACTGACCCTGCCCGAACAGGATAGTCAAGTTTTCAAGGTGTTCGTCGGCGTAAGAATAATGGTTGTTGAGCACGATGACGGCCGCGTTCCACTCACGCAGAACCTTGACCACTTCCTCACGCCACACCGGAGTCGGCGCGACCAGCGGCTCGTCCTCGTCGATGCGGATTCGGTTAATCAACTCAACCGCTGGGTCCTTCGGCGCACCGAACGTGCCCGGGTTGCCGGCGACGCCTTCCTCCGGCCCCATGAAGTAACCGCGTGGTATCGCGAATTCCAACCGGTTCAGGGCGGCCCAATGCATGCCTGTGCCCTCCCCCGGCTCGGGAATCGGTATCGGCACCAGGGTTTGGCCCGGCGTGACATAGGCGCGCCAGCCGCCGTCGGTGATGAACCGCGGCATCGGCTCGTGGTCAATCATTCTCAGCGGCGTGGGAGCCACGGGCAGCAAGGCGACGGCGAGCGCGCCCAGACCCAGCAACCGTGCGGGCGCCAAACCCAGCCGCCCGGTCTGCCGCCGCGTCCATTCCGGCGCGGTCTCCTCGTGCCCCGCTTCGCGGACGACGCGAAGATACTCATCAGTGCCCAGGGCCAGCAATACCCCCACACAGGCCGTCACCACCAGCCCGAAGCGCGACGGCATCACCGCGTCCAGGATCGGCACCCTGTCCAGCACCGCCCATGGGCCGGGAATCCCGGTCGAGTGGCCGTTGATGCGAATCCGCGTTCCCAGGGAGAACAGGGCGAAGACACCGGCGGTCAGGGCGAGCGCGCGGATAACAACATCGCGGCGGCGCCACCACACGATCACCGCCACGAGCACCAGCAGCGGCAAGCCGAGAAAGGTGTTTTCCTCGGCGAAGTTGGGGGCGATGCCCTCGTTGGCCCTGGCGATGCCCGACACGGTCTCGGTGCCGAAGGCGAAGTAGGAGATGGCATCGGCCCGCACGTTGAAGCCGTGACTGCTCAAGCCGCTGTAGTGCATGGGACCGAAGAATTGGACCCACAGTGGGTAAGCCAGCAACGCGAACGCCACCAAGCCGGTCACGCCGAGGGCCTTGACGAACGTCCACGAGAACCTGCGCCGCTGCAACGCCCATATCCCGAGGAAAACGCCACTGGCCAGGGCTGTGAAAAGCAGGATCTCCTCATTCACGAACGCTTGGTACGCCACCAGCAGACCGAGGATCACACCGTTGCGCACCACCCGGCCCTCCTCGGCCAGCTTCAGCACCCGCCACACGATGAAAGGCACCAGGAACTGTGCGACGAAGTTGGTGTGCCAGCCGGCGTGGGAGACCATGCTGGGGGCAAAGCCGCAGAACAGGCCGCCCACCGCTGCCGCCAGCGGCGAGGTCACGACATGCCGCGAGAGCAACCAGTACCAGGCGAAGGCCGTGCCGGCCAGACCCACCGTAAGTGCCACCGCAAGTGACACGTCGACACCGAAGAGCCAGGTAACCGGCGCGAGCGGCACACCCAGACCCAACATCGTCGTGTTGGCCATCAGATTGACGCCGTGAGGCGCGTTCAACATTTCGGTGAAGAAGGGGTCCACCGCGCCGGTGACCACGCGCAGGCCGTGTGCCAGAAACCACTTGTGCTGAGCGGGATCCGAGGCGTAATAAGCCGGCTCACGGGCGGCCGGGTCACGCCACAGGCGCATGTAGACCCACAGCGCCCCGGCCAGGCACACGGCCACGGCAATGAGGTCACGCCGCCACAGGCGTTCCCTGATCCACCCCACCATCACGTCTCCCAGCATCTACTGGCCAATAGACAAAGGGCACGAGGCAACCGCCCTGCGCCCGGGACGCATATTAACAGTCGCGCGTTTTCAGCGTTTTGCAAGTAAGCGCCGAGAAGCATCTGATCACCGATCATCGCGGGATGGGAGCGAGGACTAGGGCAGGAGCACGTCGGACGGGCCCAGTCGTGCGAAAACCTTCGGGTTGGCTGGAAGGTCGTCGCGCCGGGAGACAATGAACCGCTCGCCGCCGGACACCTCATCGGCTGTGCAGACGAACCGGGGCGTGACCAGATACTCGTACTCCGGCTGCTCAAGGCATACGCGCCTTCCCTGCCGCGTGCCGGTTATGACGATGGGTACCGCTTCCGCCCAAGCGAAACTCTGGCGCAGATTCAACACGATCACTCGATCGCCCGCTCTGCCCTCCAGCGCGGCCAGCACCGTCGGCATCTCGGGAAAATTGAGCCGCCGATTGACCAGTGCCGGTGATGTGGCGCCGGCGACGAGGCCGAAGGCGAGCACGACAGCGGCGAAACCCCACACGACGGCCCTGAGGCGCACCTGCTCCAGCAGTGCGCACAGACCGACCCCGACGAGCAGCCACAGCAGGAGCGGGACCGCACGGTAGAACTGGCCGATGTACGTCTCGCCGAGCAGGTCGATGCCGACCTTGGCGTAAAAGGCGAATAGGCCGCTCACCACGACCGCCATCGCCGCGCCCGTCCACAGGATCGGCACCCGCCTGCCCAGCCGAAGTGCCATCGCCACGACGATCAGGATGAGCCCGGCGGCAAGCGCCAGCCCGAGCTTGCGCGGCATCGCCCAGAACAGCAGCGTGTACCGAATCGCCTCGCGCGCGGGGTGAGGCTCGTTGTGCCCCCCGTAGGTGAGGTACCCGGCGAACTCGCCGGGCCAATTCAGGATCAGGTTGAGCACCATCGGCAGCGCGAATACGGCGATGATGCCGGAGAACACCAGCCAGTCACGCTTGCCGCCGCTGCGTAATGACCCGGTGCGGATCCTGTTCCCGATGAACAGCGCGGCGAACGCGGTCAGCACGATCACCGGCACGAAGAACAGGAACTCGGCATGGCCGTGGACCAGCAGGCCACCGGAGATCGCGACGGCCCATAGGTCCTGGGCGCGACCAGCGGCCAGCGAGGTCGCCGCCACGATCAGCAGCAGGAACGGCGCGAAGTACGCATCCGGCATCCAGGTCGAGGCGACGAGGGTGTTGCCCGGGTCCGGGTGCTGGATGAGCATGTCGGACAGGGCGAGGTAGGCGAGGATCGTCCCACTGGGCACGGCCACGGCCGTCCACGATCGGAGCCAGGCCGAGATCACCAACACGGTCGCGGCGAGGAAGAACGCGTTCATTACCAGGATGGCCACGGCCTGGCCGTTCCACGGGCTCGGCACGATGCCCACCACGTCGTGGAAGAGCCACTCGCCGAACGCCTGCACATACATGAAGCCTGGCCCCGGATGGGAGAAACCCATCCGCGAGTAGTTGCCGACCAACAGCTCAAAGTGCTTGGCCTGCAATGTGAGAATCGAGTTAGCGGCGAGGTCGCCCTCCTCGTACACGACCCGCGTGAACAGGTCATGACTACGGATCAGCAGCAGTGTGCAGAACCCGGTGAAGGAGGTAAGGAAGACCAGCCAGCCGCTCCATGCCCTGGTGGGGCGGAGCGGCTGGACCGTGGTGGCGCCGGCCGATTCCTCGGCCAGCGCGGTACCGCTTGTCAACTTCTCACAACCGTCCGTCTTCAACCGCTTGGGTGATCCACGGGATCACCTCGTCGAGCATGGCGTCAAGCGACGTCGCCGCCTCGAAGCCCAGAACCTCGCGGGCCTTGACCACGTCGGGAACCCGCTTCTGCACGTCGTACTCGAACGCCGGGTCGCTGGTC
>DASUXL010000381.1:0-4956 GCA_036377915.1 Candidatus Limnocylindrales bacterium
CCTCCTCCACGTTCGGCGTGACGACTGTCGCATAGGGCAGGAGGCGCTCGATGGCGCTTGCCACCCCGAGCCGCCGCCCGGTGGACGAGGTCAGCACCGGGTCGAGCACCAGCTTGGGTAGTTCCCCGCCGCGGGCCCGTGCCGCGATCGTCGCCGCGATGTCGGCCGTGGCAACCATCCCGATCTTCACCGCCGCCACCGGCAGGTCCTCGAGCACGCACGCCAGCTGCAGCCCCACCACCGTCGCGGGCATCGGGAACACGTCGCGGACCTCTTGGGTGTTCTGCGACGTGACCGCGGTGATGACGGTGGCGCCGTAGCAGTCGAGCGCGCAGAAGGTTTTGAGGTCGGCCTGGATGCCGGCGCCGCCGCCGGAGTCCGATCCGGCGATGCTCAGCACGACGGGTGGTTGATGGTCCACAGCAGTCCTTTCACGACGGACGCGGGGTCGGATGCCCGCATCACTGCCCCCATGACAGCCACCCCGCTCGCTCCCGCCTCCATGCACTCGCGCACCTTCTCGGGTGTGTCCACACCACCCAGGGCGACGATCCCGCGCCGCAGCACGCCCACCCCCAACGCCGGCCCGTACCCCGGTTTGCTGGAGGTCTCAAAGATCGGCGAGAGCGTGCAGTACGCCTCCACCGTCAGCGCCTCCACCTCCGCGACGCTGTGGCACGAGCGGCCCACCACAGCGACGCCCGGCACCGGATCGCTCGCACTCAGATGGACAGCGTTGCCCCCCAACGGATCCGGCCCGCCCGCGATGACATCGGCCCCCATCGCGCGGATCGCGTCCGCCAGGGCGCGCCTCTCCGGAGCTGGCAAGTCCTTCTCCCGCAACCAGAACGTCCTCGCCCCACCGTCGACAGCGGCGCTCACCACGTCAAGCAGCGGCCGCCCGGCCATCCGCCGATCCGTCGCCACTATCAAGCTCAGGTCCACTTCGCCAGCCCGCTGTCCGAAGTGGATGCGAGCGCGAACGTGCGCCGCACGATCCGCCCGGCCTGCGCCGCCAGCCGCCCCGCGACCACGGCGTGCCGCATCGCGCTTGCCATCGCGGCCGGATCGGCCGCCCGGGTCACCGCGCTGGCCAGCAGCACCCCGTCGCAGCCCAGCTCCATCGCCAGCGCCGCGTCGCTCGCCGTCCCGATCCCCGCGTCAAGGATCACCGGGCACTCCACGGTCTGCGTGATGAGGCCGATGTGGTGCGGGTTGGTGATCCCCAGCCCCGACCCGATCGGCGCTCCCGCCGGCATCACCGCCGCGCATCCCAGGTCCGCCAACCGCCTTGCCAGCACCGGGTCGTCGGTCGTGTACGGCAGCACCACGAAGCCCTCGTCGACCAGCTGAGCGGCGGCGCGCACCAGCTCCACCGCGTCCGGCAGCAGTGTCCGCTCGTCGCCGATGACCTCCAGCTTGACCCAGTCGGTCTCGAACGCCTCCCGCGCCAGCCGCGCCGTGCGCACCGCATCGTGCGCCGTGTAGCAACCCGCGGTGTTGGGCAGGATCCGGACCCCAAGGCGCTCAAGCATCTCCAGCAGCCCGTGCTCGCTCGCCTCGACCCGCCGCAGCGCCACCGTCACCAGCTCGGTACCGGATGCCACGATCGCCTTCTCCAGCGCGGCAAGGCTGCTCGCCCCGCCCGTGCCAAGGATCAGCCGGCTCGAAAAGTCAACTCCGCCAAGCGAAAACATCATCCCCCCTGGGCCGCGGTGAGCACGTCCACCCGGTCGCCCTCGGCAAGCCGGTGCTCGGGCCAGTCGACCCGCCGCACCACCTCACCGTTGACCGCGACCGCCACCCCTTTGACCGGCAACTCCATCTCCCGCAGTAGCGCGGCGACGGTGTCTCCGCCAAAGCCACGCGCCACCTCGTTGACGACCACATTGATCACAAGAACCTCCCCGGCCCGAACGGTTTCCACAACTCCGGCGGCTCGCGACCCTCGACCAGCTCCGCCACCGCCAGCGCGGTCAGCGGCGCCGCCAGCACTCCGTGCCGGTAATGTCCCGTCGCCACAAGCAAACCCGGCCGCAGAACGCCCACGATCGGGGCGTTGTCGGGCGTGCCGGGGCGGTGCCCGACGTTCACCTCGACCAGGGCGTGCTCTGCCAGCTCCGGGACCAGGTCGGTGGCGGCGCGCAGCAGGTCACGCACGGCACCGGCGGACGCGTCGGAGTCTGTGCGCTCCTCACTTGTGGCGCCGACGATGGTTTCGCCATTTTTTCTGGGTACCAAATAAATCTCGCGTGCATCGGCAAGACCTCTGATCACGTGGTTCAGGCCGTCCCGGCCCCGCAACCGCAGCAGCACCCCCTTGACCGGGCGGACCGGAAGTCCCCAGGCCGCGCTGCCGCAGCCCGCCGCCACCACCGTCACATCGGTATCGCCGACCGGATCCGCGGTGACCGTCACCGTCTTGAGCAGGGCCTGCACCACCCGCCTCGGGTCGACCTGGTGGTCGGAGGGCACCAGCACGCCGCGCGCCCGCGGGTGGACAAGCGGCTCGACCTCGTGCGGCACCACCTTGTCCACGTCGAACCCGAGCGCCCGCTGGTGCTCCCACAGTCGCGCCAGCGCCCGCACGTCGTCGGACGTCAGTCCAATCTGGAGAGTCCCGGCCGGGTCGTAGCCGACGTCCTCGCCCAGCCCGCGCGCGAACGCAGGCCACAGCCTGGCCGCCTCAATCAGCAGCCGGGTCAGCTCCGGCTCCCCGAAGTACGACTCGCCGACCGGTGCCAGCATCCCCGCCGCCACGTGGGACGCCCCGCCACCCGGCGACGGGTCGTGCACCGTCACCTCATGCCCGCGCAGCGCGCACTCGCGCGCGACGGCCAGCCCGATGATGCCGGCCCCGACGACCGAAACCCTCATGCCATGGCCTCCTGCGTCGGCCATCCCTGCGGTTGGCAGGCTGGCTGAGCTCGCGGTTCCTCCGGGATCCCAATCTCGCGATGAGCTCCGCAAGCTGCGCTCATGCCATGGCCTCCTGCGTCGGCCATCCCTGCGGTTGGCAGGCTGGCTGAGCTCGCGGTTCCTCCGGAGTCCCAACCTCGCGATGAGCTCCGCAAGCTGCGCTCATTGCACCAGGTCCAGCAGGTTCGCCAGCGCCGTCGCCGGACAGGGCGCGTCCCGGACCGCCCCGATCACCGCCACCCCGTGCGCGCCCGCGTCGAGGAGCGCCGCGACGCGCTCGTGTGTGACACCGCCGATCGCGATCACGCGGGCATACGGTGCGATCGCCGCAACCCCTTGCGGCCCAAGCGGTTGTGGCAGTCCCCGCTTGGTGAAGCTCGGATAGCATGGCCCCACCCCGACGTAGTCGGCCCCCTCGGCCATCGCGGCGTGGGCCACGGCCGGTGTGCGCGCGGTCGCGCCCAGTATCCGCTCAGGGCCGAGAAGGCGGCGGGCGGCGGGTACCGGCAGGTCGTCGGCGCCCACGTGAGCACCATCCGCGTCAACGGCCACGGCTATGTGTACGCGGTCGTTGATCAGTACCTTCACACTCCTTGTGCGACAAAGCTCGACGATCTCGGTGGCCGCCTCGAAGACGACCCGGTCGCACCACTGCCCGGCGGGGCGGAACTGCACCACAAGGTCGGGTGTGGCGACCGGGAGAAGCGTGCGCACCTGTTCGACCGGATCGCTTCCCGGCCCGCTGTCGGTGATGAGGTGGACTCGGCCCAGCATCGCTGCCTCCTCCCTGCGCCGGCATGATCCGGATCAGGTTCGACGGTCGGGGCGACCAAGCCCCCTCTCAGCCCGCTGCAGCGGACTCCCGTGGTTCTCGCAAATAAATGCACTTGGCGGCAGCTTAACGCCGCCGCCAAGTGAGAGGCAAACCGTGGATCTCAGTAGACGGACACGCCGAACCGGCTGAGGACCTCGGGGACCGGCTGGAAGAACGTGGTTCCGCCGGTGGTGCAGTTTCCGCTGCCGCCGGAGGTCAGGCCGAGGGCGGTGGAGCCGGCGTAGAGCGGGCCGCCGCTGTCGCCGGGCTGGGCACACACGTTGGTGCGGATCATCTGGAAGACGGATCCCTGGGCGTAGTTGACGGTCGCGTTGAGGCCGAGGACCGTGCCACCGCGGTTGCCGGTGGTGCTGCCGTGACGGCGCACCGCCTGGCCGACGAACGCGTTGCCGGAACCCGTGATGTCCTGCCCGTTGGCGATGTTGCCGGGGTAGTTGGTGAAGCTGGAGACGTACTGCACGATGCCGTAGTCGTTGGTGGGGAAGCTGGTGCCCGTCCGGTTGCCGATCACGGCTCCGCCAGAGCTGGCGCGCCATTGCGAACCGATGTTGGTGCAGTGCCCGGCGGTGATGAAGAAGCGCGTGTTGGCGCTGTTGCGCACGTTGAAGCCGAGGGAACAGCGCGAGCCACCGGTGTAGATGGCGTTCCCACCCGAGATGAGGTCGGTGAGCGTGCCCTTCATGGGCTCGATGCGGACGGCGCCGTTGCCGCGGGCCACCGCGGCCTGCACAGTGGCAAGCCTGTCTCCGGTGACGGTCTCGTCAGCGTCGACGACGATCTGGTTGGTAACCGGGTCCACCGACCACGCGGTACCGGGTACGCGGTTGTTGAGCGTGGCGATGAGGCCGTTCAGCTCGCGCATGCTGCGGCTGACGACTCGGGCCTTGGCGCCTGCGGCCTCAACCCTGGCGGCCGCGGCGGCGTTGGTGACGTTGACGACCATCTGGCCGCCGTCGAAGTACGAGCCGGCGGTCTCGTCTTCGCCCACCGCGCTCGGTAGGGCGGCGAGGGCGTAGAGACTGGGTGCGGCCTGCGCATGGATGGGCAGGACGCCGATCACAAGGGCTGCGGTCGCGCCGACTAGCGCGATGCGTCTGGTGACGCGCATCTTTTCCTCCCGGGGGTATGGAGAAATTTACGTGTACAGATATTGGCAGAAAACAGCCCTGCCTGACTAGACGATCCGATGAAAATTATGAACA
>DASUXL010000382.1:0-21937 GCA_036377915.1 Candidatus Limnocylindrales bacterium
TCCCTAGCGAGGTGCGGGTCAGGTTCGGGCCACGCGACGACTGGTTCGCCGACCCGCACGCGCTGACCCGCAACCTTTACAAGCTAACCACTTCCAACCGCATCGGGGCGCGCCTGGACGGACCGCCGCTGGCAAGGGCGGTCACCGGAGAGCTGCCCAGCGAAGGGCTCATTCCCGGCGCGATCCAGGTGCCCGGCGACGGCCGGCCGATCGTCTTCCTCGCCGATCATCCGGCGACGGGAGGGTACCCCGTGATAGCGGTTGTGCACCCGGACGACCTGGCCTGCATCGCGCAGGCCCGTCCCGGCGCTACTGTCGTCTTTCGTGGACCTTAACGCGGATCTCGGTGAAGGCTTCGGCCGCTGGCAGCTCGGTGACGATGAGGCGCTGCTGGAGGTGGTCACCAGCGCCAATGTGGCATGTGGTTTCCACGCCGGGGACGCCTCGACGATGCGGCGCGTGTGTGAGCTTGCGGCCGATGGTGGGGTGGCGATCGGCGCCCAGGTGGGCTACCGGGACCTTGCCGGTTTCGGGCGGCGTTTCATCGACTATCCCGTCGCGGAGCTGCGTGACGAGCTTATCTATCAGGTAGGGGCGTTGCGGGCGCTGGCGGCGGCGGTCGGCGGGACGGTACGTTACCTCAAACCCCATGGGGCGCTTTACCATTCCGTCCCGCACGTCGAGTCCATTGTGGAGGCAGCGGCGGCGACCGGGCTGCCGGTGCTGTGCGCGCCCGGGTCGGTGCTGGCCACGGCGGCCGGCGACGCCGGGACCGGGGTCTACCTGGAAGGTTTCGCAGACCGGGCGTACCGTGCCGACGGCACGCTCCTGCCGCGCGGCAAACCCGGTGCGATCATTACGGACGCCGATGAGGTGGTGGCGCGGGCGCTGCTCATGGCGGTCGACCAGCGCGTGATCGCGCTCGACGGCACCGTCCTGCCGCACCCGGTCGACTCCATCTGCCTGCACGGCGACACGCCCGGGGCGGTCGGCCTCGCCCGCGCCGTCCAGACAGCCCTGCTCGGCGCGGGGGTGCAGCTGCGGCCGTTCCTAAAGTGAACCGTCGGGGTCGAGGCCGCGCAGCACAAGGCCGAGCCGCTTCTCGCCTTCCCGCGAGACTTCTATGGGTACCCCCCAATCCTGGCGGGTCAGGTGACACGCAGGATTTTCAGCCTCGGCATCGCAGGTCGCCGCCTGCGCCACCACCTGCAGCACGCCCTTTTCCACATCCGGGTTGAGGACCATCCGGCGAGTGAGCGATGTGGACACTCCCGAACCTTCCAGCAGAAGGTTTTCCGGCGAGGCCGAGACCTCCAGCCGGGTCGGGTCGCCGAAGCTGAAGTCCAGCTTCTGGCCCGGGGCGGGCTCGAAGATGACGTCGAGCGTCACCTCGCCCGACGCGAGGCTCGACGGCGGCCGCTCCACGCGGTGGCGCACGCCGTCGACGTCAACTGCCTCCACGGCCGCAGGGGCAAGCTGCACAAGGCGATGCGCGGCCGACTCGACCACCAGCACCTGCCCGGCCTTGGTGACGACGATGTCGCTCGGCTCGGCCAGGCCGGTCTCCAAAGTGGACACCTGACCGTTGGCGTACCGCCGGATCGCACCGTTGTAGGTGTCGGCGACGATTACCGAGCCGTCGTCAAGCGCGCACAACCCGAGCGGGTGCTGCATCAGCGCCTGGCCGGCCGCGCCGTCGACATGCCCGAAGTCGAAGAGTCCTTGCCCCACAACGGTGTGCATCTCACCATCGGCGACGTAGCGCAGGGAGCTGGTCTCACTGTCCACAAACCACAGACGTTCGCCGTCGGGTGAGACGGACAGCCCGGACGGCTGCGCCAGCCACACGTCGGGCAGCTTGCCGTCGCGCAGCGCCTCGACTGTCGTTCCCGCGTAAAGGCCGACGGTTCGTTTGTTGGGGTCGAACCACCACAGCGTGTGCGTGCCCGCCATGGCGATGATGACTTTTCCTTGGTACCAGGCCACGTCCCACGGTGAGGAGAGGTCCATCGAGCGCGAGTCGTGCGGACGATCGTCCAATGTGGAACGCCATTGGCGCCCGGTCCCGGTGAGGGTAACCGTCGACATGTCGGCGAGGCGGACACCGCGCAACAGGTGGTTCACCGTGTCGGCGACGAGTATGTCGTACCCAGAAATCTGCGCAACGCTCGGTGGCAGCAGGCACACCCCCTGCGGCTCCGAGAAGCTCGCCTGTTCCGGCCCGCCGTCGGCGCGGCCGCGCATGCCCGAACCGATGCGCTGCAGCACCTGCTCACCGGACGGGTCGAGGATCGCCAGCTGGTGGCGGGCCGAATCGGACACGAGCAGCCTGCCGTCGGGCAGCTCCAGTGCCTTGCCGGGGAAGCGCAGCAGCGTTGCGGCGGGCGCGGGCGGCACGAACGGCCCGTCGCCGCGATGCAGCGTGCCGTTCGCCTCATGCTTGGCGACCAGCTCGTCGATGAGGCGGCTCAGCCCTTCGGCGTGCCCCTCACCCGCCATCGCCGCCACGACATAGCCCTCGGGATCGACAACGTTGAGCGTCGGCCACGCCTTCGCCGCATACTGCTGCCACATCAGCATCTCGGGGTCGTCGAGGACCGGATGCTTCACGCCGTAGCGTTCGACCGCGGCCGCCAGCGCTTCTGGATCCCTCTCGTGTTCGAACTTGGGCGAGTGCACTCCGACGACCACAAGCACGTCGCCGTACTTCTCCTCAAGCGGCCGCAGCTCGTCCAGCACGTGCAGGCAGTTGATGCAGCAGAAGGTCCAGAAGTCCAGCAGAACGATCTTGCCGCGCAGGTCGGACAGTTTGATGTCCTTGCCGCCCGTGTTCAGCCAGCCTCTTCCGCGCAACTCCGGCGCCCGCACTCTTGCCACCGCTCAATGATGCGTCATCCGCGGCCGGTGCCACGAGCCGCCGGGCCCGATCCCATCGAGGGTGGCCGGAAGCCGTGCCTCCGCCTGTCCAATAATGATCACGTGACACCAACCACCACCACCGCAATCACCACCGCCACCACGCGACTTGTGACCCTCGACGACGCGCCCGCCTTGGCCCATCTTCTCCGGATCCACCGTGATTTCCTGGCGCCTTGGCAGCCGGTGCGGCCCGACGAGTACTTCACTGACGCCGGCCAGCGGGCCGTTCTGGAGGCCGTGCTGCACGAGCATCGGGACGGGGTCACACTTCCGCATGTAATCCTCGTCTCGGGCAAGGTTGTTGGAAGGGTCACGTTGAGCGGGATCGCGCGTGGCCCTTTCCTATCCGCCCGGCTGGGCTACTGGGTGGCGCCGACCCACGGCGGGCGCGGTGTGGCGACCACGGCGGTCGGGGACATCGCACGGGTGGCGTTCGAAGAGCTTGGCCTGCATCGCCTGGAGGCCGGTACCCTGTTGCACAACGTGCCCTCGCAGCGGGTCCTTGAACGCAACGGCTTCGTCCGCTTCGGGATAGCGCAGAAATTCACGAAGATCGCGGGCGAGTGGCAGGACCACGCCCTCTACCAACTCCTCGCCCCGTCCGCTCCCTAGCCCGTCCGCTCCCTAGCCCGTCCGCCGACCACCGGTTTGGGTTTTGTTGGTGTGTGGTTCAGGCGCGTGCGGGGACCGGCTTTTCGTCCCGGCCGACGGTCGGGGTGGGGCGGTCGGGGTTGGTGACGGAATCGGTGGGCGGTGCGGTGCCGTCCTGTTGGGGCGTGACCAGGCGGCGCAGCGACAGGGCGATCAGTGAGGCGGTGAGGCAGCCGGCGATGACGAGTCCGATCCACAGGCCACCAAGGCCGAGCTGTAACAAGGGGCCGGCGCTGACCGGCGCGACGACGCCCGAGACACCCCAGATCATGCCGGCCAAGGCGTTGTAGCGACCGCGAAGCTCGTCGGTGGCCAGAGCGTTGACCATCGTTGGCATGGTGGGCGACAGGAGGGTCTCGCCGAAGGCGAACACGGCCGCGAACACGATGACGCCCAGGGCACTCGCGACAGCGCTCGCACCGTCGATGACGCCGGCCAGGCCGAGCACCATCCACGAGGTCGCGAAGATCGCACCGACCCAGGCGAGCGACCGGGAACGGCTGCGCCCGCTGATCTTCCTGATGACGAACAGCTGCGCCAGCACGATCACGGCGGTGTTGGCGGCGAACGCGTAACCCACGATGCGCGGCGAAACACCGACGACGTTGATGGCGAAGCCGGAGAAGCCGACCTCGAGTTGTGCGTAACCCGAGACGGTCAGCAGCAGGCTGAACGCGAGCAGGCGCCGGAAAGGCTTGTGCCGCAACACTTCGCGATATCCGGGTTGCCGCACACCCTCTCCGCCGTCTCCGCCGTCACCGGCACGGACCGGCTCGACCAGCCGTCGACCGACCCGCGGGAGCGACAAGAGGACCACGACGGGTGCGAGATAACACAGCAGGTCGAGGAGGTAGATGAGCTGGAAGGTGCCCAGCCGTTCGGTATCCACAATGCTGCCGGACACCGCGGCCCCAATGCCGATGCCGAGATTGAGCAACGCGA
The DNA here is from genome assembly GCA_036377915.1 of Candidatus Limnocylindrales bacterium. Taxonomy (GTDB): domain Bacteria; phylum Actinomycetota; class Actinomycetes; order Mycobacteriales; family Micromonosporaceae; genus Allorhizocola. Next base: position 4,513 of record DASUXL010000382.1, read on the forward strand.
ACTGGAGACCGAAAACCTTCTGCCGCTCGCCATCGCTGGTCACGGACGTGAGGATCGTGTTCTGCCCGGCCCAGATCGTGCTGCCGCCTATCGCGCCGAGCGTCAGCACACCCCAGAACTGCCACTGGTTGCTGGCAAGGGCAAGCCCACCCATGGCCGCCGCCTCGATCACGAGAGCGGGCAGGACAACCCTGCGGGCGCCGAGGCGATCGATGAGCGTGCCACCGATCGGGGCGGCGAAGAGCGTGAGGAGTCCGAACCAGCCGATCAGCAAGCCAGCCGTGCTCTCCGGGATATCCCGGACCTTGGTCATGTAGATGAAAAGGAACGGCAACGTGAAGCCGCGGCCAAGCGCCGAAAAGATTGTGCCGATCAGGATGCGACGGGCTTCGGGTTGGGTTGGCAGGGCTTCACGGAACATGCCGTCAGTCTGTCGCCGGGGTGTGACAAGAAACCAACGAATTACGTAGCCCTGTGTCGAGGGCCACTATCGGGAACCTGTCGGGGTGCGGCTAGGGCGCCGTGGCCGGCTTCAGGCAGAGGACCTCTTCTTCCATCTGGACGTACGGCTGCGTCTCATCGCACTCATCGGCCGAGTTGACCGAGGAAACCACTTTGAACGCGCCCTCGTCGCTGCACGAAGCCGGGACCGCCTCACGTATCTGGGCGTCGCTCGGCTTGACGCAGTCGCCGATGCCGAAGGTCGGGCCGACCAGCTTGTCGATCAGCAGGAGCCCACCGAACGCGATCGCGAGCAGCAGTGCGCACCCAACCAGGACACCGACGATCAGCCGCCCCTTGCGCTCCGGCTTCGGCTCAAGCGTGCCGGTGGTGGTACCCGCCGGCCGGGCCGGGGGCTGCTGGCCGGAGAACTGTTCGAACCGGGACTGCATCGGGTCGCCAGTGGACGGGCCGCCGGGCGGCTGACCGCGGCCAGGTCCACCAGGGCCACCAGAGCTACCGGGGCCACCAGGGCCCGGCTGGCCGTGGCCGTGACCGCCTTGGCCAGGCTGACCCGGGCCGCCGGGCTGACCCGGACCGCCGGGCTGACCCGGATGGCCGGGCTGACCCGGATGGCCGGGCTGACCCGGACCGCCGGGCTGATGGCCAGGTTGACCCGGACCGCCGTGGATTTGCCCTGTGCCGGGACCGAAGGGCTGGCCCTGACCAGGGCCGTGGCTCTGACCGCCACCCAGACCTTGGCCTTGGCCGGCACCCGGACCCTGACCGGGAGTCTGCGCCACTCCGGGCGCACCCATACCCGCCAGGTTCGGGTTGCCGGGTGGCATCGGCTGCTGCTGCCCGTACCCAAACTGTTGTCCTGGCTGGCCAGGCGGCATTTGCGCGTCCTGCCGTCCCTGCGGCGTTCGCTGCATCGGCACGTTCGGCGGGCCGGCCTGTGCCGGTGCGGCGGGCTCGAGCAGGTCACCGAAGGTGTGCTGGCGTCCGGGTCGGGTGGGCAGCGCGGCAGGCGGGGGAGCCTGCGCCGGAATCGCGGCCGCCGCGGGCGATGCTCCGCCTGCGGCCGGGGAGCCATAGACGGTGGAGGATTTTGCTACGGGTACCGCTTCGCCTGGGCTGGGTTGGGCCACGCTCGAAACGCGGGCTGTCGCCCGGACCATGCCGGTGGCGGGGTCGCCGGAGACGGACACCGGCAGCGGGGCCGGTGAGACGGGCGCACCGGGTGAGCCTGGCATTCCGGCAGACGACGCCGGTGAGCCTGGCATCCCAGATGATGCAGGCGAACCCGGCATCCCATAGGGCGTGGATGAACTCGGCATCCCGGCATCGGGGGAGAACGGTCCGGAGTCTGAGGAGGCTGGCTGGCCGTATGCATCCGCGCTTCCTGGCGAGACCGGCTGGCCGTAGACGCCTGGGCCGCCGGGCGAGACGGGTTGCCCGTAGCCACCCCCGGAGGCTGGCTGGCCGTATGCATCCGCGCTTCCAGGGGAGACCGGCTGGCCGTATGCATCCGCGCTTCCTGGCGAGACCGGCTGGCCGTATGCATCCGCGCCACCGCCGTAGCCACCACCGTCCTGCCCCGGCGAGACCGGCGCCGCTGAAGCCGGTGCTGGACTCGCTGCGGCGGATCCGTACACCCGCCCGGAGGACCTTGGTATCTGCGCGGGCACATCTGCGGGTTCGACGCGGCTCGTTGGCGGGACCGCCGCCGCGACGCGTACTGAACCGGTGGAAGGCGGGGCCGAGTCCGGCTCGAATGCCGGCGTCTGGGCTGGGCTGACAGGCTCGTATGACGAGTAGTCATCTTGCGTGGGCCGGGGCTCGTATGACGAGTAGTCATCTTGCGCGGGCCGGGGCTCGTATGACGAGTAGTCATCTTGCGCGGGCGCCGGTTCGTATGACGAGTAGTCATCCTGCGCCGGCGCAGGCTCGAACGACGAGTACGACGACGGCGGCTCGTACGAAGATGAGGACGAAGGCGAAGGCGACGACGGCTCGTAATACGACGGCTCATCCCACGGCTTGGGCTCCTGCGCCGGCTGCTTGGGCATGTCACCCGCCGCGAACGCCGACCACGACCCTGCGGGCCCTCCTACGGACGGCTCCGGAAAGTCTTGCGCCGCCGGCCCGGGCGGTGGCTCGCTCGGGTACGGCTCGTGCTGTACCCCCGGAATGGGTAAAACCGCGGGCGCGGGCACATAACCCGACGATGCCGCCGGCGCGGTCTCCTCGGACGGAAAACCGGGGAAGCCGGGGAACTGGGAGGGCTGCTCGCTGTCGGGCGGGAACTCGTCGTCCGCGGGCGGCGGCGGGCTGGCGTGGGTTGCGGCGCTGTATGGCGTGAATGCCGGGAAGTCCTCGGGGACCGACGGTGCCTCGAATACGCCGAACCCTCGCTGCTGCTGCCGTGTGGCGTCGTCCGCCGGCTCATTGAGGTCTGGCGGCTGCCAACCGTGATGTTGGGGCGTTTCGGACATGCGTGGGGCCTCCTCGGGTGCGTTGCCCAAACTACCGGGACCGGGCCGGAAGCGGAACCCGAGGCTCCCACACATACGAGCAAGCCCCGCCGGCTGACGAGTCATGCCAACGGGACTTGCCCTTTATGGGACCGATTATCGGAGGGAACGCAATGCGACGGAGGTCATCGGGTCGGCCATCACTGCCTCGCGGGAGTGGTTGGCGTCCCGGCGCCGGTCGCGGCGCTCGGCGTGGAGCTGCTCGGCGGTGCGGCTGCGGTGTCGCTTGAAGATGTTCATGCCGATTATTACACCGCATCCGCCCCACCCAATCCACTGATTATTCGGTGATCACGGGCACACACCTAAGAATCATCGGGAGGCGTTCTCCCGCCGGATGTCGAACCACTTCGTGCAGCCGTTCGGGTCGATCTGAGTCTCGGCGATCACGTTGCGGGCGTGAGCACGCGACACATTCCACGAGTACCACTGCTCCGGCATGTTCTTCAGATCCGCCTCGATGCGCAGCAACGCGCAGCTGCGGTACGGCTCCGGCAGATCCACCAGCTCATTGATCGCGTCCGTCGTCAGGAACTGCAGGTAGCCCAGGTCGAACGTCTTGAGGTACCCGGGCTCGGCCCTGTTGTCGTAGAAGCGGTTGATGTTCTGCTCCGCGATGTAGCGCTCCGGGTTGAACGCCGCCATGGCCAGCAGCATCAGCGCGAAGCTGGCGATGATCGCCCGCGGGAACCAGGCGGCGCGCAGCTTTATCCCGGCCGCAACGATCAGCAGGAACACGAACCCGAGGTAGATCTCGACGGCTCCGAAGAAGAAGCGCTCCCGTGTCCAGCCGAGCTCGTTCATGTACAGCCACATCCGGTAGACCGCCGAGGCGACGATCACCATTGTCAGCGCCACCAGCACGCCGAGCAGGATGCGCAGGATCGCCCTGTCCCGCTCGGTCTGCTTCGGCGCCCACCTCGTGACGCATCCGATCACCACCAGCGTCAGCAGTGTGACCACCACCAGCTGGCTGAAGCCCTGCACCGCATATTTCGAGAACGTCGACCCCTCCGGCGGATTGCCGGAGAACAGGAACCGGGCCTGCACCGCCACGAACCCGGCGAACAGCAGCACCAGGCCGCCGATGGGCAGCACCAGCTCAACCGTGCCGATCCGCCGCTTGGCGGGGCTCTCCAGGCCGGACAGGTCCGGCGGCGCCAGCACGATGAAGGTCGCGCCCGCGGTCAGCAACCCTCCCACCAGGCCGTAGAAGACGATCCGGGCCATGGTGCGCCCGCTGAACTCCGGCAGCAGGTCGCCAATGATCCGGGCGAACGCCGCATCCGCCGACGCGAACAGCGCGCCGAACACCACCAGCAGCACGATCGTCACCAGCACCGCGACCGCGGTCCGGCTCGCGTGGGACTGCTTCTCCCTCGTCTTGTTCCACGACGTTGCGCCTCGCGCCAGCCACGGGATCGAGCGGAAGAACGCGCCGACCCCGGCGAAGCTGGCATAGAAGATCGCGCGCACCGAGTGCCCGCCCGCGCAGGCCAGTGCCGCGCAGCCGAGCGCCGCCGCCACGCAGATGTAGTGCAGCCAGTACGCGTTGAGGAAGATCCCGACCGCCAGCAGCGCCAGGGCGAGCACCGCCCACCCGATCCGGACCACCCGCTCTGCCTGCGAATCAGGCCGGGGGCCGAAGCGCGCCGCGTTGCCCACCGCGATGGCGCAGACCAGGCCGACCACGAACCATCCCAGCCCGGGCCGGGTCAGCGGGAGCGCGATCGCCGTGGCCGCACCGCCGACCACCGCCGAGATCCAGGCCGCCGGCCCGCCACCGTAATCCGGACCCGGCCACCGCGTCGCGATAAAACCCGGGGGTGGTGGCGGAAGCGGATCCCATTGCGCTGCGGTGACATTTGTTTGCTGGGGTACCGGGACCGGCTCAGCCTTCACCTCCAAGGCTTGCTTGGCGGACTCTTCCTGGCTGGATTCGGTGGTGCTCTCGGTGGTCCCGGTGCTCGTGCTCGTCATAGTTGCCTCCGCTAGAGGACTGGTCTGGCAGTGTTATCCGGATGCGACAACCGATGCCGTCCTGCGCATCGACGATCGCGATATTGCCGTGATGCATGTCGACCACCCAGCGCGCGATGGCAAGGCCGAGGCCGGTGCCGCCGTCGCCGGGCCCCCAGTGGCCCCTGGTGAACCGTTCGAAGACTCTAGTTCTTTGCTGCGGCGGGATTCCGGGTCCCCGGTCCGCTACCTCGAAGACCGTAACCTTTCCGAGACCTTTTGCGCTGACCCGAACTGGCTGCCCTTGCGGGCTGTGCCTGGCGGCGTTCTCAAGCAGGTTGGAAAAGACCTGGTGGAGGCGGGCGACATCCGCCTTCAGGGCATGCGGACAGTCCACTTCGCCGAGCACGAATCGTGTATTCGGATGAGTCAACCTAGCGCTGGACATGGCGTCGGTAAGGAACCCGGCGACGTCCACTTCCGAGATGTTCAGCGCGCTCGCACCGGCGTCCACCTTGGACAGATCAAGCAGCTCGGTGACGAGCAACCCGAGCCGTTCCGTCTGCTGCAGAGCGGTCTTGAGGGTCTCCGGGTCGGGCTTGCTCACGCCGTCGACCAGATTTTCAAGCACACCCTGCAACGCGGTGATGGGCGTGCGCAGCTCGTGCGACACGTTCGCGATCAGCTCGCGCCGCTGCTGGTCGGCTTCGGCGAGGTCGCCGGCCATCTGGTTGAACGCCCGCGCAAGCTGGCCCACCTCGTCGCGGCTGGTCGCCCGTACCCGGGTGTCGTAGTCGCCGCGCGCCATGGCCCGGGCCGCGGCCGTCATCTCCCGCAACGGTTTGGTCATGCCGTGCGCGAACACCTGCAGGGTGACGACTCCCACGCCCGCCGCGGCGAACGCCGTGCGCCAGTGCACCCAGCCGATCCCGGTCCAGAACACGATGATCCCGGTCCCGCCCGAGATCGCGAGCAGGATGCTGAGCTTCATCTTGATCGACCGGAACGGGTCAAGCGGCCGCGGCATCCGGTCGAACACCCGATGCGCCTGTGCCAGCACCGGCTGCATGATCCGGTCCAGCGGGGCCGTGAGCCAGTCCAGGAAACGCTCGATCACGACGCCTCCAGCGCGTACCCGACCCCGTGGACGGTCCGGAACAGGTCGGCGCCGAGCTTGCGCCGCAACGCCTTGATGTGCGAATCGACGGTGCGGGTGCCGTACCCCTCGGCCCACCCCCACACCTCGGCGAGCAGGCGTTCCCTCGGCAGCACGCTGCGGTGCCGTTCGGCGAGGTAGACCAGCAGGTCGTACTCGGTCGGGGTGAGGTGCGCCTCGACACCTCCCCGGGTCACCCGCCGCTCGTTCCTATTGATCTCCAGTGAGCCGACCCTGATCGGCGCGTCCACCTCACCGTTGCGCACGGTGCGCCGCATCAGCGCGTGTACCCGGGCCGCCAGCACCCGCAGCGAGAACGGCTTGGTGAGGTAGTCGTCGGCGCCCACCGCCAACCCGACCAGCAGGTCGTTCTCGTCGTCGCGGGCGGTGAGCATCAGCACCGGCACGTGCCGCTGCGCCTGCACCCGCCGGCACACCTCCAGCCCGTCGAAGCCGGGCAGCATCAGGTCGAGCACGATCAGGTCGGGTTTGGTGCGGTTGGCCAGCTCCACCGCGGCCGGGCCGGTGCCGGCGTGCTCGACCACGAAGCCTTCGGCCCGAAGGCGGGCGATCACCGATCCCGCGATGGTCGGGTCGTCCTCCACCACAAGAATCCGTCTCGCATCCATGACCCGAGACTGTAAACCCCACTTGTGGTGAGTCTGTGAAGCTAGTACGCGCCCTTGCGCCCGACCACGACGCCGATGGTGCGCCACAGGATCGCCAGGTCATACGCCAGCGACCAGTTGTCCACGTAGTAAAGGTCCAGCCGTACGGCTTCGTCCCAACTCAGGTCGGACCTTCCGGACACCTGCCACAGCCCGGTCATGCCCGGGCGGACCAGCAGCCGCCTGCGCACGTCACCCAGGTAGTCACCGTCGTCGGCGGGCAGGGGCCTCGGGCCGACCAGGGACATCTCGCCCTTCAGCACGTTGATCAGCTGGGGTAGCTCGTCCAGCGAGGAGGCCCGCAGGAACCGGCCGATCGGTGTGATCCGTGGATCGTCCTTGATCTTGAAGAGCATGCCGTCGCCTTCGTTCTCGGCGAGCAGTTTGCTCTTGCGCTCCTCGGCGTCGGCATACATTGTCCGGAACTTCCACACCTTGAAGACCCGGCCTTCGTGGCCGACGCGCAGCTGCCGGAAGAAGGCGGGGCCGCGGTCGGTGGACTTGATCGCGATGCAGATCACCGCGAACACCGGCAGCAGCAGCAACAGCCCGAGCCCGGCGGCGAACCGGTCGAGCAGGTTCTTGGCCAGCCAGGCAAGGCCGGACAGCTTGGGTTCTTCGACGTGCAGCAGCGGCAGACCCTCGATCGGCCGGATGTGTACCCGCGGCCCGGCGACGTCGGTCAGCTGGGGCGCGACCACGAGGTCGATGCCCGTGCCTTCGAGCTGCCACGCCAGCCGGCGCAGCTCGTCGGGTTCGGCGCCGGCGGAGCCGCACACCGCGATGGTGTCGGCCTTCAGTTCCTGGACCAGGTCGACGAGGTCCCGCCCCTGGTAGACCGCGACGGGCGCCTGGGCACGCCGTGAGGCGGGCACGGCCTCGGTCAGGTGGATGGCGACCGGGACGAGGCCGGTCGACGGGTTCCTGGCGACGACCTTGTGGACGAACAGGGTCTCGGGCAGCGAGCCCACGAGCAGCATGCGGTACGTCGCCATGCGCCCTCGCCGCCGGATGAGGTGAAGGATCTTCCGGGCGAGCAGGCGCGCGGCAAGGATGTACGCGGTCGCGCCGAGCACGACAAGGGCGACCGATCCACGCGAAACCTCGGTCTGTAACCCGAATGCGAGGAAGCCGAGGCTGGCCGTGACCGCGATCGTCGTGCGCACCACGCGCTTGAACTCGTCGGCACCGATGCCGATGACCCGCCGGTCATAGGCCCCGTTTGCCCACAGCAGGACCAGCCACCCAAGCGGGATCCCGACGAACGCGATCAGGCGGAACACCCGGTCGTCGTCGAAACCCGCGGTGACCCGGTCGGAATGGAACAGCGACACCGCGGTCTGGCTCGCGGCGATGGCGCACAGGAGATCCGCGATGACGATGCCGAGCACGTAGGGTCGATGCCACTTCGCCCGACGCGCGGCAGGACGTGCAAATGCACTCCGGGCTATCCCGTTCGAGGTTTTCGCTTTCGTTTCCTGCTCTGCGAGGTAAGCGGTGGCCTGCGTAGCCAGGGTAGGCGAACGCTGCTCGTTGAGGGGAGTCGGGTGCTTCACGCTCGTTGACACCGTAGTTGGGTCCTCCCGTACCTCGCTGGCCTGCCCCGCGAGGCCAGCCGTCGCCACGGTCTGGCCAGTTGAAGCCGTTACATGACGGGCGTCACCCACGGCGTTCAGTCTCGCACGGTCCGCCCGTTGCTGTCGGGGAGCTAACGGACATCAGGACCGGCACACTATATCGGGCCATTGGCATCGTGGAAACCTGTGAGTAGGGGCAGGTTAGCGAAGTAGTTTTGACAGTCGCCGATCCGCCAGTGGCTTGCCACCCGTTTGGCAGGTCGCGCAGTACTGCAGGCTCGAATCGGCGAAGGACACTTCCCTCACGACATCTCCGCATACTGGGCATTTTTCCCCAGTTCGGCCGTGAACTCGCATGCCAGCGCGTTTCTCGGCCTTGAGTGTTGCGGCTTTCTGGCCCACCGAGCGCTCAACCGCCTCGAGCAGGATGCCGCGCATGGCGCTGTGCAACTGCTCCAGCTGTTCCGCGGTGAGCTTGTCGGCGCGGGCGAACGGGGACATCTTCGCCGCGTGCAGGATCTCGTCGGAGTAGGCGTTGCCGATGCCGCCGATGATCTGCTGGTCGCGCAGCACGCCTTTGATCTGTGCGTTCTTTCCCTTGAGCAGCTTGGCAAAGGCGTCGAGGTCGAGGGAGAGCGCATCCGGGCCCAGGCGAGCCACTCCCGGTACCTCCAAAGGATCCTTGACCAGATAGGCCGCGAGCTTCTTCTGCGTGCCCATCTCGGTCAGGTCGAAGCCTGAGCCGTCGGCCAGCCGCACCCGCAGCGCGATCGGCCCTCGGCCCGGCTTCAGCAGCCCTTTGGGCAGCTCATCGCGGTAGTGCAGCCAGCCCGCGCGGGCGAGATGGATCACCAGGTGAAGGTCGCCGCCGGCGCCGAGCTCCAGGTCGAGGAACTTGCCGTGGCGGGTGACGTTGGTCAGGACACGGCCGGCGGCCGCGGTGATCGGGGGGTCAAAGGTCTTCAAAGCGCTGATCGCGGCGATGTCGACGCGCTCGACACTCTGGCCGACCGCGCGCTCGCGCAGGTACGCAGATAGCGCTTCCACCTCGGGCAACTCTGGCACGGACCTATTCTGACCCATATGACGGTGACGGCCCATCCGCCGATAACGGTCATCGTCGCGCACAACCGCTACCGGTCGGCCTCCCCGTCCGGCGAGAACCTCGTCGTCGACCAGGAGATCGAGCAGCTCGTCGCGGCGGGCCTGCGGGTGGTGCCGTTCCTGCGCCATTCGGACCGGATTCCGGCGCTGCCGCTGGGGCAGAAGTTGTTGCTGCCGCTGGCTCCGATCCGGGCCGGCGCGGCCCAGCGCGACCTGGCCGAGTTGATCGCACGACACCGGCCAGACGTGGTGCATCTGCACAATCCGTACCCGCTGCTGTCTCCCTGGGTGGTGCGGACCGCGCAGGGGCGCGGGGTTCCGGTGGTGCAGACCGTCCACAACTACCGCCATGTCTGCGTTTCCGGGCTGTACTTCCGCGATGGGATGGTTTGCCGGGACTGCCGCGTCGACCCGACCGCCGCGATCCGGCACGCCTGCTATCGCGGTTCCCGCGCGCAGAGCGCGATCATGGCGGTCGCGCTCCAGATCCACGCAGGGACTTGGCGCGGCGTGGATCGGTTTATCGCTCCGACATCCGCTATTCAAAATCATCTTCGGGGGTACGGGATCAGCGCCGACCGCATCGTGATCAAACCCAATTCGGTGGCGGATCCGGGCGACCCGCCGCCCGAACCCGGCCACGGCGTGCTGTTCGCCGGGCGGCCGTCCCCGGAGAAGGGCATCGATCTCCTTGTCGAGGCGTGCCTTCGGGCCGGTGTGCCGTTGCGGATCGCCGGTGGGGTCCATCCCACGGCCGGCGGTCTCGGCATCCTTTCGCCCGGCGAGACCCGGGCGGCGATCCGGCAAAGCGCGATCGTTGCGGTGCCTTCCCTGATGGAGGATGTCTTCCCGACCGTCGCGATCGAAGCTTTGGCGAACGGCCGGCCAATTATCGGTACCCCATTTGGCGGTATTCCGGAAATTGTGGGTAATGCCGGTTGGATCGTCCCGCCGACCGTCGACGCGTGGGCCAGCGCGCTACCCGACGCAATTTGCCAGGCAAATTCCCTGTCGGGCGCGGCCCGCGAACGCTACCTGCGGCTATTCAGCCCCGCTCGCGTCACCGACCAGCTCATCGGCGTCTACGCGGGGCTGGGCAAACGCGGCGCGGACCGCGAAAATCAGGCTCACCAGTAGGAACCCGGCATTGATCACGCAGGACAGGACCAGAAACCAGATCAGCAACCCCGGCGCGATGATCAAAATCAGGGCCGCCGTTGCCACGATGGCGCCATAGTCCCGTACCCCCTTAAAAATCCTGATCATGAGGGAACGCTTCGTGATCATCGACGGCCCGGCCAGCACGCTGGTCACCACGTTGACCATCCACAGCCCGGCGAACGCGGCGGCGAGCACAACCGGTGGCCGCGCCACCGCGACCAGGGCGCTGACCAGGGCGATGTGCGAGGCGACGTCGCACAGCACGTCCACCCGCGCCCCGGCCGGGCTGGCCTGGCCGGTCACCCGGGCGAGCTGACCGTCGGCGCAGTCCATCGCGTAGGCGACCTGCCAGCCCACGAGCGCCACCCACCCCGCTCCCGGAATGTGGAACCCGACCAGCGCCGAGGTAATCAATCCGAGCACCAAATTGGTGAGCGTCACCGTGGTCGGTCGCAGGCCCAACCGCGCCGCCCAGAGCGCGATCACAGCGCCCAGGCGCTGGCTGATCGCCTCCGAGAAGATCCCGCCGCCGCGGTTGGCGGCGTAGAAGTCGGCTGTACGCAGCACAAACCTCATTCCATAACAAGTCTTGAGAGTTACCTACAACCGGGCCAGTATGTCCGTACGGTGCGTTTCAATAGGGTTGCGAACCGAGGGAGTGATTTTGGCGATGACGACGATTCCCGTGCGCGACGCGATGGCCAAGCCGGTATTGATGATCGGCCCTGAGCACACCCTGCGCCGAGCGGCCCAGTTGATGACGACCCGGCATGTCGGCTCGGCGGTCATCCACGACCCGGACGGCGAGGGTCCAGGCATCATGACCGAGCGTGACGTGCTTTACGCGCTCGGCCAGGGATGCGACCCGGACGTGGAGACCTGCCGCGAACACGTGACCTGGGACGCGGTCTATGCCCACCCGGACTGGAGCCTCGAGGAGGCGGCGGTGGTGATGAGCCGCGGCGGCTTCCGGCACCTGGTCGTGATCGAGGACGGCGAGGTGGTCGGGGTGATCTCCGTGCGGGACCTCATGCGCGAGTGGTCAAAGCGGCGCGTGGCGGAGACTGCAGCAACATAAGCGCGCTAAAGCAACGCGCAGGTCCACGCAGGCTGACCCGACAGCTTCGTTACTCTCAGTGCCATGACCGAACCGCCGGGCCGCGACGCCTCGCCTCGCGAAAAGACAGCAGCTCCTCTAGACGCCGCCAGGCCGGAAGAGCAGCTAATCTCGTTCGCGCGTGGCGCACCGAGCTTGGACATCATCGACATCAAAGGACTTTCGGACGCCGCTGTCCGGGCCTTCGCCGCCGACCCAGCCGGAATCACCGCGTATGGCAACTCTTACGGGTACCTGCCCCTGCGCGAGTGGATCGCCACCAAGCACAACACCGGTGCGGACCAGGTGTTGGTCACGAATGGCTCGCTGCAGGCGGACGCCTTCCTGTTCAACCACGTCGTCAAGCCCGGCGACCAGGTCATCGTGGAGAAACCCACCTATGACCGCACGCTGCTGAACCTGCGCGGCCTCGGCGCCGAGATCCACCAGGTGACCCTGCGCCCGGACGGCATCGACACCGCCGAGCTGCGCGGGCTGCTCGAGGCCGGGGTGCGGCCCAAGCTGGCGCACGTGATCCCGAACTACCAGAACCCGGCCGGCGTCACGCTGTCCCTGGAGAAGCGGCGCGACCTGCTCGCGCTCGCCACCGAGTACGGCTTCACCATCTTCGAGGACGACCCGTACGTCGACATCCGCTTCCGCGGCGAGGCGCTGCCCTCGATGCTGTCGATGGATACGGCCGGGATCGTGGTCCACGCCAGCTCGTTCACCAAGACCGTCTGCCCGGGGGTGCGGGTCGGGTACCTGGTCGGCCCCACCCCGCTGATCGACGACATCGCCAAGAAGGCCACCAACCTCTACATCTCCGCCGGTCAGGTCGCCCAGGGGCTGGTGTACCAGTTCTGCGTCTCCGGCGACATAGACCGTTCAATCGCGACAGTCAAGGCGGCACTTTCCGAGCGGGCCACACTTTTGGCGGAATCGCTGCGGCGGTGGATCCCCGGGGTGGAGTTCACCGAGCCGGACGGCGGCTATTTCCTGTGGATCAAGCTCCCGGGTGACATCCACGTAGATAAGTTGGTGCCCGCGGCGTCGGAGCGGGGCGTTGCGGTCGTGAAGGGTTCTGACTTCCTGCTTGAGGGCGGGGAACACGAACTGCGGCTCGCGTTCAGCGCCGTCACTGTCGACCAAATAGATACGGGTGTCCGCCGGTTGGCGGAGGCGGTCGAGGCCATCCGAGGCTGAAAAATCACCGATCCCCCGATGGTTCTGTCAGGAAGACGACAGAAGGATCGCCTTCCTTAGCGCCCGTCGGGCGGATCACAATGCGTCGGGCGTCATTGCTATGCGCAAGGCGCACCGAGAGCTATGCCTCCGTCCCCCGAAGGAGCGTCACCCACCCCACCCCGGGTGTCGTTCCGTGATGGTGGATTGTCGCGGCGCCGCCCCTGTGGTGGCATCGCAGCGGTCCACCTTCCACCGGGTGGACCGGCCGCACCCCCATCCCCCCGATAAATGCGGACGGTCCACCCGGTCCCGCCTTCCGTTTGATCTCACATGATCGGCCCTGACGTACCCTGATTGAGGTGTCCAGGCTAGGGAGGTGTGCGTCATGGCCGAGCCCATTCGTAGCGAGAGGCTTACTCGATCTTGGGCTACGCGGGCCCGTGCCATGGGACGGATCCTTGTCGGCGACGGGCAGCGCCCGGCCGTGACAGCCGCACCCGAGCACGAGGCCATTGTGGACTGTGCGGTCTACGTCGACGGGATCAGGCAGCAGCCCGAAACACTCGACTACCGCGAGGCCCTCGCCGCCGCGCGGCGCAAGCGGGGCTCGTTCGTGTGGCTGGGGCTGAACGCGCCGACCCAGAACCAGATGAAGGGCATCGCCGAGGCGTTCGGGCTGCACGAGCTCGCCGTCGAGGACGTCGTCGCGGCCGGGCAGCGGCCCAAACTGGAGCAGTTCGGGGACGTCCACTTCCTGGTGCTGCGATCCGCCCGGTACGTGCCGCACGAGAACCTGACCGAGAAGACCGAGGTCGTCGACACCGGACAGGTGATGCTGCTGATCGGCGACGACTTCGTGATCACCGTGCGGCATGGTGAGGCGTGCCGGCTGCGTCCCGTGCGCGAACGCCTGCAGCACAAGCCGGATCTGCTCAAGCAGGGCCCGTGGGCGGTGGCGTACGGGGTGATGGACTACGTCGTCGACCTGTACCTTGCCGCGGTCGACGGCATCGCGCAGGACGTCGACGCGCTGGAGGAGGCGGTGTTCGCCCGCGAAACCAAGTCCAGCGGGCGCATGCAGCGCATCTACCAGCTCAAGCGGGAGCTGGTCGAGTTCAAGCGCGCCGTGCTGCCCCTGCAGCGGCCGATGCTCGCGCTCGTCACCGACATCCCGGAGATCCCCAAGGAGCTGCGCAAGTACTTCCGGGACGTGCAGGATCACCTCGCCCGCGTCGTCGAGCAGATCAGCGCATTCGACGACCTACTGATCTCGATCATGCAGGCGCGGCTGGCACAGGTGACCGTCGACCAGAACAATGACATGCGCAAGATCGCCTCGTGGGCCGCGATCGCCGCCGTGTGGACGGCGGTCGCGGGCGTCTACGGCATGAATTTCAGGCGCATGCCCGAACTCGAGTGGGAGTTCGGGTACCCCCTGGTGCTTGGCGTGATGGTCGCCATTTCGTTCATCGTCTATCGGATCCTGCGCCGCAACGGCTGGTTGTAGAACGCATTGCCGCCGCCGGCGTTCGGGATCTGATCATTTGGCAAACACGGGTTTTCGTTTGCCAAATGATCAGGCACGATCGTCGGCTCCTCTGGCGGCAATGCCCGCGCGTTGCTTTGCACGCGCCAAAATTAGGGCCGGTTGTTTTGGGATGGTGAGCCGAACTTGGAGGCCATCTTGTCGGTGGCCTCGTTGAGGCGCTCGGCCCCTTCGTCCGTCTTGGACTGGAAGTCGGTCTTGCGCATGGAGGACGCCGCCGACTGAAGCTTGTCAGCGGTCTTGTCCATCGCCTTGCTCGTGTGATGGGCCAGCTTGTCCATGGTGTTGCCGCTCTTGTTGGCGGTCTTGTCAACCATGGATCGAGCGTCCGAGGACATCGAGTCCAAGGCCGCGGTGGGGTCATACTCCGACCACTGCTGCTTGCGACGCCTGCGCATCACAAGCGCGCCGGCCGCGCCGATGGCCGCACCCGCGACCAGCAGCCCGACGAGCATGCCCGTCCTCTTCTTTGACACCGCGTTTCCCTTCTTGCGCGAATGTGTAGCCTTCTTCTTCAGCTTCAACGCGGCGGCTGTGGCATCGGCTGCGCCCTCGCGGTAGGCCGCGGCCAGCGGCGCCAGGGCCGCCGCTGTCGAGGTCCAGCTCTGCGCCGCTGCGCTTTTGACCTTGGTCGCCCTTGGGCCGACCGATTGTCCCATTCCGTTGGCCGCGTGGGTGGCGGCCGAGAGGAAGTGGTCCCAGCTCTCACCGAGTTCGGCGCGCATCAGCTCGCCCCGTGTCTTCCTGGAAAAACCCCACATTGAATGCCCCCCGCACCCTAGTAGTTGTTCCCTTGCCATCCTGCCTCGCCGGACGCCCTCACGCAGCCGGATCTCCTCACATGGGAGAATTCCACCCGTAAACCGACTCCGCCTGTGACAGGAGAAAACACGTGGCTGACAGCATGCCCACGACCGCCGTTCTGCACACCAGCATGGGCCCGATCCGGCTTGAGCTGTTCCCCAACCACGCGCCGAAAACGGTTCGCAACTTCGTGGAGCTGGCTGAGGGCAAGCGGCAAGGGGCGACGGATCCACGAAACGGCCAGCCGATCAGCGGACCCTACTACGACGGCGTCACCTTCCACAGGGTGATGGCAGACTTCATGATCCAGACCGGGGATCCGACGGGAACGGGCCGGGGCGGCCCCGGTTACACCTTCGCCGACGAGATCCACCCGGAGCTCACCTTCGACCGGCCGTACCTGCTGGCCATGGCGAACGCCGGCCCGGGCCCGAACAACCAGGGCACCAACGGGTCGCAGTTCTTCATCACCGTGGTCCCCACGACGTGGCTCAACTTCAAGCACACGATCTTCGGGGCCGTCGCCGATCAGGAATCGGCGGATGTCGTACTCGCGATCTCCCAGGTGGATACGGCTTCGGAGCGTCCGCGCGAGCCGGTGACCATCCAGCGCGTGGAGTTTGAGCGCTAATCTCGCTGACATGACGTCTGCGTCGAACGACTCGCCGGAACTTGGACCGGCGGCTGCTTCCGGTCAGGGGCAGCCGCCGGTTCCGGTCTGCTATCGCCACCCCGGGCGCGAGACTTACATCAGGTGCACCAGGTGCGATCGGCCGATCTGCCCCGAATGCATGATCGTTGCGTCGGTCGGGCACCAGTGTCCGGAGTGTGTGGCGGAGGGGCGGCGCACGCAGCGTCCGGCCCTGACCCACTTCGGCGGATCTCAGGCCGGGATTGAGGGCTATGTCACCAAGGCTCTGGTCTTCCTCAACGTCGCGGTCTTCCTGGTCACGCTGGCCATGGGCGGTTTGTCGCTGTTCGGCGGCGGGATCACCGATCTGCACGTGTGGGGTGCGGTCAACGGTCCGGGTTATGTGCTCAGCCGCGATGGTCAGCCGATCGGCCTCGGAGCGCCGGGCATCGACCAGGGTGCGATCTGGCGGCTGTTCACCGCCATGTTCCTGCACTACGGGATCATCCACTTGGCGCTGAACATGTATGCGCTGTGGGTGCTCGGGCGTTCGCTCGAGGCGGCGCTGGGTCCGATCCGGTTCGCGGCGCTGTACCTGCTCGCGGGCTTCGGCGGCAACGTCGCGTGTTACGTCTTCTCCCCGACCAGCCTGTCCGCGGGTGCGTCGACGGCGATCTACGGCTTGTTCGCGGCGTATTTCCTGGTGCTGCGGCGGTTGGGGCGTGATGCCACCTCGGTCATCCCGATCATCCTGATCAACGTGGTGTTGACGTTCACGGTCAGCGGCATATCGATCGCCGGTCATATGGGTGGGCTTGTCACCGGCGCGGTGTGCGGTTTGGGCCTGGCGTACGCGCCACGGCAGAATAGGACATTGGTCCAGACCATGGTTCTTGGCGGCACGTTCTTCGCGCTCGTCGCGATAACGGTCGCGACGTACGCGATTGGGTGAGCGCGTGCGGTCAGCATGGTGACGTTCTAGACTCGGCGAGATGTTTGCGCTGAGCAGGGAGCAGTAGTGAAGCTTTCGATTTTGATGCCGGTCTATAACGAGGAGGCTCGGCTCGGCGAGGCACTCAAGCAGTCTCTGGCGGTCGCCTATCCGTGCGACGTCGAGATGGTCGTGGTCAACGACGGCAGTTCCGACGCCACGGCCGAGATCCTGAGCCGCTGCGACGATCCCCGTCTGCGCGCCGTCCACCACCCCGCCAACCTTGGTAAGGGCGCCGCGATCCGCACCGCCATTGACCAGGCCGACGGCGACTACATGGTCATCCTCGACGCCGACCTGGAGTATGACCCGCAGGACATTCCGCGCCTGCTCCAGCCGGTGCTCGACGGCAAGGCCACGGTGGTCTACGGCAACCGCACCTTCGGCGGGCACGCCGCCTATTCGTTCTGGTACGTCATGGGCAACAAGGGTGTCACGCTCGCCGCCAACATCCTGTTCAACTCGTACATCGGCGACCTTGAGACCTGCTACAAGCTCATGCCGCTGGAGCTTTACCGCTCGCTCAACGTCAAGTCTCGCGGGTTCGGGATGGAGGCGGAGGTCAC
>DASUXL010000383.1:0-2097 GCA_036377915.1 Candidatus Limnocylindrales bacterium
CGCCGCGATGGGCGACAAGGACGTCGTGGTCTGGGACCTCGCGACCGGCAGCGAAGTCCAGCGTCTGACCCCGCCGCTGTCCGTGGTCTCCTCGGGCAGATCCACCCTGGAGTTCAGCCCCGACGGCACGATGCTTGCCAAAGGCGGTGAGGACGGCACCGCCCATCTGCACCTGTGGCGATTGGACACCGGCCGGCTCACCCGCCTCACCGGGCACGACGACGGTGTCGTCGCGGTCGCCTTCCATCCGGATGGCTCCGTCCTCGCCAGCGCCGGCCTGGATGGCCGGGTGGTGCTGTGGGATCCGGCCACCGGCTCGGAACTCGCCACGGCCGGCGACCACCCCGGCGGTATCCTCGCCGCGCAGTTCAGCGGCGACGGGCGGTGGCTGGCAACCGCCGCCAGCACCGGAGTAGTGGCCCTGCGCGACCCGCGCAACGGCACGGTAGTTGCCACGATCGGCCACCCCGACGCGGTGCGATCACTCGCGTTCAGCCGCGACGGCGCCTTGCTCGCGACCGGTTGCGACGACCGCACCGCCAGGCTGTTCACCCGGCTGGACGGCCGTACCGGGCCCTGAGGGTGGTGGGAGCGGCCCGATCATTCCGGCAAGGTCCTTGGGGGAGAATGTTCCGGAAGAGTTCCGTTACTTCGTGGCATGCTGACCTCACAGCTCCGGCGGTCGTTCCTCTACGCTTGGGGCGGGAAAGACGAAGGAGCGCGTGTGACCATGCACCAGGAACGACGGATCACGATCGCGGCGATCGCCCGCGAGGCCGGCGTTTCGGTGCCGACCGTCTCGCGGGTCATCAACGGGCGCTCCGATGTGGCGGCCGGCACCCGGCAGAGGGTCGAAGAGCTGCTCACGCGGCATGACTACAGGCGCCGGTCGACCCGCGTCACGGTCAGCGCCGAGCTTATCGACCTCGTCTTCAACGACCTAGACAGCCCATGGGCGGTCGAGATCATCCGTGGGGTGGAGGACGTGGCGCACGCCGCCGGTGTCGGGACAGTGGTCTCGGCGATCCACCGCCGCACCGGGCCGACCCAGCAGTGGCTGCAGAACCTGCGGGCACGGGCCAGCGACGGCGTCATCCTGGTCACCTCCGAGCTGGCCTCGCCGGTCTACACCGAGCTGCGCCGGCTCAACGTCGGGGTGGTGGTCGTCGACCCGGCCGGAGTCCCGTCGATGGACATGCCCACGATCGGCGTGACCAACTGGACCGGCGGCCTGCGCGCCACCGAATACCTAATCTCGTTGGGCCACAGGCGAATAGGCTTCATCGGCGGCCCGATGCAACTGCTGTGCAGCCGGGCGCGACTGGACGGATACCGCGCCGCGTGCGAGGCCGCGGGGATCGCCGTCTGCGATGAGCTCATCCGTCAGGGCAACTTCTATCACGAGTCGGGATTCACCGGCGGGAACGCGTTGCTGGCGCTCGACAAACCGCCCACGGCCATCTTCGCCTCCAGCGATCAGATGGCGCTTGGTGTGTATGAGGCGGTACGCCAGCGGGGCCTGCGGGTCCCCGGCGATGTGAGCGTCGTCGGATTCGACGATCTGCCCGAGGTGCGGTGGTCCTCGCCTCCACTCACCACGGTCCGGCAACCACTGACCGAGATGGGAGCCCTCGCCGCGCGGACCGTGTTGCGCCTCGCCCAGGGGGAGAAGATCGAGAGTCCGCGGGTGGAGCTGGCGACCGAGCTGATCGTGCGCGACAGCGCCGCCCCACCCGGTGGATAACAACCTGTGTACAGCGATCGGTTGCCCCTTGACCGAGACCGCAACCAGGCCGTAACGTCCGCGGCATTCCCGATAATTTTCGGATCAAGACAGAAAGTTTCGGTTGGCTGACGCGACACCCGCTTTGAGGAGACTCCAATGGCACGATCGCGCCGCTTGCGCGCCGCCTTGGCGCTAATGGCGACGACCACCCTGTTGCTAACCAGCGCGTGCAGTAATGACGAGCCTTCGTCCGGAGGCGAACTTTACAAGGACCCGGTGACCCTGACGTGGTGGCATAACGCCTCTGATGAGGGGCCGGGTAAGCAGTTCTGGCAGAAGGTCGCCAATGACTTCAAGGCTTTGCACCCGAC